>NZ_DAMAGC010000068.1:0-21533 GCF_031995405.1 Stenotrophomonas sp. | reverse complement strand
ACCGCGGTGCCGTTGGCATTGAAAAGAAGGCGGTTCTGCTGGGCATGGGTGACAAATTCGAATTGTGGAGCGAGCAGGCACATCGCGCGTTGATCCAGCAGACGTTGTCTGACGGGGATCTGGGCGATGGGTTGCTCGACCTGAAGTTGTGAGCCGGGGTGCCCGGATGCGCGGAGCAGCGCAGACCGGTCACCTTCCGGTGTCGCAGTCGCCGGCGGGGCACCTGCCGGTGCTGTACACGCAGGTCCTGGAAGGCCTGAGGGTGATCGAAAACGGTACGTATCTCGATGGCACGTTTGGTCGTGGCGGTCACGCCCGTGGCGTGCTCGAGCAACTCGGTCCCGGAGGCCGGCTGCTGGTCATGGACAAGGATCCCGAAGCGATTGCGGTAGCCGAGCGTGATTTCGCGCCGGACCCGCGCGTGTCGATCTTCCGTGGCAGCTTCGCCGACCTGCTGCACTGGGACGCCACGGCCGAAGGCCTGGACGGGGTGCTGTTCGACCTTGGCGTGTCTTCGCCGCAGCTGGACGTGGCCGAGCGCGGTTTCAGTTTCGGCAAGGACGGCCCGCTGGACATGCGCATGGACCCGGACAGCGGCGAAAGCGCGGCCCAGTGGCTCAACCGTGCCGAAGAGCGCGAGATCGCCGACGTGTTGTGGACCTACGGCGAAGAACGCCAGAGCCGGCGCATCGCCCGTGCCCTGGTGGCCCGCCGCGAGAAGCAGCCGTTCACCCGTACCGCTGAACTGGCCGATGCGATCGCCGCGGTGATGCCGCGGGGCAAGGACAAGATCAACCCGGCCACGCGCAGTTTCCAAGCCATCCGCATCCACATCAATCGCGAACTGGCCGACCTCGAAGCCGGCCTGGACGCGGCGATGGCGCGGCTCAAGCCCGGTGGCCGACTGGCGGTGATCAGTTTCCATTCGCTGGAAGACCGCATCGTCAAGCAGTTCATGAACCGCCATGCCAAGGCACCGCCGAGCAACCGTCGGCTGCCCGAAGCGCAGCCCTTCGTGCCGACCCTGGAGCTGCACGGTGGCGCCATCAAGGCCGAAGACGACGAGCTGGCGGTCAACCCGCGCTCGCGCAGCGCGGTGCTGCGCGTGGCCGAAAAGCGCGAGGTGGCCGGGTGAGTCGCCTGCTGCTCATCGTGCTGCTGGCCTGCACCATCGCTTCGGCGATCGGTGTGGTGTTCATGCGCCACCGCCACCGCCAGACCTTCATCGAGTTGTCCAAGGTCGAGCGCGCGCGCGATGAGATCAACATCGAATTCGGCCGCCTGCAGCTGGAGCAGGCGACCCTGGCCGAGGCTACCCGGGTCGACCGCGTCGCCCGCGAAAAACTCGGCATGAAGTTCCCCGAAGCGACCGACGTGGTGGTGGTACGGCCATGAACAAGTCCGGTCGCAACCGCGCACGCAACAGTTTCAACCTGCGCCAGCGCCTGAAGTGGGTGGGCCTGGCGCTGGGGCTGTGCTCGGTGTCGCTGGTGGGCCGCGCGGCTTACGTGCAGATCATCAACAGCGATTTCTACCAGCGCCAGGGCGAAGCGCGCTACCTGCGCGAGCTGCCGATCAATACCTCGCGCGGCATGATCACCGACCGCAACGGCGAGCCCGTTGCCGTGTCCACGCCGGTCGCCTCGATCTGGGTCAACCCGCAGGAACTGCTGCGCTCGCAGGATCGCATTCCCGAGCTGGCCACCGCGCTGGGCATGCCGCTGGACGAGCTGACCTCCAAGCTGGCACAGAAGTCGGACAAGGAATTCATGTACCTGCGTCGCCGGATCAATCCGGACGAGGCGGAAAAGGTCGTCGCGCTGAAGATTCCGGGCGTGGCCTCGCAGCGCGAGTTCCGTCGCTTCTACCCGCAGGGTGAGGCGATGGCGCACGTGCTGGGCTTCACCAACATCGACGACCGCGGCCAGGAAGGGCTGGAGCTGGCCTTCGATGAATGGCTGCGCGGCAAGGCCGGCGCCAAGCGGGTAATCCGCAACCGCAAGGGCGATACGGTCGAAAGCGACCTGCTGCGCCCCGCCGAGCCGGGCAAGGACCTGACCCTCAGCATCGACCGCCGCATCCAGTTCCTGGCCTTCAAGGAGCTGCGCAACGCGCTGATCGCCAACAAGGCGGCCGGCGGCTCGATGGTGATCATGGACGTGGCCACCGGCGAAGTGCTGGCGATGGTCAACCTGCCCACCTACAACCCCAATTCGGTCGGCGGCGCGGCCCCGGACACCCGTCGCAACCGCGCGGTGACCGACCTGGTCGAGCCCGGTTCGACCATGAAGCCGTTGACCATCGCCTCGGCGCTGCAGTCCGGCGTGGTCACCAAGGACACCACGGTGGACACCAACCCGGGCTACATGTCCGTGGGCCGCTTCACCATCAAGGACGTGCCGCGCAATAATGGCGTGCTCAACGTCACCGGCGTGATCACCCGCAGCTCGAACATCGGCGCGGCCAAGATCGCCGCGAAGATGCCCGACCAGGTCTTCTACGACCACGTCCACAGCTTCGGGTACGGCGTCTCCCCGCACAGCGGGTTCCCGGGTGAATCGGCCGGCGTGCTGCCGCGTCCGGCGCGCTGGAGTGGTTCGTCCAAGACCACCATGTCCTACGGCTATGGCCTGAATGTCACGCCGCTGCAGATCGCCACCGCCTACTCGGCGCTGGGCAACGGCGGCAAGCTGATCGCGCCGACCTTCGTCAAGGGCCAGCGCAACGAAGGCAAGCAGATCATCGATGAGAACGTTGCCAGGCAGGTCGTGGCGATGATGGAAACCGTGGTCACCCAGGGCGGCGCCAAGCAGGCGGCGGTGCTGGGTTACCACGTGGCCGGCAAGACCGGTACCGCCCGCAAGGCCGGGCCGGGCGGGTACGAACGCGGGCATTACAACGCGCTGTTCGCCGGCGTGGTGCCGGCTACCAACCCGCGCTTTGCCACGGTCATCGTGATCAACGACCCGCAGGCCGGCAAGTATTACGGCGGCCTGGTGTCCGCGCCGGTGTTCCACAACGTGATGGAAGGCGCGCTGCGCCTGATGGACGTGCCGCCGGACGACATCGAGTCGTGGCTGGCCGCCCAGCAGTCCGGAAAGATGGGGCACGCCGCTTCGGTGCTGCCGATGCCGCCGCCGGAAACGGTGATCGCCCCGGATGCCGCCGCCGAATTCGATGCCGCGCTGCCCAGCGCGCACGCCACGGTGCCGCCCCCGCAGGGAGGCACCCAATGAGCCAGACGATGTTGCTTTCGCAGTTGATTCCCGACGTGGCGCTCCGCCACGATCCGTCCATCACCGGCCTGGTGCTGGACAGCCGCGCCGTGCGCCCGGGCGATGCCTTCGTGGCGATCGCCGGCTTCGGCGCGCACGGGCTGGGCTTTGTCGACCAGGCGCGGGCCAATGGCGCCGGTGCGATCCTGTTCGATCCGCCGGCCCCGACCGGTCTGCCGGCCCCGGCCGACGCGATCGCCGTGCCGGGCCTGCGCAATCGCATGGGCGCCATGGCCGACCAGTTCCACGGCCGCCCGTCGCGCGCGATGACGATGGTCGGGGTGACCGGCACCAACGGCAAGACCTCCACCGTACAGCTGCTGGCCCAGGCCTGGCACCTGCTCGGCACCCGCAGTGGAAGTATCGGCACGTTGGGCGTGGGTCTTTATGGCCATGTCGTGCCGACCGGCTTCACCACCCCGCTGGTGCTGCAGATGCACCAGGTGCTGGCGCAACTGCGCGACGACGGTGCGCAGGCGGTGGCGATGGAAGTCAGCTCGCACGCCCTGGACCAGGGCCGCGTGGACGCCGTGCACTATGACGTGGCGGTGTTCACCAACCTCACCCGCGATCATCTCGATTACCACGGCGACATGGCGCAGTACGGCGCGGCCAAGGCCAAGCTGTTCCACCGCGAGGGTCTCAAGGCGGCGGTGGTCAATCTGGACGACAGCTTCGGCAGCGAACTGCTGCGTACCGTCGAGGCCGGCGTTCGCCAGATCGGGCTGAGCTCGCGCGGCGCGCAGCAGGCCACGCTGCGTGCCGATTCGCTGAAGCTCGATGGCCGCGGCATCGCCTTCGACCTGGTGGTCGATGGCGCGCGCTACCCGGTACAGTCACCGCTGCTGGGCCGCTTCAACGTGGACAATCTGCTGGCCGTGGCCGGTGCCTTGCTCGCACTCGACCATGCACCGGCTGCAATCGCAGACCTGCTCTCGCAGCTGCAGCCGATCGCCGGGCGCATGAACCGCCTGGGCGGCGAGCACGGGCTGCCCACCGTGGTGGTCGATTACGCGCACACCCCCGACGCGCTGGAACAGGCGCTCGGCAGCCTGCACGATCATCTGGCCGGACGCCTGGTCTGCGTGTTCGGCTGTGGCGGTGAACGCGACACCGGCAAGCGTCCGCAGATGGCGGCCATCGCCGAGAAACTCGCCGACGTGGTGATCGTCACCGACGACAATCCGCGTGGCGAAGATGGCGACGTGATCGTGGCCGACATCGTCGCCGGCCTGAGTTCGCCCGCTGCCGCCACCGTGCAGCGCGACCGCGCCGCCTCCATCGCCACCGCGATCGGCCTGGCCGGCGCCGGTGACATCGTGCTGATCGCCGGCAAGGGGCATGAGCCGTATCAGGAAGTCCACGGCGTCAAGCATGCCTTCGACGACACCGAGGTCGCCGGCCGCGTGCTGGCGTCGCGGATGCGGGAGGTGGCCCCATGAAGCGCACCCCGCTGTCGCTGATCGCGCATTGGGCCGGTGGCGAGATCCATGGCGATGACACCGCCATCGACGCCATCAGCAACGACACCCGCACGCTCGCCCCGGGCAGCCTGTACGTGGCGCTGCGCGGTGAACGTTTCGACGGCCATGATTTCGCCGCCGACGCGATCGCGCGCGGCGCTTCGGCGATGCTGGTGGAGCGCCTGCTCGACCTGCCCGTGCCGCAGATCGTGGTCGCCGACAGCGAACACGCGCTCGGCCGGATCGCCCACGGCATGCAGCGTGACCGCAGCACCGCCGTGTTCGCCATCACCGGCAGCAACGGCAAGACCAGCGTCAAGAGCCTGTTGCTGGCCATCCTGGAGCAGGTCGCGCGCGAACAGCACAAGGTCGTGTACGCCAATCCGGGCAACCGCAACAACGAGATCGGGCTGCCGCTGGCGGTGCTCGATGCGCCCGAAGATGCCGACTTCGCCATCTACGAGATGGGCGCCGGCAAGCCGGGCGACATCGCCTACCTCACCGAGATCGTCCGCCCGCGCTACGCCTTGGTGAACAACATCGCCCCGGCGCACCTGGAGCGGATGGGCAGCCTGCAGGGCGTGGCCACCACCAAGGGCGCGATCTACGCCGCGCTGCCGGCCGATGGCGTGGCGGTGATCAATGCCGATGACGCGTTCGGTATCTGGTTCGAGCAGCGCATCGTCGGCCAGCCGCCGCGCAGCCGCGTGCTGCGCTATGGGCTGGACCACAGCGCCGATGTGTCCGCGCTGGCGATCCGTCCGAGCGCCTCGGGCAGCCAGTTCCTGCTCACCAGCCCGCAGGGCAGCATCGAGATCGCGCTGGCGCTGCCGGGTCGGCACAACATCAGCAATGCGCTGGCCGCTGCCGCGCTGGCGCTGGCCGCCGGCATCGGCCTGGACCAGATCGCCTCGGGCCTGGCCCGCGCCGAACCCGTTCCCGGCCGCCAGATCGCGCACCAGCTGCCCAACGGCGCGGTGCTGATCGATGACAGCTACAACGCCAATCCCGGCTCGCTGGCCGCGGCGATCGATGCGCTGGCCGGCGGCAAGGCCGAGGGCTGGCTGGTGCTGGGCGACATGCGTGAACTCGGCCCGGACGGCGAAGCGCTGCATGCCCAGGCCGGGCGCCGCGCGCGCGATGCCGGGCTCAAGCGCCTGTACACCCTGGGCACGCTCAGTGCGGCCGCATCGACCGCATTCGGCGAGGGCGGTCGGCACTTCGCGGACCACGACACGCTGGCCGCCGCGCTCGGCGACGAACTGCATGCTGGCGTGCGCTGCCTGGTCAAGGGCTCGCGCGGCAGTGCCATGGACAAAATTGTAAAAGCGCTGCTGGCGCGAGGAGAGGAAAGCCCCAATGTTGCTTGAACTGGCCCGATGGTTGCAGCAGTTGGAGAGCCTGTTCGGGCTGTTCGGCTATCTGACTCTGCGCGGCATCCTCGCCGCGCTGACCGCGCTGTTCCTGTCGCTGTGGCTGGGCCCGGCGATGATCCGCAAGCTGGCCCAGTTCAAGGGCGGCCAGCCGATCCGCACCGACGGCCCGCAGACCCACTTCTCCAAGGCCGGCACGCCGACCATGGGCGGTTCGCTGATCCTGCTGACCATCACCCTGTCGGTGCTGCTGTGGGCCGACCTGCGCAACCGCTACGTGTGGGTGGTGCTGGCGGTGATGCTGTGCTTCGGCGCCATCGGCTGGTACGACGACTGGATCAAGATCGTGCGCCGCGACCCGAACGGCCTGAAGTCGCGCTGGAAATACCTGCTGCAGTCGATCTTCGGCCTGGCGGCGGGCCTGTTCCTGTTCTACACCGCCGATGTCCCGGCGGCGTTGACCTTCTACATCCCGATGTTCAAGTCGGTGGCGCTGCCGCTGGCCGGCATCAGCTTCGTGGCCATCGCCTACTTCTGGATCGTCGGGTTCTCCAACGCGGTCAACCTGACCGACGGCCTGGACGGCCTGGCGATCATGCCGACCGTGCTGGTGGCCTGCGCGCTGGGCGTGTTCGCCTACGCCTCGGGCAACGTGGTGTTCTCCAGCTACCTGCAGATCCCGCAGATCCCCGGCGCCGGTGAACTGGTGATCATCTGCGCGGCGATTGCCGGCGCAGGCCTGGGCTTCCTGTGGTTCAACACCTACCCGGCCATGGTCTTCATGGGCGACATCGGCGCGCTGGCGCTGGGAGCGGTGCTGGGCACGATCGCGGTGATCACCCGCCAGGAGCTGGTGCTGGTGATCATGGGCGGCGTGTTCGTCATTGAAACCCTGTCGGTGATGATCCAGGTGGCCTCGTTCAAGCTCACCGGCAAGCGCGTGTTCCGCATGGCCCCGATCCACCACCACTTCGAACTTAAGGGCTGGCCGGAGCCGCGCGTGATCGTGCGCTTCTGGATCATCTCGGTGGTGCTGGTGCTGATCGGCCTGGCCACGTTGAAGGTCCGCTGATGAATGACCTGTCGCGCCAGGCAACCCGCCTTGAAGCCATCGGAGGCCACTTCGACAAGTGGCTGCTGGGCGCGATCATCACGCTCACCGGGCTGGGCGTGGTGATGGTCGCGTCGAGCTCGATCGCGTTGATGAGCAGTCCGTTCTACTACCTCAACCGCCACCTGATCTTCCTGGCGGTGGGCATCGTGCTGGCGATCATCGCCATGCGCACCGAGCTCAAGACCATCGAGCAGTACAACCAGGTGCTGCTGCTGGGCTGCTTTGCGCTGCTGGTGGTGGTGTTCATTCCCGGCCTGGGCAGCAGCGTCAACGGCGCCCGCCGCTGGATCAACCTGGGCTTCTCCAAGTTCCAGACCGTCGAAGCGGTCAAGGTGCTCTACATCGTGTGGCTGTCCAGCTACCTGGTGCGCTTCCGCGACGAGGTCAACGCGACCTGGCCGGCGATGCTCAAGCCGCTCGGCGTGGCCGGCGCGCTGGTGGTGCTGCTGCTGCTGCAGCCGGACTTCGGTTCGTCGACGCTGCTGCTGGCGATCACCGCCGGCATGCTGGTGCTGGGCGGGGTGAACCTGCCGCGCATGTCGATGCCGATCGTGTTCGGCCTGGTGGCGATGAGCGCGCTGGCGATCATCGAGCCCTACCGCATGCGCCGCATCACCTCCTTCTGGGACCCGTGGGCCGACCAGCAGGGCGACGGCTACCAGCTGTCCAACGCGCTGATGGCCGTGGGCCGTGGCGAATGGACCGGCGTGGGCCTGGGTAATTCGGTGCAGAAGCTCTATTACCTGCCCGAAGCGCACACCGACTTCATCTTCTCGGTCACCGCCGAAGAACTGGGCTTCCTCGGCACCTGCCTGATCGTGGGGCTGTACGCCCTGCTGGCCGGTCGCGCGTTCTGGATCGGCATGCGCTGCGTGGAAATGAAGCGGCACTTCTCCGGCTACATCGCCTTCGGCATCGGCCTGTGGGTGAGCATGCAGAGCTTCGTCTCGATCGGGGTCAACCTCGGCATCCTGCCGACCAAGGGCCTGACCCTGCCGCTGATTTCCGCCGGCGGTTCCAGCGTGCTGATGACCTGCGTGGCGATGGGCCTGCTGTTGCGGGTGTCCTACGAACTGGATCGCGCCGAGCGCCGCCAGGCCGTGCGCATGCACGTGGCCGAAGGCGAGGAGCCGATCGCCGCCGAGCCGGGCAGGGCGCCGGGCGCGTCGGACGTGGCGGCCGCGATGCAGGACAGCACCCCGCGCGACGGTACGCCCCGCGACAGCTCGCCGCGTGGCACCAGCCGCATGCAGCAGCGCATCGAACCGACCCTGGGGAGGATGGGATGAGCACCCGCCCGACTTCTTCCCCGCGTCCCGTGATGATCATGGCCGGCGGTACCGGTGGGCACATCTTCCCGGGCCTGGCCGTGGCCAGGGTGCTGCGCACGCGCGGCATTCCGGTGACCTGGCTGGGCAGCGACGGCGGCATGGAAACACGCCTGGTGCCGCCGCACGACATCCACATCGACACGCTGGCCATCAGTGGCCTGCGTGGCAAGGGCAAGCTGGCCCTGCTCGCCGCACCGGCACGCCTGCTGCGCGCGGTGCGTGCGGCCGGCTTCCTGATCCGCGACCGCCAGCCGCGCGCGGTGATCGCCTTCGGCGGCTTCGCCTCCGGCCCCGGTGGCCTGGCCGCGCGCCTGCATGGGCTGCCGCTGCTGGTGCACGAACAGAACCGCGCGCCGGGCCTGACCAACCGCATCCTGTCGCGCTTCGCGCGCCGCGTGCTGACCGGCTTCCCCGGCAGCTTCGCCCAGCGCGAGGAAGCGGTGGGCAATCCGGTGCGTGCGGAAATCGCGGCGATCGCACCGCCGGATGTGCGCCTGGCCAACCGCCAGGGGCCGCTGCGCCTGCTGGTGCTCGGCGGCAGCCAGGGCGCGCGCGCATTGAATACTGCGGTGCCGCAGGCGCTGGCGGCACTGGGCAGCCGCGTCGCCATCGAGGTGCGCCACCAGAGCGGTGAGAAGCTGCATGCCGAAGCGCTGGCGGCCTACCGCGATGCCGGTGTCGACGCCCGCGTGGACGCCTTCATCGCCGACATGGCCGAGGCGTTCGCCTGGGCCGACCTGGTGGTGTGCCGCTCCGGTGCCTCGACCCTGGCCGAGCTGTGCGCGGTCGGTGTCGGCAGCGTGCTGGTACCCTTCGCCGCCGCCGTCGACGATCACCAGACCCGCAATGCGGAGTACCTGGTCGAGCGTGGCGCGGCCGTGTTGCTGAAGCAGGATGAAACGCTGGCCGCGCACCTTGAAGGCGTGCTGCGCGAATTGTCCGAAAATTCCGCCCGACGCATGCAGATGGCCAACGCCGCGCGTGCCCTGGCCAAGGTCGATGCCGCAGAGCGCATCGCCGACATCATCCTCGAGGAATCCAAATGAAGACCGCTATGCGCCACCGCGCACGCCTGCCGCGAGGCCGCGCATGATCCGTCGCCTGCACGACACCAACGACCTGGTCCGCGCCTTCCCGCGCGTGCACTTCGTCGGCATCGGCGGCACCGGCATGAGCGGCATCGCCGAAGTGATGCTGACCCTGGGCTATGAAGTGTCCGGTTCGGACAACGCCGACAATGCCGCGACCCGGCGCCTGGCCAGCCTCGGTGCGCGCGTGATGCGCGGCCATTCGGCGGCCAACGTGCTGGGTACCGACTGCGTGGTGGTGTCCAGCGCGATCCGCGATGACAACCCCGAGCTGATGGAAGCGCGCAGTCAGCGCATTCCGATCATGCCGCGTGCGGCCATGCTGGCCGAACTGATGCGCTTCCGCCGCGGCATCGCGGTGGCCGGCACCCACGGCAAGACCACCACCACCAGCCTCACCGCCGCGGTGCTGAGCGAAGGCGGGCTGGACCCGACCTTCGTGATCGGTGGCCAGCTGCTGGCCGCCGGTGCCAACGCCAAGCTTGGCGGTGGCCAGTGGCTGGTGGCCGAAGCCGATGAGAGCGATGGCAGCTTCCTGCGCCTGAACCCGCTGGTATCGGTGATCACCAACATCGATTCGGATCACCTGGAAAACTACGGCAACGATTTCGCGCGCGTCCAGGCCGCCTTCGCCGAGTTCCTGCAGCGCCTGCCGTTCTACGGCCTGGCCGTGCTGTGCATCGACGATCCGGAAGTGGCCGCGCTGGCCGCGCAGACCCCGCGCCATGTCATGAGCTATGGCATGAGCAGCAATGCCGACGTGCGTGCCGAGGACGTGGTCCAGGACGGCCCGCGCATGCGCTTCACCCTGCGCCTGCCCGAAGGCAGCAGCCATCCGGTGACGCTGGCGCTGCCGGGCGCGCACAACGTGCTCAACGCGCTGGCCGCCGCTGCGGTGGGCTGGCAGCTGGGCGTGGCGCCGGAGGCGATCGCCCGCGCGCTGGAAAGCTTCGCCGGCATCGGCCGTCGCTTCAACGACCTGGGTATCGTCACCACCGCCACCGGCGCCAAGGTCCGGGTGATCGATGACTACGGTCATCACCCGCGTGAGCTGGCCGCGGTGTTCGCCGCCGCCCGCGGTGGCTGGCCGGACCAGCGCCTGGTGGTGGCGTTCCAGCCGCACCGCTACAGCCGTACCCGCGACCAGTTCGATGCCTTTGCCGCGGTGCTCTCCGAAGTGGACGCGCTGGTGCTGAGCGAGGTCTACCCGGCCGGCGAAGCGCCGATCCCGGGCGCCGACTCGCGCTCGTTGGCGCGCGCCATCCGCGCGCGCGGCCGCAGCGAGCCGGTCGTGGTGGGGCATACCGCCGAGCTGTCGCACGTGCTGCCCGACGTGCTGCAGGACGGCGACCTGCTGCTGATGATGGGCGCCGGCGACATCGGCCACGTGGCGCAGCTGATCGCAACCGAAGGATTCACGGAGACCCCGGAGGCATGAACCCGATCTTCTTCCCGTCGCTGCGCGTCACCGACCCGGCCGTGTTCGGCCGCGTCGCGGTGCTGCTTGGCGGCACCTCCAGCGAACGCGAGGTGTCGCTGGATTCGGGCCGCAACGTGATCGCCGCGCTGCGTGCGCGCGGCGTCGACGCGGTGGCCGTGGACGGCATCCCGGCGCTGGCGCTGGCGCTGGTGGAAAAGCGTTTCGACCGCGTGTTCAACATCCTGCACGGCCACAACGGGGGCGGTGAGGACGGCATCGTACAGGGGCTGATGGATGCCTTCGGCGTGCCGTACACCGGCTCCAGCGTGCTTGGCTCGGCGTTGAGCATGGACAAGATCCGCACCAAGCAGGTGTGGCTGTCGCTGGGCCTGCCGACCCCGCGCTACGTCAAGCTGGTGGACGGCGTGGACGTGCATGCCGCCGCCGCCGAGCTCGGCCTGCCGGTGGTGGTCAAGCCCGCCAACGAAGGCTCCAGCGTGGGCATCAGCCGGGTCACCGACGACGCCGGCCTGGACGACGCGGTGGCGCTGGCCGCGCGTTACGACGGCCAGCTGCTGATGGAACAGATGGTGGTGGGCGACGAACTCACCGTGGCGATCCTGGGCGACCAGGCGCTGCCGTCGATCCGTATCGTGCCCAAGGGCCAGTGGTACGACTACAACGCCAAGTACATCGCCGAGGACACCCAGTACCTGTGCCCCGGCCTGGACGGCGATGACGAAGCCGACATCCGCCGTATCGCGCTGGCCGCCTTCCAGGCCGCTGGTTGCCACGGCTGGGGTCGGGTGGACGTGATGCGCGACCGCGACAGCGGCCGCTTCTACCTGCTGGAAGTGAACACCGCGCCGGGCATGACCAGCCACTCGCTGGTACCCAAGGCTGCCGCGCAGGCCGGCATCGGCTTCGAGGAACTGGTCTGGCGCGTGCTGGAACAGACCCTGCCGATCAACCTGCTGGACCTGGACAGGGAGCGTGCCCACGCATGAACGCGGTGCTGCGCATCTTCGTCTGGCTGCTGGCCCTGTCGGTCGTGGCGCTGCCCGTGGTGGCGGTGCTCAACGGCTGGGTCGGTGCCGAACGCTGGCCGCTGGCCAAGCTGCGCGTGCACGCCGAGTTCAAGCGGGTGCCGGCCGAACAGCTGCAGCAGGTGGTGCTGCCGTACGCCAAGGCGGGCTTCTTCGCGGTCAAGCTGCAGGATGCGCAGGACGCCATCGAGAAGCTGCCGTGGGTGGAAAGCGCGCAGGTGCGCAAGCAGTGGCCGGACGTGCTGGAAATCAGCCTGGTCGAGCACAAGCCGTTCGCGCGCTGGGGCCAGGACCGCCTGCTCTCCGAGCAGGGCAAGCTGTTTGCCACGCCCAAGAAACTGCAGGACCTGCAGCTGCCCGACCTGGACGGCCCGGACTCGCAGACCGAAGAAGTGGTGGCGCTCTACAACGATGCACGTGCGCTGTTCGCGCCGGCCGGGGTGGACGTCAAGCGGGTCACCATGGATGCCCGCGGCAGCTGGTCGCTGCTGCTCAGCAATGGCACCGAAGTGGTGGTCGGCCGCGATGACGCGCGCTCGCGTCTGCAGCGGTTCGTGCGCGTGCTGCCGCAGCTGGCCAACCCGCAGGCGCCGATCGAACGCGCCGACCTCCGATATACCAATGGCTTCACGCTGAGCTGGGGTACCCCGGCCGCAACCGCGCCGAAACCGGCGCAGGACAGGACATGAATCGCAAGGGTGACAAATCACTGATCGTCGGACTGGATATCGGCACCTCCAAGGTGGTGGCGCTGGTCGGCGAGTATTCGCCGGGCAATCCGATCGAGGTCATCGGCATCGGCTCGCACGAATCGCGCGGGCTCAAGCGCGGCGTGGTGGTGGATATCGAATCGACGGTGCAGTCCATCCAGCGCGCGGTCGAAGAGGCCGAGCTGATGGCCGGCTGCGAGATCCGCTCGGTGTATGCCTCCATCTCCGGCAACCACGTGCAGTGCAAGAACTCGCCCGGGATCGTGCCGATCCGCGACGGTGAAGTGACCTGGGGCGACCTGGACCGCGTGCTCGATGCGGCCAAGGCCGTGGCGATCCCGGCCGACCAGAAGATCCTGCATGCGATCCCGCGCGAGTACGTGCTGGACGATTCGCAGGAAGGCATCCGCAACCCGGTCGGCATGACCGGCGTGCGCCTGGAGGTGCACGCGCACTTGGTGGTGTGCGCGCAGTCGGCCGCGGCCAACATTTCCAAGTGCGTGCAGCGCTGCGGCCTGCAGGTGGACGACCTGGTGCTGTCCTCGCTGGCCTCCAGCGTCGCCGTGCTGACCGCCGACGAGCGCGAGCTGGGCGTGGTGCTGGTGGACATGGGCGCGGGCACCACCGACCTGGCCGTGTTCGTGCAGGGCGCGATCTGCCACACCGCGTCGCTGCCGATCGCTGGCGATCACGTCACCAACGACATCGCGCACATGCTGCGCACCCCGACCCCGGAAGCCGAACAGATCAAGGTGCGCTACGCCTGCGCCCTGGCCCAGTTGGCCACCGCCGAGGAAAGCATCCAGGTGCCCAGCGTCGGCGATCGTCCGCCGCGCCGGATGCCGCGCCACGCACTCGCCCAGGCGGTGCAGGGACGTTACGAGGAAATCTTCGAGATGGTGCAGGCCGAACTGCGCCGTTCCGGTTTCGAGGAACTGGTGCGCGCCGGCATGGTGCTCACCGGCGGTGCCTCGAAGATGGAAGGCGTGGTCGAACTGGCCGAGGAAATGCTGCAGATGCCGGTACGCGTCGGCATTCCGCAGCACGTTACCGGGCTGGGTGAAGTGGTCGGCAATCCGGTCCACGCCACCGGCGTAGGCCTGCTGCTGATGGGCAGCCAGATCGAACACCCGCGCCGTCCGTCGCTGCCCACCGGGCGCGCCGGCAGCATGTTCAAGAAACTCAAGACCTGGTTCCGCGGCGAATTCTGAGCGCGGCACTGACACGCAGTACACATGCAACACGCGATAAGCAGTTCCCGAAAAATCCACGTAGTCCACGCAACACCGGCAACACCACGCAGTGCGATGCAACTGGAACGACGGCAACACCGCGGCCCCCCGGCCGTTCATTGAAGCAGGCAACACGGCCGCAACCGGTGCGAACCGGCCAGGGCAAACCAACTACAACTCGCCGGCACGACGGTGGGGGAGGACAGGAGAAGGAATCTCCAACGCCCCCGTCCCGCGTAAACGGCATCAAGAGGACACGGACATGGCGCATTTCGAACTGATTGAAAAGATGGCACCCAATGCGGTGATCAAGGTGATCGGCGTGGGCGGCGGCGGCGGCAACGCCGTGGCGCACATGGTCAGCACCAGTGTGGACGGCGTGGAATTCATCACCGCCAACACCGACTCGCAGGCCATCAAGAATTGCGGTGCCAAGCTGCAGCTGCAGCTGGGTACCAACGTCACCAAGGGCCTGGGCGCCGGTGCGAATCCGGAAGTGGGCCGCCAGGCCGCGCTGGAAGACCGCGAGCGCATCATGGACGCCCTGCAGGGTGCGGACATGGTGTTCATCACCGCCGGCATGGGCGGCGGCACCGGCACCGGCGCAGCCCCGGTAGTTGCACAGCTGGCCAAGGAGATGGGCATCCTGACCGTCGCCGTGGTCACCAAGCCGTTCCCGTTCGAAGGCCGTCGCCGCATGCAGGTCGCGCTGAAGGGCATCGAGGAACTGAGCCAGCATTGCGATTCGCTGATCACCATCCCCAACGAAAAGCTGATCACCGTGCTGGGCCGCAACGCCACCATGATCCAGGCCTTCCGTGCCGCCAACGACGTCCTCCAGGGCGCCGTCCAGGGCATCGCCGACCTGATCGTGCGTCCGGGCCTGATCAACGTCGACTTCGCCGACGTCCGCACCGTCATGTCCGAAATGGGCCTGGCGATGATGGGCACCGGTACCGCACGTGGCGATGACCGCGCCCAGGCCGCCGCCGAAGCCGCCATCCAGAACCCGCTGCTGGATGATGTGAACCTGGCCGGTGCCAACGGCATCCTGGTCAACATCACCGCCGGCGCCGACTTCACCATGGCCGAGTTCGACGAGATCGGCCGCACCATCGATGGCTTCGCCTCCGAAGACGCCACCGTGGTGGTCGGTACGGTGCTGGATCCGGACATGCAGGACGAAGTCCGCGTGACCGTGGTCGCCACCGGCCTGAACCGTGCCGTCGCTGCCAAGACCCAGCGTCCGGGCGAGCGCGCGCCGATCAAGCTGGTCCGCAACGCCACCACCGGCCAGCCGGAGTTCGGCGAGTTCGACACCGGCGGCGATGCCGTGTCCAAGGCCGTCGGCGGCATGGGCATGGGCATGGGCCTGCGTCGTCCCAGCGCGGACACCGTGGCGCCGTCGGCCCCGTCCTCCTCGGGCCCCGCTGCTGCCGAACTGCCCAACGACTACCTGGACATCCCGGCGTTCCTGCGCCGCCAGGCGGACTGAGGAGTGCATGCCGGGGTCTTGTCCTCCCCGGTAGGCGCCTCCATGTCCCTTGCTGCCGGGCCAGGATCGGCCCGGCAGTCTGCCGCCTTCGTGCCCCTGGCACGTGTGTGCGGCGCTGCCCGTCTTTCGGTTCAGAAAGGGGTAGCGGTAGTGCGTGTTATTCTTGTTTGTCACCGTCGCGCTGATTGCGCGCTTTCCCGGTCCTGCCCCCCATGATTCCGCAACGAACCCTCAAGAACACGATCCGCGCCACCGGCGTTGGCCTGCACAGCGGTGACAAGGTCTACATGACCCTGCGCCCGGCACCGGTCAACCATGGCATCGTGTTCCGGCGGGTCGATCTGGACCCGGTGGTGGAAGTGCCGGCGCGCGCGGACCTGGTCACCGAAGTCACCCTGTGCACCGGGCTGACCTACCACGAGGCCAAGATCCAGACCGTCGAACACCTGATGTCGGCCCTGGCCGGCCTGGGCGTGGACAACATCATCGTGGAACTGTCCTCGGCCGAGCTGCCGATCATGGACGGCTCCTCCGGTCCGTTCGTGTTCCTGCTGCAGTCGGCAGGCATCGCCGAGCAGGACGCCCCCAAGCGTTTCATCCGCATTCTCAAGCCAGTGGAAGTGACCGAAGGCGACAAGGTCGCGCGCTTCGAGCCCTACGAGGGCTACAAGCTCGGTTTCACCATCCAGTTCGATCATCCGATGATCCCGGCCAAGCAGTCGCGTGCCGAGATCGAGTTCTCCACGGCCGCCTACACCAGGGAAATCTCCCGCGCACGCACCTTCGGCTTCATGCGCGACCTGGAGTACATGCGCGAGCGCAACCTGGGTCTGGGCGGGTCGATGGACAATGCCATCGTGCTCGACGAATTCCGCGTGCTCAACGACGACGGCCTGCGTTACGCCGACGAATTCGTGCGCCACAAGATCCTCGACGCGATCGGCGACCTGTACCTGGCCGGCGGCCAGGTGCTGGGTGCCTACGAAGGCTTCAAGTCCGGCCATGCGCTCAACAACAAGCTGGTGCGGGCGCTGATGGCCGATGCCAGCGCGTGGGAATGGGTCAGCTATGACGCGCCGGCCGCCACGGCGCCGGTCGTGTACGGGGTTCCGGCCTACGCCTGATCTATCGCAACCTATTGAATATATTGAAAAACGAACGGCGCCGATGGCGCCGTTTCGCGTTTTCGGGGTACGTCCGCGAGGTTCTTGACGTCAATGAACCATTGGCCGACGTCGGTCACGGATTTGTGAACCTGATCGAGGTTCTTGCTGAATTTAACGCAAATTTAATAAAAGACTAACGACTGGGCGACGTTCCACGGCTACGATGCAGGCCGGTTCCCTGACAAGTTCACATGTTCGTGACGCGTCGGGGAAGGGGCAGGACGCCCCGATGCCTTCAGGATTTGGAGAGATCCATGTCCTTCAGGCAAGCCAACGCGTCGCGTAGCCCTTTGTGCGTGGCGGCTGAAACTGCGTGGGGGCCATTCCTGTTGTCGATCGCTGGGGAGCGGGGAGGAGGGACAGACGCAGTTTTGACGGTCACCTTGGTGACCTTCAGCCCGATGGACCGGGCCGCGTCGATCAACTGTGCTTCGGCAAGCCGCAACTTGGCATGCCACACGGGGGAGTCGACGAGAAAAACGAGGTGCTCGCCGTTTACATTCGCCAGCCGGCAACGGGTGGCCAGTGCAGGCGGTAAATGGGGGCGTAACTGACGGTCCAGCGCGTCGAGCCACAAGGCGCGGCGCAGTGGGTTACCGGCTTTATCCGCCATCACCGCATCCAGCGCCGGCTTCGGCGTTGATGGGGAACGGGCACTGGATTTCGGCTCAGACATGAAAACTCACTGATGGCATTCAAAAAGATCGTAATCAAAACGCGTGAAGGAAAGGCCAAGACGCCGCTGGCGCGTTTGCGTTTCTACTTCGAGGATTCACCCCGGGCCCTGCTGGGCAGTGTGCTGGGGGTTGGCTGCCTGATCGGCTTCGGTGCCGGTATCGGTGGCAGCATGTTCAATGATTCCCGTCTCCACGCCAAGGTCGCCCAGCAGGAACGCGAGCTGGCGCAGGCCCAGAAAGACGCCCAGACCCAGGTCAACGCGCTGGCAGCGCGGATGGGTGAACTGCAGGCGCAGGCCACCCGTCTCAACGCCCTGGGCGAACGGCTGACCCAGATGGGCAAGCTGGAGGACGGCGAATTCGACTTCAACGAGACCCCCGGCCTCGGTGAAGGTGAGCCCGGCCCCACCCAGGACATCCCGGTCAGCGCGGTCAACGCCGACTTACAGGTGCTGGAGCAGCGCTTCGCTGCTTCAGGCCGCCAGTTGTCGGTGATGGAATCGCTGATGTTCGACCACCAGCTCGAGCAGAACGCGGTGCCCGGCCGCATGCCGATCCGCAATACCTACATCACCTCCAACTTCGGCACCCGCAGCGATCCGTTCGGTCGCGGTGCGGCCACCCACAAGGGCATGGACTTCCACGCCAAGGTCGGTGACCCGGTAATGTCGGTGGCAGACGGCGTGGTCAGCTTCGCCGGCGTGAAGGGCGGCTACGGCAACGTGGTCGACGTCGACCACGGCAACGGCTACGTGACCCGCTACGCGCACAACTCGCGCCTGGTGGTGAAGCCGGGTGACCTGGTCCGGGCAGGCCAGGAAGTGGCCAAGGCCGGTTCCACGGGCCGTTCCACCGGTGCCCACGTGCACTTCGAGGTCTGGGAACGGGGCCAGGTGGTCAACCCGCGCAAGTTCCTCGGTGACGGCGGCAATACCCCGGTCGGGCGCGTTTCGCGCGGCTGATCGCGGATTTTCGCTTCGGAAGGGGGTGCTTGAAACGCCAGGCCCCCGACCCAAGCTACAATGGGTGTTGCCATAGACAGGGCGCAGTGCGCCCTGTTTCGTTTGCGGCGGACGATTCCCCCGGGGGAGCGTCGCCGTTGGGGCGTCTCATTCCAACCGGTTCCTTCAATGATCAACAGCCTGCTTACCCGCGTCTTCGGCAGTCGTAATGAACGACAGCTGCGCCAGCTCAACCGCATCGTCGCCAAGGTCAATGCGTTGGAGCCGGAAATCGAAAAGCTCTCCGACGAGCAGCTCAAGGCCAAGACCCCGGAGTTCAAGCAGCGCATCGCTGACGGTGAAGCCCTGGACAAGGTGCTCCCGGAAGCGTTCGCGGTCTGCCGTGAAGCCAGCCGGCGCGTGCTCGGCATGCGCCACTACGATGTCCAGCTGATCGGCGGCATGGTCCTGCACCTGGGCAAGATCGCCGAAATGCGCACTGGTGAGGGCAAGACCCTGGTCGCCACGCTGCCGGTGTATCTCAATGCGCTGGAAGGCAAGGGCGTCCACGTCGTCACCGTCAACGACTACCTGGCCCGCCGCGACTCGGCGCAGATGGGCAAGCTGTACAACTGGCTGGGTCTGAGCGTGGGCGTGGTCTACCCGGGCATGCCGCACGGCGACAAGCGCGAGGCCTATGCCAGCGACATCACCTACGGCACCAACAACGAATTCGGCTTCGACTACCTGCGCGACAACATGGCGCTGTCGCGCGCGGACCGCTACCAGCGCGGCCTGCACTACGCCATCGTCGACGAAGTCGACTCGATCCTGATCGACGAAGCGCGTACCCCGCTGATCATTTCCGGCCCGGCCGACGATTCCCCGGAGCTGTACATCCGCGTCAACCGCGTCGTCCCGCACCTGATCAAGCAGGAAGCCGAGGAAGGCGAGGGCGATTTCTGGGTCGATGAAAAGGGCAAGCAGGTCCACCTGTCCGAAGCGGGCATGGAACATGCCGAAGCGTTGCTGGTCGAGGCGGGCATCCTCAATGCCGAGACCGAAGGCCTGTACGCGGCGCAGAACCTGACCGTGGTGCACCACCTCAATGCCGCCCTGCGCGCGCATGCCATCTACCAGCGCGACGTCGATTACATCGTGCGCGATGGCGAGGTGGTGATCGTCGATGAGTTCACCGGCCGCACCCTGGCAGGCCGTCGCTGGTCCGATGGCCTGCACCAGGCGGTGGAAGCGAAGGAAGGCGTGCCGGTCCAGCGCGAGAACCAGACGCTGGCGAGCATCACCTTCCAGAACCTGTTCCGCATGTACAAGAAGCTGTCCGGCATGACCGGTACGGCCGATACCGAAGCCTACGAATTCCAGAGCATCTACAACCTGGAAGTGGTGGTCATCCCGACCAACCGCCCGACCATCCGCAAGGACGGTTCGGACCAGGTGTTCCTCAACCGCAACGGCAAGTTCAATGCGGTGCTGGCCGACATCCAGGCCTGCAACGAGCGCGGCCAGCCGGTGCTGGTGGGTACCACCTCGATCGAAACCTCGGAAATGCTGTCCGAGCACCTGCGCAAGGCGGGTGTGCACCACGAAGTGCTCAACGCCAAGCAGCATGATCGCGAAGCGACCATCATCGCCAACGCCGGCATGCCCGGCGCGGTGACCATCGCCACCAACATGGCCGGTCGCGGTACCGACATCGTGCTGGGCGGTTCGCTGGAAGCGCAGCTGCATGAACTGGGCGAAGACGCCAGCGACGAGCAGCGCGCCAAGGTCAAGGCCGAGTGGCAGGCCCGCCATGAAGTGGTCAAGGCCGCCGGCGGGCTGCACATCGTGGGCACCGAGCGCCACGAATCGCGTCGTATCGACAACCAGCTGCGTGGCCGTTCCGGCCGCCAGGGCGATCCGGGTTCGTCCCGTTTCTATCTGTCGCTGGAAGACAACCTGATGCGCATCTTCGCCTCGGACTGGGTCCAGAAGGCGATGCGCATGATGGGCATGAAGGAAGACGACGTCATCGAGGACCGCCTGGTCAGCCGCCAGATCGAGAAGGCGCAGCGCAAGGTGGAAGCGCACAACTTCGACATCCGCAAGAACCTGCTGGACTTCGACGACGTCAACAACGATCAGCGCAAGGTGATCTACGCCCAGCGCGATGAGCTGCTTGATGCGGAGTCGGTGAAGGAGAATGTCGACGGTATCCGCGGCGACGTGATCTACGACATCGTGGCGCGTTTCGTGCCGCCGAACTCGATCGACGAGCAGTGGGACCTGAAGGGTTTGGAAGCCACGCTGGAGTCGGATCTGGGCGTGCAGATGGACGTGGTGGGTCTGGTCAAGCTGCACGAGGAACTGGACGCCGAGGCGATTGCCGAGAAGGTCCAGGCGCGCATCGACGAGCACTTCGCCGAGAAGGAAAACGGCGTGGGCGAAGAGACCATGCGCGCACTGGAAAAGCACGTGATGCTGACGGTGCTGGACCAGAGCTGGAAGGAGCACCTGGCACGCATGGATTACCTGCGCCAGGGCATCTACCTGCGTGGTTACGCGCAGAAGCAGCCCAAGCAGGAATACAAGAAGGAAGCGTTCGAGCTGTTCTCGGAAATGCTGGAGAACGTGAAGCGCGAAGTGGTGACGCTACTGGCGCGCGTGCGCATCCGCAGCGAAGAGGAAGTGGCCGCGCTGGAAGCTGCCGAGCGCCAGCAGGTGGAAGCCCGTCTGCTGCAGTCGCAGTTCCAGCACCAGGACGCCGGCAGCTACAGTGCCGACGAGGAGGCCGCGCAGGTGGAAGCGTCGCAGAACGGCGTGGCCCAGGTGCGGCTGGACGAGCCCAAGGTCGGTCGCAACGACCCGTGCCCGTGCGGCAGCGGCAAGAAGTACAAGCACTGCCACGGTCAGTTGACCTGATCTGACGCAAGCTGAAAAAGCCCCGCCGATGCGGGGCTTTTTTTTGGGTTTTCGCCCATTTGCATGTGGCAAGCCAAAAGCGCGCTCTGAACACATTCGGGCGCGGCGGTTGGCGGGTCGGGCGCTGGGCGCCCATGCCCTTTCCGGCGAATGTCTCCGGCGTCGGGCTGCGGCCGCCCTCCGTCCTTTATTTCGCTTCAAGCGGGTGTCGGTGGGTCGGGCGCTGGGCCCCATGCCCTTTCCGGCGAATGTCCCCCGGCCGCGGTGCGGCCTCCTCCTT
>NZ_DAMAGC010000067.1:14434-21755 GCF_031995405.1 Stenotrophomonas sp. | reverse complement strand
CGCCATGGATGGCGCACGCGAGCCTACAGGGACGTACTTGCGGCGTGTCCCGCGAACCCCCACACCCCCGCCCACACCATGAGCAGAGGATGATCCGCGCTGTTGCTTTTGGATGCGGAGAGGAAAAAGCAAAAAGGCCGCGATGCGCAATGCATCGCGGCCTTCAGGCCATCCAGGTTTTCGTGTCGCGGTATCAGCGCAACACGTTGAACAACGACATCTGCTGCATCTGCGAGAACAGCGTCTGCGCGGCCTGCAACGCCGTGCTTTCCAGCTGGTACTGACTGATCGCATCGGCGTAGTCCAGATCGCGCATCTGCGACAGCGTGCTCTTGAGCGTGACGGTATTGGACTCGCGCATGTCCGCCGCATTGTCCAGCGCCTTCAACTGCGCACCACCGGCCGCACGCGAATCGATCATCCGCTCCGAGGCCCGCGCAACGTCGCGCAGACCGCTTTGCAGCAGATTCTGCTGTGCCGCCGACTTCGACGCGCTGCCCGTGTCCATTTTCAACGACCCGATCAGACTGTCCAGCGTGCTGAAAATGTCCCGGCTGGTCGCCGGGGTGACCTCGAACGTATCGCCCGCCGCCGGCTTCCCATCGATGTGCAGACGCACCCCGTTGAGCACCAGATCATCGCCTGCCTTCATCGTACCGGTGGACACCACCGTACCGCCGGCATCCAGCAGCTCGTACTGGTCCTCGGCCGTGAAGCGTACGCTGAAGCCCTGGCCGTTCCAGCTGTCACTGCCATCGCGGGTCACATTGGTCAGCACCCCGGTGCCGGTGTTGGCCGTGCTGGCGGCCCCGTCCACGTGCCCATCGCCCGTACCGATCCGCAGGAAAATCTCGCTGCCGGGCAGGGCGTCGAGCACGTACGTGTCTGGCCCGACCTCCACCTGGCGCTGGTTCTGGTCGCCGTTGTACACCACCTTGCCATCGATCTGGCTGAAAGGCGGACTGTCATCGGCCGTGCCGCCGAACAGATAGCGCCCGGTGCCGTCGGTGCTGTTGGCCAGCGCCAGCAGATTGCCGCGGATCGCCTCGATTTCAGTGACCATCGACTGCTTGTCCGAGGCTGCCAGCGCCGGGTTGTTGGCGTAGATCGTCAGCTCGGTGATGCGCCCCATCATGTCGCCGACCTGGGCCAGCGCGTTTTCCTGCAGGCCCAGCCGGTTCTGCACGTTGCCCGCGTTTAGCTGCATGCGGTCCAGCGAGGCCAGCGTGCGGTCCAGGCCCACGGCGGCGCCGGAGGCGACCGGATCGTCCTTGGCCGTCACCAGCCGACGGCCGGTGGCGATCTGCTGTTCCAGATGGCTCATCTTGGCCTGCTTGGCCATCATCAACGACACCGACTGCTGGAACATCATCCCGGTGGAAATACGGCTGTTCATCGGCTCACGGCTCCGAGGATGGTCTGGAACATGTTGTCGGCGGTGGAAATCAGCTGCGAGGCGGCCTGGTAGGCCTGCTGCAGCCGCAGCATGTCCGCCGCTTCCTCATCCAGGTTGACCCCGGAGATCGAATCGCGCGCGGACTGCGCCTGGTCGGTGATCACCTGCTGGGCCTGCAGCGAATAGTCGGCCGAGCGGGCCGCCGCGCCGACCTGGGTGGTGAGCCCGCCGAGTGCGCCGCTGAGGGTGACGGTACCGTCGTTGAACGCCTTGGCCTGTTCCACCTTGGCCAGCAGCAGGGCGTTGCTGTTGTCCGACGACCCCGCCGGGGTCGGCCCGATGCTGAAGGTGTCGCCAGTCTTGGGCGCACCGTCGAGCACGAAGCTCCAGCCGTTGGCGCTGATGGTCTGACCGGCGGTGTAGGTGAACGGCCCGGTACCGTTGAGGGTGTACTCGGTGGCGCTGGTGAACACGATCGCCGCCGGATTGCGCAGCGCCGCGTTGTTGTGGTCGGTCACCTTGACCCCGGTGAGCTTGCCGGTGCCGGTATTGGTCAGCGCGGCGGTGCCCTTGATCGGGGCGGCCGCGGCGATGCGCGAGGTGTCGGTGATCGCCACCGACAACGTGCCGGCCACGCCGGCGGTGGGCTGCAGCAGCATCCGGTCGTTCACCGCCGGGGTGCCGGTCATCACCAGCTCCACGCCGTTGATCACCAGCGGATCGGTGGCGCTGCCGGTGCCGGTCATCGGGATCGCCGCGCCGGTGTCGGCGCGGGTGGCCTGCCACTGGGTGCCGTCGAACTTGAGCAGCACGTTCTGCCCGTCCAGCTTGGACAGGTCGCCGAAGCTGGCGGTCATGCTGGCCGTGCCGGTGTTGTTGGCGTTGCCGGTGATGCGCGGGCTGCCGATGTTGAAGAAGTCCCCGCCCAGGTTGCCGTACAGGTCCGCACCCTGGCGGTGCACGTCGTTGAAGCTGCTGGCCATGCCGACGGCCAGCTTGCCCAGTTCGGCCTGGGTCGGCGTCAGCACCGTATCGCGGAACTCCAGCAGGCCGCCGATCTGGCCGCCGAGGGTCTTCGGTTCCAGGGTGATCTTCTGGCCCGCGCTTTCCAGCGCCAGCTGCAGGCGCTCGGGCATGTACGGATCGGCCACGGTGGTGACCTTGGAGGCGGTGGTGCCCACCACCAGCGCCTGGCCACCGGCGGTGTAGACGTTCATTACCCCGCCGTCCTGCATCACCGCGTTGCCGCCGGTATAGCCGACCAGGTTGGCGATCAGCGCATCGCGGCGATCCAGCAGGTCCGGCGCGGCGTTGGCCGCGTTGCCGCCGATGCTGCCGTTGAGCTGGGCGATTTCCTTGGCCAGCCGGTTGATCTCCGAGGCACCGGCGATGAGGCCGTTGTTGACCTCGCCGTTGAGCGTATTGAGCTGGCCGTTGAGCTGCTGGAAGCGGCTGGCCAGGGTCTTGCCGCCGTCGAGCATGTTCTGCCGGTCGGCCGTGCCCGAGGCGTTGGAGGACAGCCCGCTGACGGTGTCGAAGAAGCTCGACCAGACCCCGGACACGTTGGTGGCGGTATCGGAGAACATCGCATCCACACGGTCGGCCATGCTCGACAGCTGCTTCAACCGCGCCAGTTCGCCACTGCCATCGAGCAACCGCGAGATCGCCAGCTGGTCGGCCACCCGGCGGATGTCGGTGATGCGGGTGCCGTTGCCCACGTCGCCATAGCCGAAGTTCTGCGGATTGGCGGTGGCGAAGTCGACCTTCTGCCGGCTGTAGCCCGGCGTGTTGATGTTGGCGACGTTGTGGCTGGTGGTCGCCAGCGCCCGCTGGAAAGCGAGCAGGGCGCTGGTGCCGGTGGAAAGTACGCTGGACATGGGTTACCTCAACGACGGATGACGCCCAGCCCGGTCGGGCTGGCGGTGCTGGCAAAGGTCTGGCCCAGGCGCTGGCTGGCATCGCCCACGGCGGCGATCGCACGCTCGATGGTCGGGCCGCCGGCAATCGCGGCGATCTTGGCCGCGTAGCTGGGATCGGTGGCGTAGCCGGCCTTCTGCAGGCCCTGGGCAAAGCCGCGGACATCGCCGCCGGCCTGCAGCGCGTTCTGGTAACGCGGGCTGTTCTTGAGCAGTTTCACGTAGTCGGCAAAGCTGTCGCCGACCGAGGTATAGGCACGGAAGCTGGCGGTTTCATTGCGGCGCACGCCGTCCACGTATTCATGGGTGCCGCTGGTGGCGCGCTCGCCGCCCCAGCCGCTGGCCTTGATCCCGAACAGGTTGTGCGAGCTGCCGCCGCCGTTGCGCTGCACCAGCTTGCGGCCCCAGCCGGTCTCCAGCGCGGCCTGCGCCACCAGCGCCTTGGCATCCACGCCGAGTTCGCGTGCGGCCTGCTGGGCGTGGTTCCAGATGCTGGCCACGAAGCCTTCGGGCGTGTGCGGGCCAAGCTGGGCGGCGGCGGTGTTGGCCGCCAGCGTATCGACCGCGCTCGGCGCCCGCGCGGCGGCTGTACCATTGACGTCGCGCCAACGGTCATCGGCCAGTGCAGCCCAGTTCTGTTCGGTCGGATCGCTGACGCCGGGCGCCGCCGCATACGGATCGGAACGGCCGATGGCCTCGTGCATCTGGCTGCTTTCGCGGCCGGCGATCAGGTCCAGTGCACGTTCCATCGGCTGCAGCACGGCCGACGGATCGGCGCCGCGCAGCTGCTGCAGCATCTCCACTTCGCTCGGCGTGCCGGTCGGCGTGGCCGAAGCCGGCAACGCCATTGGCGCGGCCGCCGGTGCGTTGAGGCGGTAGGCACGCAGCGCGGCGGCCGGGTTCAACGCGGTGTCGGTCGGCTTGGCCGCCTCGGCCTCGGCGCCACCCAGTTGGCGGGTGATCATCGCCGACAGCCCCAGCCCACGCCCACGGGTCATCGCCTCGGCGATCTTGTGGTCGTACATCTCGCGGAACATAGTGTTTTCGGCGGGAAACAGCGAGTCGCCGAAGCTGGCATCGCGCATGCTCTTGACCAGCATCTGCGCGAACTGGCCTTCCAGCTGGCGCGCCACCTTGTCCACCTTGGCCGGGCTGTTGGCCTGGGCCGGATTGAGTTCCAGTGCCGGATTGATGCGCATGTCAGATCACCTCGAGCTCGGCGCTCAGTGCGCCGGCCTGCTTGAGTGCTTCCAGGATCGCAATCAGATCGCCCGGCGCGGCGCCTACCGCGTTGACCGCATGCACGATCTCGTCCAGCGTGGTGCCGCCGGTGAACTTGAACATGCGGCTGCCGTCGTTGGTGGCGGTGATGGTGGACTGCGGCGAGGCCACGGTCTGGCCGTTGCCGAAGGCATTGGGCTGGCTGACGTTGGTGTTTTCGTTGATGGTCACGGTGAGCGAGCCATGCGAAATGGCGGCCGGGCCGACGCGCACCTGCGAGCCGATCACCACCGTGCCGGTACGTGCGTTGACCACCACCTTGGCCGGCGCGCTGCCGGGGGTGAGTTCCAGGTTTTCGATACGCGCCAGCATGCCGATGCGGGCGCCCGGGTCGCTCGGCGACTGCACCGCCACCGTGACGCCGTCGATCGCCCGCGCAGCGCCATCGCCGAAGGCAGCGTTGAGCGCGGCAACCATCCGCGAGACCGTGGTGAAGTCGTTCTTGTGCAGGTTCAGGGTGATGTCGCCACCGCCGTTGAACACGTCCGGCAGCGCGCGTTCGACCGTGGCGCCGTTGGGAATGCGGCCCACGCTGGGCACGTTCACCGACACCCGCGAACCGTCCTTGCCCTGTACGCCGAAACCACCGACCACCAGGTTGCCCTGGGCGATCGCGTAGACCTGGCCATCGGCACCGCGCAACGGTGCCATGAGCAGCGAGCCACCGCGCAGTGAGACCGCGTTGCCGATCGAAGACACGGTGATATCGATCGGCTGGCCCGGCTTGGCGAACGGCGGCAGCTCGGCGTGGATCGCCACGGCGGCCACGTTCTTCAGCTGCGGATTGACGTTGGCCGGCACGTTGACGCCCAGTTCGCCGAGCAGGTTCTTCAAACTCTGCACGGTGAAGGGTGCCTGGCTGGTCCGGTCGCCGCTGCCGTCCAGGCCGACCACCAGGCCATAGCCGACCAGCGCATTGGTGCGCACGCCGCCAACCTGGGCCAGGTCCTTGATGCGCTCGGCTGACGCCGGTGCCACCAGCGCGAACACGGCCAGCAGCACCACCACCGCATGCACCGCATACCGCACGGCGGCGTGGCGCTGTTCAGCCGGGTAGAGCGAGGCGGCGCGTCGCTGCCGGGACGGGGAGAAGGAGAGGGTCATGTCAGGCTCAGAACGGCGTCAACGCCGAGTTGAAGAAACGGCTCAGCCAGCCCATCGCGTTGGACTGTGCGACGGGGCCGCGGCCGCCGTAGACGATGCGGGCATCGGCAACGCGGCTGGAGGGAATGGTGTTGTCCTGGGAAATGTCCGCGGCGCGCACGATGCCCTGCACCTGCACCAGCTCATCGCCCTGGTTCAAACGCAGGTTCTTGGCGCCCTGGACCACCAGGTTGCCGTTGGGCAGGCGCTGCACCACCGTGACGGTCACGCTGCCGAGCAGGCGGTTGCTCTGCGCGGTAGTGCCCTTGCCGGCGAAATCACGCGAGCCCTTGGCAGTGGCGCTCAGGATGTCCTTGCCGCCCAGCGTCACCGGCGCGCCGAACAGGGTCGGGGTACCGATGCTCAGGTCCGATTCCTTGGCGGTGGTGGTGTTGGCGGTGGTCTGCGCGGTGGTGTTCTCGGTCAGGGTGATGGTCAGCAGGTCGCCGACATCGCGGGCGCGCCGGTCCGAATACAGCTGCAGGCCCGGGCCGGCGGCGTAGATCGCACCGGCCGTGGCCTGTGCGGCAGGCGCGACGATCGGGGTGACCGGCGCCATCGCCGGGTAGGGGCGGACGTCGCCGGCGATGACGCAGCCGCCGAGCAGGGCGACGACGGCACTGGCCGAGAGCAGGCGGAGGGTAGGGCGCAGGTGCGACATGGCAGGGTTCCCGGTTCGACCGATCAGACGTTCTGGTTGAGGTAGCCGAGCATCGCGTCGGTGGTGGAGATCGCCTTGGCGTTCATTTCGTAGGCGCGCTGGGTTTCGATCATCGACACCAGCTCTTCGACCACGTTGACGTTGCTGCCTTCCAGCGCGCCCTGCACCACGCTGCCCAGGCCGTTCAGGCCGGGGTTGCCGTTCTGCGCAGGACCGGAGGCGGTGGTTTCCAGGAACAGGTTTTCACCACGGGCCTGCAGGCCGGCCGGATTGACGAAGTCGGTCAGGGTGAGCGCGCCGATTTCCACCGAGGCCGCGTCGTCGGCCATCTTCACGCTGATGGTGCCGTCGGTACCGATGGTCAGCGACTGCGCGCCTTCGGGGATCTGGATGCCCGGCTGCACCGGGTAGCCGCTGTTGGTCACCAGCTCGCCGTCCTGGTTGCGCTGGAACGACCCATCGCGGGTATAGGCCGAGGAACCATCGGGCATCTGCACTTCGAAGAAGCCGCGGCCGTTGACCATCACATCCAGCGCGCGGCCGGTCTGTTGCTGGCTGCCCTGCTCGAAGTTCTTGGAGGTCGCCACCACGCGCACGCCGGTGCCCAGCTGCAGGCCCGTGGGCAGCTGCGTCTGCGCGGACGAAGAACCGCCCGGCTGGCGCACCTGCTGGTACAGCAGGTCTTCGAAGCTGGCACGGTCCTGCTTGAAACCGGTGGTGTTGGTGTTGGCGAGGTTGTTGGAAACCACCGACATGCGCGTCTGCTGCGCATCCAGTCCGGTCTTGGCGATCCACAATGCCTGGTTCATGGCGATGTTCCTTTGTCTGTTGCGGGTGGCCACCCGGGGCGGCCGTCACTGGGAGCGATGCATGGGCTGTGCCAGAACCGCGCCGGAAATCCGTCGGGGTCCCGTGGGTGCCCCG
>NZ_DAMAGC010000067.1:0-14424 GCF_031995405.1 Stenotrophomonas sp. | reverse complement strand
CCCGTCAATTGCGCTACGCCCCGGCTCAACCGCCCAGGCGCAGCAGGCTGTTGGCGCTGCGGGCGTTGTCGTCGCCGTGCTTGATCACCTTCACCTGCATTTCGTACTGGCGCTGCAGCTGGATCATCTGCACCAGCGCGCCGGCCGCGTCCACGTTGCTGCCTTCCAGCTGGCCGCTTTCCAGCGACTTGCCCTGGGCCTGCACGAACGGCTGCTGCGGGTCGGTGTTGCGCATCAATCCATCCAGGCCACGCTCCAGGCGTTCATCGGCCGCGGCGACCACGCGGATGCGGCCGATGTTGGCCATGGTCTGCGGGCCTTCGCCCAGCGGAATGATCGAGATCGTGCCGTCGTTGCCGATGTCCATCGCCTGGTGCGGCGGAATGGCGATCGGCGCGCCGTTTTCGTCCAGCACCGGGTGGCCACCGGCGGTCACCAGCTGGCCATTGGGCGTGATCGAGAGCGCCGCACCACGGGTATAGGCCTCGCCACCGCCTGCCGGTGCCTGCACCGCCAGCCAGTTGCCCGACTGCAGCGACAGGTCCAGCGGGTTGCCGGTGATCTGCTGCGCGCCCATGCGCCGGTTGAAGCCGGCATCGACGTGCAGGGCGTCCACGCGCGAGGCATAGCCGGTGCCCTTGATCGGGAACGCCTCGGTATTGGCCAGGGCTTCCTTGAAACCAGGGGTATCGGTGTTGGCCAGGTTGTGCGAGAGCGTGCCCTGTGCCTGCAGCGACGCGCGTGCACCGGTCATCGCTACGTAGAGCGCCTTGTCCATCGTTGTAGTCCCGTGATGCGGTCAGTGGCTCATCAACGGATGTTGATGATGGTCTGGGTGATCTGGTCCATGGTCGAGACCATCTGCGAATTGGCCTGGAAGTTGCGCTGGGCCGTGATCATGTTGACCAGCTGCTCGGTCAGGTCGACCGTGGAGGCTTCCAGCGAACCGGCCTGGACCTTGCCCAGGTTGGAGCTGTCCGGTGCACCGGTACGCGGCGTGCCCGAGCTGAAGGTTTCCACCCACAGGTTGTTGCCCTTGGCTTCCAGGCCCTGTGCGTTGTTGAAGGTGGTCAGCGCGACCTGGCCCAGCGCCTTGTCATCGCCGTTGGAGTAGCGCGCGTAGACCACGCCTTCTTCGGACACGGTGACTTCGTTGAGCTTGCCGGCGGCGTAGCCGTCCTGCTGGGTGTTGCGCAGGGCGAACTTCTCGCCGTACTGGGTGGACCCGCTGATGTCCAGTGTCAGCGCCAGCTGGCCGGCGCCGGTGCTCGGCGTGAACGGGGCCAGGGTGATCTGGCCGTTGGCCGGGGCAGTCAGCGCGCCGGCGTTGTTGAAGGTCAGCGTGGTGGCGCCGCCGGCGGGCTGGCCATCGACGTAGTTGTACACCTGCCATTCGTTCGGATTGGCGGTCTTGACGAAGTACGAGGTCTGGGTATGGCTGACGCCCAGCGAGTCGTACACGGTGATGCCGCCGGTGGACTGGCTGTAGCTGTTGGAATCGGTCGGGTCGAACACGTTCACCGTCGGCACCTTGGCGTCGGCCGGCAGGGTGAAGCTGACGTTGACCTTGCTGGTCTGCTTGGGCGGGCTGTCGGTGGTCAACAGCTGCAGGTCGACCAGGCGGCCGGCATCGAAGTTGGTGCCGTCGGCATTGGGCGCGAACACCTGCAGGCGCGCGCCCTGCGGGTTGGTCACGTAGCCGGCCTGGTCGGTCTGGAAGTTGCCGGCGCGCGAGTACACGCGGGCGCCGTTCATGGACATGGTGAAGAAGCCCTCACCGGAAATGGCCATGTCCAGGCTGCGCCCGGTCTGTTCGTTGTTGCCCTGCGAGAACTGCTGGGCCACGTTGGTCAGGCGCACGCCCGAGCCCACCGCGTTCTTGGACAGGCCATAGCTGGTGGCCGAGAACAGGTCGGCGAACTCGGCGCGCGATTCCTTGAACCCGGTGGTATTGACGTTGGCGATGTTGTTGGCGGTGACGTTCAGGTCGGCATTGGCTGCGTTGATGCCGGACAACGAGATGTTGAAGCCCATGGGATTGCTCCTGGTATGCGGGGTGGGGCGGCTCAGCTGATGCGGAGCACGTAGTCGATCGGGGCCGTGCCCAGGCCCTTGAGGTTGAGGTACAGGCCGTCCGAGCCGACGGTGACGCTCTCGACCGGGGCTTCGACGTAGGTGTTGACCTTGTTCTTGGCGCCGGCGCTGTCGGTGAACGTGGCGGCGATGGAGTAGCTGCCCGGCGGCAGGCGGTTGCCGTTGGCATCCTTGCCATCCCAGTCGAAGGTCACTTCGCCGGCGGCCTTGGACTCCACGCTCAGGGTGTTGACCTTGACGCCGTTGGCATCGGTGATCTCCACGTTGACGAAGCCGGCGCCGGAGGCGGCGACCATTCCGTTGGTGTTGCCTTCGGCCTCCAGCTGCCACTTGGTCGACGGCACCAGCACGTCGTGGCCGACCAGCGCGGCACCGCGCAGGATCTGGTCGCTGGACATCTGGTCCTGGAAACCCTTCACCGTGGTGTTGAGGTCGGTGATGCCCTGCACCTGGGACAGCTGCGCCATCTGCGCCACCATCTGGGTGTTGTCCATGGGCTTGAGCGGATCCTGGTGCTGCAGCTGCTCGGTCATCAGGCGCAGGAAATCGGCCTGGTCCAGGGTGCTTTTCTTCTTGCTGGTGTCGCTGTTGGGGGCGTTGAGGCCGAGCGCGCTGTAGATATCGCTGCCGTTCTGGCCGACGCCGCTGGTGCTGCTCATGACGGTATGTCCTGTAAGGAAAAGGGTCAGCGACCCATGGTCAGGGTGGCCAGCGCCAGTTCCTTGGCGGTGGTCAGCATTTCCACGCCGGCCTGGTAATTGCGCGAGGTCGAGATGAGGTTGACCATCTGCGCGACCGGGTCGACGTCGGGCTGGTAGATGTAGCCGTCGCCATCGGCCAGGGGATGGCCGGGCTCGTAGCGCTTGATCGGCGCGGCGTCGCTCTGGCTGATTTCCTTGACCTGGACGGTGGTGATGTTCGGGTCGGTGCGGCTGGTGACGGACTGGAAGATCGGTTCCAGCGGCTTGTAGACGGCCTGCGCCGAACCGGAGACGGTGTCGGCGTTGGACAGGTTGGAGGCGATGGTGCTCATGCGCACGGACTGGGCCTGGAGGGCGGAGCCGGCGATGTCGAAAATGGGAAGATTGCTCATGGCTTATTGCCCGGTGATGGCGGTGAGCATGGAGCGCACCTTGGATTCGACGAAGCTGAGCGAGGCGCGGTATTCCAGCGCGGCGCGGCCGTAGGCGGCACGTTCGGCATCGGGATCGACGGTGTTGCCGTCGATGCTGGGCTGGACGCCCTCCTTGGTGACCTGGAAGGGGTTGAGGCCGCCGCCGATGGCGTAATGCTGTTCGTTGGTGGTTTTCATCAGGCCGTTGCTGTCCAGGCCCTGGGCATTGCGCAGGGCGGCATCGAAGTCGAGGTCCTGGGCCTTGTACCCGGGGGTATCGGCATTGCTCAGGTTGCTGGCGATCAGCTTCATCCGCTGCTCGCGCAACGGCATGGCCTGGGCATGGACCCCCAGATAGTCGGAAATCAGATTGGGCATGGCGCGCTCCCACGGGACGATGGTGGGAGTGGTGCAAGGGCTGTGCCAGTTGGATGCGTCCCTGTTACCTGTGGCGCGGGTCGGCAGAGCCCGCTTCGGGAGGAGGGGTAGTGCCGGCCGCTGGCCGGCAACGCCTGCTACACAGGCAACGTAGCCCCGGGCCATGCCCGGCTGCGGCACCCTGACGCCCACAAAAAAGCCCAGCGGAGCGCTGGGCTTGATAAACCGACGGTGCCGAGCCGCACGGAAAGGCGGCCACCGGCGGCCAACGGCGAAGAGCCGGACCCCGGTAGAGCCGAGCCATGCTCGGCTGCTCTCTACCCAAAACCGCGATCGGCAAACAGGCGCCCACCCCGGCCCGCCATCAGCGAACCGACCGCCGCTTCAAGCCGCCAACGCCACCTTCCGCAGACGATCCAGCACGAAATCGGCCAGCTCATGCGGGGAATACTTGGCCACGAACGCATTGGCCCCCACCCGCTCGACCATCGCGTTGTTGAATACGCCCGACAGCGAGGTATGCAGCAGCACATACAACCCGGCCAGGCCCGGATGGCGACGGATTTCCGTCGTCAGCGTGTAGCCGTCCATCGCGGGCATCTCGATGTCCGAGATCACCATCGCATAGCGCTCGGCCGGATTCTCGCCGGCCGCGTGGATCTGCAGCAGGTGGTCCAGCGCCTGTTTGCCATCGGACAACAGCGTCGCCCCCACCCCCAGCTGGTCCAGCACGCTGCGGATCTGCTGGCGGGCCACCCGCGAGTCGTCCACCACCAGCACCTGCAGTTGCGGGCCGTCGGCCGGCATTGCCAGGGCGGGGTCGAGCACCGCCTCACCGCGCACCTGGGCGATGTCGGCCAGCACGCTTTCCACGTCGATGACCTGGATCAGCTCGCCCTGGAAGCGGGTCACCGCGGTCAGGTAGCTCGACTCGGCGCCCAGCTCCGGCGGCGGATGGATGTCCTCGACCGCGATGTTGACGATCCGTTCCACGCCGCTCACCAGGAAGCCCTGGATGGAACGGTTGAACTCGGTCACCACCAAGTAGCCCGGCGCCTTGTCCGCGTCCGGCTCGCGCTCGGGGTGGCCGATGGCCAGTCCAAGGTCCAGCACCGGCACCGAGCGGCCGCGAACATCGGCCACCCCGGCGAACTGGCTGGGCAGTCCGGGTACCTGGAACAGGTCCGGACGGCGCAGGACTTCCTGCACCTTGAACACATTCACGCCAAAAAGCTGGCGTCCGCCGAGCCGGAACAGCAGCAGGGCCAGACGATTGTGGCCGGCCAGGCGCGTACGCTGGTCGATGCGGTTGAGCAGGTCATGTGACATGGGAGTGGTATCGGCGCCAGCGCGCCCGACTTGAGCGCCGCGCCCGACCGCTTCCGGCACGCGCCTTGCAGGACGCTGCCCATGTGCCTTGCCCGTGGAGTCGCCATGCGTTGGATCCTTCTTGCCGTGCTTGCGTTGGTCACCGCGCCTGCGTCCGCCGCCGGCGGCTGGCAGCCGGTGGACAGCATCCGTGCCGCCGCGCTGTCGACCCTGCCGGCCGGCAGCGAAGGCGACACCACCCTGGATTCGGCGCTGCGCCTGCCCGCCTGCGGGCAAGGGCTCAAGGCCCAGCCCACCGGCACCAGTACCGTGGAAGTCAGCTGTCCCGATGCCGGCGGTTGGCGGCTGTTCGTGCCGGTCAAGATCCGCCGCAACCAGAACGTCCTCATCCTCAATCGCGGCATCGGCGCTGGAGAAACCCTGGCCGCCGCCGATATCACCACTGCACAGCGTGACGTGGCCCGGATTGCCGGCGCCGCGCTGGCCGACCCGGCCGCCGCGGTCGGGCGGGTCGCCCGGCGCACGTTGACCGCCGGCAGCCTGCTCTCGGCCAACGACCTGGTGCCGCAGCGCCTGGTGCGTCGCGGCGACAGCGTCGCGCTGGTATCTCGGATCGGCGGGGTCGAAGTGCGGGTCGCAGGCAAGGCCATGGCCGATGCCGGTGAAAATGAACGCGTTTCGGTGGAGAATCTGTCCTCGCGGAAGATCGTGCAGGGCACCGTGGCAGCCAGTGGCGACGTTTTTGTGACGCGCTGAGCACAATGCTGAACCGGCGGCGGAAATCGGTAAAAAAACCGCAGAACCCCCTAAAGATGGCGGTCCCCATGCCGTTATCCCTTGTGAACCGCAACTCCAGGACAACTCCATGAGCCAGAAAATCGACGGCAACCTGCAGGCTACCGCCCATCTGCGCAGTGTCGCCCTTGGCACCAAGCCGGCCGCCAGCACCGATTCGCCGACGCGTCCGGTGGAAGCCGCCGACAGCCTGCGCCTGACCGGCGAGGCCACCAGCCTGCAGGCCCTGCAGCGCGAGCTGAGCACCGCCCCGGCCATCGACGCCGGCCGTGTGCAGGCCGTGCGCGAGTCGTTGCAGAACGGCACCTACAAGATCAATCCCGACGCGATCGCTTCGCGCATGCTCGATCTGGACCAGCAGCTGCAGGGATGAACCTGGCGATGAGCGAGCCATTGCAGCGCCTCAGCGATGCCTTGGACGTCGAACGCCAGGCATTGGTCGAGCATGACGTGCAGGCGTTGATCCGTGCCACCGGGGCCAAGCTTGAAGCGCTGCGCGCGCTCGAGACGGTGCTGCCGGTCGGGCAGGGCGAACGCCTGCAGGAACTGGCCGAACGCAACCGCGCCAATGGCGTGCTGTTGTCGCGCCGCCGCCGCGAGGTCAACTGGGCATTGCGCCAGCTGGGCCGCAGCGAAGAGTCCTCGGCCTACGACGCCAAGGGCCAGTCGCACACCCTGCATACGCGACGGCCGCTCGCCGTCGCCTGATCCGGCCCTGTGCGGGCCGCGCGCGTGCACGGGCTTCCGTCACGCGGACCAACGCGTATATTGGGCGCCTGTTTCGACTGCCCGATGTGACCGTGACCGCTTCTTCCCATCTTGTCACCGCGCCGCTGCCCCCGCAGCAGGTCCTGCTCGCCCTGTTCGAACGGGTCAACGAAGGCATGCTGCTGTTCCGCGAGGATGGCAGCGTGGCCCTGGCCAACGCCGCCGTCAGCGAAATGCTCGGCCAGGCCGAGGACGCGGCCGGTCTGGGCGCAGCGCAATGGCTGCGCCAGCTGCTGCCGCCCGATGCGCTGGAACACGCACGCCAGCACGGCCACTGGAACGGCAGCCTGCCGGTCGGTGAGCGCATGGTCATCGCCCACGTCTACCACCACGACGAAGCCGGCCAGCGCCATTACCTGGCCCTGTTCCGCCGCATCGAAGGCCAGGAAGACTACGAGCGCGAACTGCAGCAGCGGCATGCCGAACTGCGCCAGGCCTACCTGCGCCTCAACGGCACCCAGGAAAAGCTGCTGCAGTCGGAGAAGATGGCCTCCATCGGCCAGCTCGCCGCCGGCGTTGCCCACGAAATCAACAACCCGATCGGCTACGTGCACTCCAACCTGGGCAGCCTGCAGGAATACCTGCGCAGCCTGTTCACCGTGATCGAAGCCTACGAGCGCGCCCTGCGTGCACCGGACCCCAAGGCGCTGATTCCGGAAATCGACGATATCCGCACCCGCTTCGACATCGATTTCATCAGCCGCGACCTGCCGCAGCTGATGGCCGAATCACGCGAGGGCATCGAGCGGGTGACCCGGATCGTGCGCGACCTGAAGGACTTCTCGTATTCCGGTCGCGATGAATCCTGGAAGCTGGTCGACCTGCATTCCGGCCTGGAATCCACGATCAACATCATCTGGAACGAGCTCAAGTACAAGGTCACCCTGCAGCGCGAGTTCGGCCAGCTGCCGCTGGTGGAATGCCTGCCCTCCGAGCTCAACCAGGTCTACATGAACCTGCTGCTCAACGCCGGCCATGCCATCGCCGACCGCGGCACGATCACGGTGCGCACCGGCGTGGACGGCGACCACGTCTGGGTGGAGTTCGAAGACACCGGCGGCGGCATCTCGCCGGAACTGCGCCAGCGCATCTTCGATCCGTTCTTCACCACCAAGCCGGTCGGCAGCGGCACCGGCCTGGGCCTGTCGATTTCCTACAGCATCATCAACAAGCACCACGGCCGCATCGACCTGGACAGCACGCCGGGCCAGGGCTCCAGGTTCCGCCTGGTACTGCCGATCAAGCAGCCGCGCTGACCCACCCGCGCCGTAGAGCCGACCGTTGGTCGGCTGCGATAGCAGTCGGCTGCCATGGCACGTGGGCTGCGGCGGCGCCTCGGTTGAGAGCAGCCGACCAACGGTCGGCTCTACGCGCGGGTACCTCGCGCGGGTACCTCAGTCGTCGTCTGCGGCCGGCAGCGTCACGGGCGGTGCCGTATTCGCCCGGCGCTGTTCCTCATGCGTGCGGAACGCCTGGTGGATGTGCTTGCGCAGCTCGTCGTCGTTCCACGGCTTGGTCAGGAACCGGTAGATCGCGCCGCGGTTGATCGCATCGGTCACGGTGTTCAGGTCGGTGTAGCCGGACAGCACCAGCCGGATCGTGTCCGGGTAGAGCATCTTCACCCGGCCCAGGAACTCGGTGCCGCTCATGTCGCTCATGCGCTGGTCGGACAGGATCACCTGCACGTCGTTGATCGCAAGCAGGTCGAACGCGTCGCGTACGTTGCCGGCGGCCAGGATCCGATAGCCATCGCGGCGGAACAGCCGCACCAGCGAGCGCAGCACGTTCTCCTCGTCGTCCAGCAGCAACAGGGTGCGGTCCGGACGGGTTTCGGCGAAGGCTTCCGGGCGCAGGTAACGACGGCGCAGGGTCATGCCGGCCGCATCGGCCGACATCGGTTCGCCGAACAGATAGCCCTGGAACACATCACAGTCGTTGCGGCGCAGGAAGCCCAGTTGCGCCTGCGACTCCACCCCGTTGGCGATCACCGTCATGCCCAGCTGGTGGCCCATGGCGATGATCGCGCGGGCGATGGCCGCCTCGCGGTTGCCGGCCGGCGCGCTCTTGATGAAGCTGCGGTCGATCTTCAGTTTGTCCACCGGGTAGCGCACCAGCGCGCTCAGGCTGGAGTCGCCGGTGCCGAAGTTGTCCAGGCTCAGGCTGATACCTTCGTTGCGCAGGTTGACCAGGGTTTCATGCACGAAATTGACGTTGTTGGTCAGCGCGCTTTCGTTGATTTCCAGCGTCAGCATCTGCGCCGGCACCCCGGCGGCCTGCATCAGCGACATCACCTCGGCGAAGAAGTTCGGGCGCAGCAGCTGCAGGGTGGACACGTTGACGGCGATGGTGAAGTCGTCAAAGCCCTGGTCGCGCCACAGCCGCGCCTGCTTCAACGCGCCTTCCAGCACCCACGTGCCGATCTGCACGATGATGCCCAGCCGCTCGGCGGTGCGCATGAAGCGCTCGGGCACCAGCATGCCCAACGTCGGCGACTGCCAGCGCAGCAGCGCTTCCATGCCCACCACGTGGCCATCGCGGGCGCTCACCAGCGGCTGGTAGCGCAGCTTCAACTCGCCGTTGGGAATCGCATCGACGATCTGCCGGGCGATGATGCTTTCGCTGTGTGCGCTGGACGGGGTATCCACCGCGTGGATGCGCACCGCGTTGCCGCCTTCGCGCGCGGCCTGGTACAGCGCGTCCTCGGCGTGATCGAGCAGCCGCGAGGTATCGCTGGCGTGTTCCGGGCACAGGCTGACGCCCAGCTTGCCGGTCATGAACAGCGTGTAGGGCAGCACCGACAGCGGCAGCTCCAGCTGCTGGCGGATCTCTTCGGCCAGGTCTTCGGGCAGGGGCATGTCCGCGCTGCGCGGCACCGCCAGCAGGAACTCATCGCTGCCATGCCGCCACAGCTTGCCGCGCCCACGCAGGTGGTGCTGCAGGCGCTGGGCCACCAGCACCAGTGCCTGGTCGCCGACCTCCGCGCTCATGTTCTCGTTGACCGAAGCGAAATGGTCGATGTCCACATGCATCAGCATCAGCGGCGTGCCACCGGCGGCGGCGTCGCTGACCATCGCCTGCAGCTCGGGATTGCCCGCGCCCAGGCGCGGCGGCGCATCCTCGATACTGACCAGGGGCAGGGAAGGGTTCCACATGTTCAATGTTCCAATGTATCGGGAGTGGCCGCATCGCTGGTGCGATATGGCAGGTACAGGTCGATCAGGGTGCCGGCGCCGTGCGCCGATTCGATCCGCAGGGTGCCGCCGACGCTCTGCGCGCGTTCGCGCATCACGATCAGCCCCAGCCCGCGCGGGCCTTCCGGGTCGAAGCCTTCGCCATCGTCGCGGACCTGCAGGTGCAGGCCGCGGTCGTTCACGTCGTGCAGCTGCAGGCTCACCTGGCTGGCGCGGGCATGCCGCAGCACGTTGGTCAGGCTTTCCTGGGCGATGCGGAAGCAGGCCTGCTCGATATCGCCCTGCGGGCGCCGCGGCAGCGATTGGATGTCCGGCAGCAGTTCGATCGCCGCCGAGCGGAACAGCATGCCGGCCTGCCAGCGCAGCGCCGCTTCCAGGCCCAGCGCGTCCAGCTGCGGCGGGCGCAGCAGGGTGGAAATGTCGCGCAGCTTGCCCACGGTGGCGTCGGCCAGCTGGATGATCTGCTCCAGGTCCTCGCCGCGGCGCGCCGGATCGGCTTCGTCCTGGGCGGCATAGGCTGAAAGCTTCATCGCGGTGATCGCCTGGCCGATGTCGTCGTGCAGGTCGCGCGAGATCGCGCGGCGCTCGTCTTCCTGCAGCGAGAACAGGCGTCCGGCCATGGCCTGCAGTTCGCGGTTGCTGGTCTCCAGCGCTTCGCGGATACGCTCGGGCTCGCTCAGGTCGCGCACGATCAGTAGCTTGCAGTTGCGCCCGCCATAACGCACATCGCCCACCGCCAGCCCGGCCTGGAAGCGCTCACCGGCCAGCCGACGCATGCCGATCACTTCGCCGGCGCCGGTACTGGGCAGCGGGATGGCCGCGAACAGCTGCGCGCGCACCCGTGCCAGGTCTTCGGCGGCCACCAGCGCGGCCAGCGGTTCGCCCAGCAGGGTGTGCTGGCCATAGCCGAACTGCGCGGCCGCGCAGGCATTGGCGTACAGCACGTGTTCGTCGGACAGGATGACCACGCCATCGGGCAGCACCCGCACCAGCTCGCGGAACTGTTCCTCGCGCTCGCGCAGCAGGCGCCGCGACTGCTCGCGCTCGGTCACGTCCTGCAGCGTGCCCAGCACGCGCGGGCGCCCGGCGTCGTCGTGGCCGCTCTCGGCGCGCAGGTGCACCATCAACGCGCGCCCGTCCATCGCCAACAGCGGCAGCAGCACATCGATCTGCACCTGCTCGCCACTCATGTCCTGCAGCAGCTGTTCGCTGAGCGCGGCAGTGGCCGGGTCGGCCGGCACCAGCAGTTCCTCGAAGCGGTGCCAGCGTCGGGCCTCCGGCGGGCGCCGGCCGAGCAGGTGGTAGACCTGGTTGGAGAAGCGGCCCAGCCCGGTGGCCGGATCGACTTCCCAGGCGCCGATCCTGGCCATTTCGTGCGCTTCCTCCACCCGCGCCAGTGCCTGGTCGCGGCGGCGCAGCGCCTGGTCCTCGCTGGTGCGGTCGATGGCGATCAGCAGGCGCGCCCGGTGGCCGCCGTACTCGATGAAGGTGCTGCGCATCTCCATGCGTCGGCGTGTCCCATCGCGCAGCTGCAGGTCGGCGGTGATCACGCACAGCTGCTCGGGCGCGGCGCGGATCTGCTCCAGCTTGGCCGCCAGCAGCGGCTCATCGCCGGTCGGCCACAGCGCGCTGATCGGCATCGCCGTGAACTCCTCCCGGCTCCAGCCGAACAGGTTGCTCGCGGCCGGGTTCACATCCAGGATCGCCAGTGAATCCAGGTCGTACACCAGGATCGGCCCGGGATTGCCCTGGAACATCTGCCGGTGGCGGGTCTCCGAGCATTCCAGCCGCGAGTGCGCATGCAGCACATGCTGGGCCAGCGGCCGCAGCAGCAGATAGATCAGCGCCGCGCTGGAGATGACGAAGAACGCACCCTTGGCGGTCTGCCAGCGGGCCGCCGAAGCCATGTCCCGCGCCAGCACCTGCACGGCCGCATCGCTGCACAGGATCCACACCAGCGCCAGCACCAGGTAGCCCGCCACCACCCGCCAGCGGTCGCGACGCAGGGCCTGGGCGAGCGGGCGTTCGGGCGTGGACGGGGTGGCTTGACCGGACGGGGCGACGGGCATGGACGGGGCAGAAACCGGATCGTGACGGGCGACCTGCATCTTAGTGGGTGTGGTCCGGTTTAGGGGCGCGGTGCAGGGCGTCACTCAACTATCCGGAAAATCCGCCGCTAACGATTGCGTTCCCGGCTGTCGGGTGCGTTATCGGAGTCTTACCGCGTGGACCAAGGGATTATCGCGAGTCTGCTGCAGCACCCACTGGCATCGGCCCTGGTCATCCTGGACCGGACCGGGCGTCCGCTGGCGGCCAATCCGGCGGCGCGCGAGCATGGGTTGCCGGCAACCGTGGCGGCCTACGGCGAGCTGCTTGAAGACCTGCGCCTGCTGGCCGCCGACGGTGGCCTGATTCCCTGCCAGCTGCCCGGCGGCCCGCGCGGCCGTTTCGATGGCTGGATGCGCGCCGTGCACGACCCGGACGGCAACCTGCTGGCCTTCACCCTGAGCGTGCCCGAGCCGGTGGCCAGCTATGCCGGCAGCCGCTGGGAGCTGGCCCTGGACCACGCCGGGCACGGCTTGTGGGACTGGGATGTGCCCACCGATGCGGTGACCCGCTCACGGCGCTGGGATGGGCAACCGGTCCCGGCCGAGGATGTCACCCGCGGCGACGCGGCGGGCGCATTGCTGGCTCCCATCCATGCCGATGACCAGCCGGCCGTGCGTGCGGCGCTGGACGCGCACCTGCGTGGCGAAGGCGAGGTCTATGCCGCCGAATACCGCGTGCGGCACCCCGACGGCGACTGGCGTTGGGTGCTGGACCGGGGCCGGGTGGTCGCGCGTACCGCCGATGGCCAGCCGCTGCGCATGGTCGGCACCCACACCGACATCCAGGCGCAGAAACAGATGGAGGCGCTGCTGCTGGAGCAGCAGGTGCACCTGCGCGAAGCCCAACGCATCGCCAGCATGGGCAGCTGGTCGTGGGACCCGGGCAGCCGCCAGTTCTGGTGGTCGCCGGAGTTTCGCGCGCTGCTCGGCGTCGGCGATGACCCGCTGACCGGTCGTCGGCGTTGGTTGCGCCGCCTGGAATCGCGCTCGCGCAGCCTGCTGCGCCACGCCTGGCGACGCATGCTGCGCGACGGCAAGCCGGCCACGCTGGAACTGGAGCTGCCGCGCGAACGCGAAGGCGCCCTGCACCTGCGCCTGTGGATGCAGCCGTTGCTGGGTGCCGACGGGCGCATCCAGCGCCTGCTGGGCCAGGTCCAGAACATCACCGAGCAACACCAGACCGATGCGCTCATCCGCTGGCGCACCGAACTGCTCAACCGCGTCTCCGCGCTGGGCCGCATCGGCGGCTGCGAGATCGAGGTGGCGACCCGGCACATGCAGTGGACCGAGGAGTGCTACCGCATCCACGGCCTGCGCAAGGAGCCGATCAGCCTGGACCAGGCGTTGGCGCTGTACACCCAGGATTCCCGCGATGCCTTCGAGGCCGCGCTCGCCCGGATCGCCGACGGTGGCCTGCCCGAGCAGCTGGACCTGTGCTTCTACCGCCAGTCCGGCCTGCGCATCTGGGTGCAGGTGCTGATCGAGCTGGACCGCCGCGACGGCCTGCCGACCCGCTTCGTGGTGCTGTTCCGTGACATCACCCGCGAGCGCGAAGCCAACGAGCGCATCGAGCTGCTGGCCCATTACGACCTGCTCACCGGGTTGCCCAACCGCATGCTGCTGCGCGAGCAGACCGCCGATGCGATCGAGGAAGCCCGTGATCGAGGCGCGCCACTGGCGATGCTGTTCATCGACCTGGACGGCTTCAAGACCATCAACGACACCTTCGGCCATGCCACCGGCGATGCACTGCTCAAGGCCGCGGCGTCACGCCTGCACCAGAACCTGCGCAACGCCGACCTGTTCGGCCGTTTCAGCGGCGACGAGTTCATCGTGGTACTACGCGACCTGGCCGAGCCGGAAGACGCCGGCCACGTGGCGCGCAAGCTGATCGCCTCGCTGGCCGAGCCGCTGCAGCGTGGCGAGACCACGCTGAAGGTCGGCGCCAGCGTCGGTATCGCCATGCTCGACGAAGGCCGCACCGATTTCGATTCACTGCTGCGCGCCGCAGACGCGGCGATGTACGCGGCCAAGGAAGCGGGCCGCAACACCTATCAGTACTACAGCCAGGACGCGTTGATGCGGATCCAGCGCAAGCTGGAGATCGAGCACGCCCTGCTGGGCGCGATCGAGCGCGAAGAATTCACCCTGGCCTACCAGCCGCTGCTGGATGCCGCGCATGACCAGCCGCCGGCAATCGAAGCGCTGCTGCGCTGGCATCGCCCCGGCATTGGCTATTGCAGCCCGGCCGAGTTCATTCCCATTGCGGAAAAATGCGGTGAAATCGTGCGCATCGGCGACTGGGTGCTGACCGAGGCCTGCCGCCAGGCCGCCGCCTGGGAGGCCGCCGGGCTGCAGTTCGACCGCGTGGCGGTGAACGTCTCGGCGGTGCAGCTGCGCGACCGCGGCTTTGCCGAGCGCGTCATCGACATCTGCCATGCCCACGGCTGGCCGCCGCAGCGGTTGGAGCTGGAACTCACCGAGTCCGCCCTGATCCGTGACACCGAGGTGCTGCGGCATTGCTTCGACGTGCTCGAACGCCACGGCGTACCGCTGGCGGTGGACGACTTCGGTACCGGCTTCTCCAACCTGCACTACCTCAACCGCTTCCCGGTCGGCCGCCTGAAGATCGACCGCAGTTTCGTCC
>NZ_DAMAGC010000066.1:18576-22332 GCF_031995405.1 Stenotrophomonas sp. | reverse complement strand
CGCACACGCCATCCATGGCGTGTGACGGTCCCGGCCACCCACCCGCCCCATCCTTTCCGGAAATGGTTGGCGCGTCTGGGCAATCAGGAGCCGGAGCATCGGCCTTCTTTGGGTGTGGAAGAGGTGCCGAGCATGGCTCGGCACTACCGGGTGGATTTTGGGCCGCACGGTAAGTGTTGGCGAAGCAGGGCTTGGGCTTGGGCTTGGCTTGAGCTTGCGCACCGTGAACCTGTCGAAGGGCGGGCGTGTGTGGGTTGCCGGGGCCGTGTGTTGCCATGGATGGCAACACCGAGCCTCCATGGACGGATTTACGGCGTGCCCCGGAAACCCACACACGCCTGCCCTGCCAGCCGCAGTACTAGAGCAAAAGCTGCTTGTAGCTGTTGCTGTTGCTGTTGCTGTAGCTGTAGCTCTTGCTTCCAGATCCACGGCCACCGCTCAAGAAGAGCGGTAGCACAGAAGTCTTACTTGACCTTGGCGTAGGTGCCCTTCAGGGCAACGCCGGCCATCAGCGTGCCTGCGTAGCACTCGTAGTTGGTCGCGCTCTTGAACTCGTTCTTCTTGTAGTAGCTCACGATGTCCACCACCGCGTTGGCGTTGCGCGACTTGGCGCCGTCCTGCAGCGCGCGCAGCGCCGACAGGGCCACCCAGCGACAGGCTTCCTCGTCGCTCTTGTTGGCCGCGTTGGTCTTCTTGTTGGTCACGTCCTCGCCGAAGCGCTGCTGGACGTTGACCTTTTCGCCGGCCAGGTAGAAACGCACGCTGCCGTCGATCCCGGCATCGCGGGCGGCCTGCGAGTTCACCAGCTCGCGCAGCGGCTGCTCGACACGGGTATCACGGGCCTGGGCGGTGCTGGCGACGGCGAGCAGCGCGGTGGTGGCAATCAGGGCAAAACGACGCATTCAAACTTCTCCTTGTTGGTGGGCGCAGGGTGGTGCGTGGGAAAACCGGCCCGGATGCGGGCCGGGTACATCAGTCCTGCCAGCGACGGAAGATCAACGACGTGTTGATCCCGCCGAAGGCGAAATTGTTGCCCATGACGTAGTCGGTCTGCAGTGCGCGACCCTCGCCCTGGATGAAATCCAGCGCGCCGCAGCGCGGGTCCACCGCGTGCAGGTTCAAGGTCGGCGCGAACCAGCCCTCGCGCATCATCTCGATCGTCATCCAGGCCTCGAACGCGCCGCAGGCGCCGAGCATGTGGCCCACGTAGCTCTTCAACGAACTGATCGGCATCCCCGGCCCGAACACCTGCGCGGTGGCCTGGGTCTCGGCGATGTCGCCGTGGTCGGTCGCGGTGCCGTGCGCGTTGACGTAGCCGATCTGCGCCGCGTCCAGCCCCGCATCTTCCAACGCCAGGCGCATCGCCTGGGCCATGGTGTCCGCGCTGGGCTGGGTGACGTGCTGGCCATCGCTGTTGGTGCCATAGCCCACCACCTCGGCCAGGATCGTGGCGCCGCGTGCCTGCGCATGCTCCAGCTCTTCCAGGATCAGCGTACCGGCGCCCTCGCCCAGCACCAGACCATCGCGGTTGGCATCGAACGGGCTCGGCGTGGTCTGCGGCGCATCGTTGCGCACGCTGGTGGCAAACAGCGTGTCGAACACCGCCGCCGCCGTGGCATCGAGCTGCTCGGCACCGCCGGTGACCATCACAAGCTGCTTGCCGCTGCGGATCGCCTCGTAGCCGGCACCCACGCCCTGGCTGCCCGAGGTGCAGGCGCTGGAGGTGGTGTAGACGCGCCCGGACAGGCCGAAGAACACCCCGATGTTGACCGGCGAGGTGTGGCTCATCATCTTCAGGTACGTGGTGGCGCTGATGCCCTCGGTGGTGTGCTCGTGGAGCATGCGACCGAACTCGGCGGTGGCTTCGTGGCTGCCCGAGGACGACCCGTAGGCGACGCCGGCCATGCCACTGCGCAGCACCGGGTGGCCGAGCAGGCCGGCAGATTCCAGCGCCAGCTCGGTGGCGCGCACCGACATCACCGCCACCTTGCCCATGCTGCGGGTGGTCTTGCGGTTGTAGTGCGCCGGCAGCTCATAGTCCTGCACCGGCGCGGCCAGGCGGGTGTTGAGGCCGTCGAAGACTTCCCACTCGGGGATGTAACGCACGGCATTGACGCGGGCGTGCAGGCGCTCGCGGATGCTCGGCCAGTCGTGGCCCAGCGGGCTGAGCGCGGCGGCACCGGTGACCACCACGCGACGATCGGTTCTACGCATCAGACCATGCCTCCATTGACCGAGATCACCTGGCGGGTGATGTAGCCGGCCGATTCGGACAGCAGGAAGGACACGGCGTGGGCGACCTCGTCCGGCTGACCCATGCGTCCGGCGGGAATCAGTTTCAGTGCGTGCTCGAGCACTTCCTGGTTGACCATCTCGGTCTCGATCAGGCCCGGCGCCACGCAGTTGACGGTGATCGCACGGCTGGCCAGTTCCAGCGCCAGCGCCTTGGTGGCACCGATGATGCCGGCCTTGGCCGCGCTGTAATTGGTCTGGCCACGGTTGCCGACCAGCCCGGAGACCGAAGACAGGGTGACGATGCGACCCGGCTTGCGCCGCCGCACCATCGGCATCACCAACGGGTGCAGCACGTTGTAGAAGCTGTCCAGGTTGGTGTGCACCACGGCGTCCCAGTCCTCGGCCGACATCGCCGGGAAAGCGCCGTCACGGGCGATGCCGGCATTGCACACCACTCCGTAGTAGGCGCCGTGTGCGTCCACGTCGGCCTCCAGCGCGGTACGTGCGGCATCGCGGTCGGACACGTCGAACATCAGCACGCGCGCCTGCCGGCCCAGCGCCTGGATATCGGCGACCACTGCCTGCGCTTCCTCGATGCGGCTGCGGCAATGCACCACCACGTCGAAGCCGTCGCGCGCGATCCGCAGCGCCACCGCGCGGCCGATGCCCCGGCTGGCGCCGGTCACCAGCACCGTCAGATTCCCTGTCATGCCTCTCCACTCTCCAGATAGGCCATCGCATCGCGTGGTTCAAACACGGAAACGTTGGCGACCGCCAATTCGGTAGCGCCTGCCAGGATCCGGCAGGCGAACATGCCCAGGCCATTTTCGCCCATCAGCTCGCACTGTGCCTCCACCCGCAGGCAGCTGCCCGCGGCGAAGAACGGTTGGTGCGCGGTGTAGCGACGGGTGCCCAGCAGGAAGCCGATCGACGGCTCCCGCCCGGCTTGGCGCGCCTTGCACCCGGCCCAGGCGGCAATCGCCTGGGCCATGTATTCCACGCCGACCCAGGCCGGCACGCCGTCGGCGGTGGTGAACAGGCCGTGGCTGGGCACATCGACCTCCACCACGATCGATTCGGGCTGCCAGTCCAGCAGCCGGTCGATCAGCCGCATGCTGTCGCGGTGCGGCAGCACGTCGTCGATGTTGTGCGGCAACGGCATGCTCATGCGCGTGCCAGTGCCAGCACGGCGTTGCTGCCGCCGAAGGCGAACGAATGACTGATCACGTGCCGCGGCGGCTGCGCGGCCACCGTGCCGGGCGCGACCAGGGCCAGGGCCGGCAGCGCGGCGTCGCCCTGCCCGTCCCACCAGTGGGTGGGCAGCTGCTGGCGCGGGTTGTCGGCCAGGACCATCCAGCACAGCGCCGCCTCGATCGCCCCGGACGCGCCCAGGGTGTGTCCGGTCAGCGGTTTGGTCGAACTGGCCGGCACCGTGGTGCCGAGTACCGCGGCAACCGCCTGGCTTTCCATCGCATCGTTGTGGCCGGTGGCGGTGCCGTGCAGGTTGACGTAATCCACCTG
>NZ_DAMAGC010000066.1:0-18566 GCF_031995405.1 Stenotrophomonas sp. | reverse complement strand
CGGCGGCCAGCCCGGCGCGGTCCAGCGCCTGCTGCATGGCATCGATGGCACCACGCGCCTGCGGATCCGGGGCGGACATGTGGTGCGCATCGGACGACTCGCCCCAGCCGGACAGGCGCACCGGGCCCGGTTCTGCGGTCATCAGGAACAGCGCGGCGCCCTCGCCGATGTTGATCCCGTTGCGGTTGGCCGAAAACGGATTGCAGCGCGCCGCCGAGACCGACTCCAGCGCGCTGAAGCCGGCCACGGTGAAGCGGCACAGCGAATCGGCGCCGCCGGCGATGACCGCATCGGCCACCCCGGCGCGCAGCAGGCGCACGGCCGACATCAGCGCCTTGGCGCTGGACGAACACGCGGTGGAGATCGTCCACGCCGGGCCGCTGCTGCCGATGCGCTCGCGCACGAAGCGCGCCGAGGTGCCCATTTCCTGCTGGGCGTAATGGAAGTCGTCCGGCCACTGGCCGTGGTCACGGTGGCAGCGCAGCGCATTTTCCGATTCGCCGATGCCCGAGGTGCTGGTGCCGATGATCACCGCCACCCGCTGCGCGCCGTAACGGGCGATGGCCGCATCCACCGCCGGGCGGATCTGCACCAGGGCCGCTTCCAGCAGCGCATTGTTGCGCCCGCGCAGCGCCACCGGCAGCGCGGACAGGTCCGGCAGCGGGGTGACCACTTCGCCCAGCGCCAGGGTGCGGCCAGCGATCAGCTGATCGTTGTCGCGCAGGCCGCCGGGCTGGTCGGCGAACAGACCCTGCCGCACTTGCGCGCGGTCGCCGCCGAGCGCGCAGACCACGCCCAGTTCATTCAGATAGATCGCGCTGCTGCTACTGCTCACGGCTGTGCCTGTTCCATGTCCAACGATTCAATCACCAGTTCATAGCCTTCGGCCAGGTTGCGCAGGCGCACCCGTCCATCGGACAGCGGCTCCAGCAGCAGCCAGGCCTTGCCGCCCTGCTCCAGCCGGCGCTCCCCCCCGGATTCCACCAGCGTCCAGCCGGCCGGCAGCGCCGCGCGGATGGCAGCGGCCGGCCACAGTGCGAACTGCAGGTCATCCAGCACGCGCTCGCCGCGCACCTGCGGTGGCAGCCAGGGCGCACGGGTCTGTTCCAGCGTGGTGCCGTCCCAGACCATGCGCACGCCGGTCTGGCCCATCGCCTGCACCGCCAGCCGGACCTGGCTGCCATCGGCCTCCAGCAGCGCATCCAGCTCGCGTTCGTGGGTGCCGAAGCGGAACTGCAGGCGCTGCTGCAGCTGCAGTGGCTGCGGCAACGCCGACGGCGCCAGCTGCAGGGTCGGCAGCTGCACCAGGGGCGCGGGCATGCGGGTGCTGGCACAGGATGCCAGCAGCAGGCACAGCAGCAGGGAAGCGATCAGGCGCTGCACAGTTCCTCCAGCACCCGCAGGCGGCGTCCGGTTGCATCGGCCACGTACGGGTTGTTGGTGTCCCACGCGTAGCCGGCCAGGATCGAGGAGATCATGCGGCGCAGTTCGGGCTGCTGCGCGGGGTGGTAGATGATCTTCTGAAAACCGCCGGCATACCAGGCTTCGACGAAGCGGCGGAAGGTCTTGACTCCGGCGCGCAGCGGGATGGAGAAGTCCTGCTCCCAATCCACGGTTTCACCGGCATGTTCACGGGCCAGGCAGTCGCTGGCCAGCTGCGCGGACTTGAAGGCGATGGTGACGCCGGAGGAAAACACCGGGTCGAGGAACTCGCCGGCGTTGCCGAGCAGTGCGTAGCCCTCGCCCCACAGCGAGCTGACGTTGGCCGAGTAGCCGGTGATCGTGCGCACCGGCAGCACCGCCCATTCGGCGTTCTTGAGCAGGCGGGTCAGGTTGGGATCTTCGCCGACGATCGCCTGCAGCTTCTCCAGGTCGGTCCCGGGGTACGTCTCGAAGAAGCTCGGCTCGGCGACCACGCCCAGCGAGCAGCAGCCGTTGGAGAAGGGAATGGTCCAGTACCACACGTCCACGTGCTCGGGATGGGTGGTGATCAGGATCTTGTTGCGGTCGAAGCCGCTGCCGGCCGGAATATGGTCGCGCACGTGGCAGAAGATCGCTCCGCGCACCGGGAAGTTCGACGGCGATTCCAGGTTCAGCAGGCGCGGCAGCAACCGCGCGAAACCGCTGGCATCGAGGATGAAACCGGCTTCGATGGTGTACTCGCTGCCATCGGGACGGCGCACCTGCACCCGCGCCGGGCGACCGGGTTGCACCGACAGCACTTCGTCGCCGAAGCGCAGGGTGGCGCCCATGCGCTCGGCGCCGCGCGCCAGCACGTCATCGAAGTCGGCACGCTGCACCTGGTAGGTGGTGCCCCAACCGGGCGAGAACTTGTCGCGGAAATCGAACTCGGTGCTGGCCTCGCCGCGCACGAAGGCGGCGCCGTTCTTGTACTGGAACCCGGCCTGCACCACATCCTGCAGCAGGCCCGCCGCCTCGATGTATTCCATGCTCTGCGGCAGCAGGCTCTCGCCGATGGAGAAACGCGGGAACTGCTGGCGCTCCAGCATCAACACCTGGCGACCCTGCCTGCGCAGCATGGCTGCGGCAACGGAACCGGCCGGGCCTGCGCCGATGACGAGGATCTCGGTTGTTTCCACTTGCGGGTTCATCGATACATCCTTGATCAAGAAAACGTGGGAGAAGGAAGGACAGGCGAGCGACTCACTGCGGCGCGTCGTGCGGCCGCGGCCGGAACAGCGGCGAGATCATCCACACCAGGCCGATGCCGAACAACAGGGTCAGCCCGAACGCGCGCAGCGCCGGCGTGGCCGACAGGCCGAGCAGGCCGAACGACAGCCAGGTACTGGCCGCGCCCACGCACACCGCCAGCCACGCACTGGCATCGCCGCGGTGCTCGATCAGGAAGATGCCGTAATCGATGCCCATGCCCAGCAGCAGCATCAGCGCCAGTACGTTGAACAGCTGCAGCGGCTGGCCGAACAGGCCCAGCAGGGCCAGGGTCAGCGCGCCGGCCACCAGGGTCGGGGCGAACACGCGCCACGCCTGCGCGCGATAGCGCCAGTACAGCACCGCGAACACCAGCACGATGCCGACCAGCAGCAGCACGCTCATCAGCTTGCGGTAATGCTTGAGCAGCTTGGAGAAATCGGCGGTGCGATCGACCCAGCGCACGCCCGGGATGCCCTGCGCCTGCGCTTCCAGCAGGGTCAGTGCATCGGCGCGGGAGAGGTCGTCCACCATCACCACCGACGCCAGGCCACCGCCCACCTTGCCCAGCCACAGATGCCGGAACGGCATCGCCGCCGGCGAGGCCAGGAACGCATCGGCGTCCAGGTCCCGGGCCGCGTATGCCGGACGCGCCAGTGGCTCGCCGACCGCCTCGCCCACCTTGCCGAGCACCTGCGGCTCCACCTTGGCGGTGAGCGCGGCATCGGCATGCTGGCGCTGGCGCGACGGCAGCCAATCGCTGATCGCGCGGTAGCCGCCGATCTGCTTCTTGCTGGACAGCACGCGCAGGCGTTCGATCAGCGCCTCCTCGCGCTGCAGGACCTGCTCGGCGTCATCGCCCTGCACCAGGTAGAACTGCGCCGGGCTGGGCATGCCCAGCATCTGGCTGATGCGGATCTGCTGGTCGATCAGGGTCTTGGGCGAGGACTGCAGGCTGCGCAGATCGTCGTTGCTGCCCAGGCGCGCGATGCCGACCGCCGAGAACACCACCACCACGCCCAGGAACAGCGCGGCCCTGCGCCCGTGGAGGCGCGGCCAGCGTTCCAGGGTGTTGCCGAGCCAGCGCGAAAAACCGGTGGCGCGGATCTCACCGCCATCCAGCCACGGGAACCAGAAGATCACGGTCAGGAACGCGCCCGCCAGCCCGACCACCGAGAACAGCGCCATCTGGCGCAGGCCGGGGAACGGGGCCAGGCCCAGCGCCAGATAGGCCAGCGCGCTGGTCAGCAACGCCAGCCAGAGGCCGGGCAACAGGTGGCGCAGCAGCTTCCAGCGGCGGTCGGCCGGTTCGGCCTGGCGTGAAGCGAACCAGTGGATGCCGTAGTCCTCGGCCACGCCAACCAGCGAGGCACCGAACACCAGGGTGAGCACGTGCACCTTGCCGAACACCAGCACCGTCACCGCCAGCGCGACGCCGCAGCCGATCAGCAGCGAGGCGGCCACCAGCAGGATCGGGCGCAGCGAACGGAAGGCCAGCCAGACCAGCAGCAGCACGGCCGCCAATGAGCCCCAGCCGATCGTGTTGATCTCGCGGTTGGCCTGCACCGCGGCCGCTTCGGCGTGCAGCGGCACGCCGGCGCGCAGCACCTCCAGGCCGGGCGCCTGCGCGTCGGCGGCGGCGGTGGCCGCATCGAGCAGCGCGTCGATATGGCGCTCGCCATCGAGCTGGAACGCCGAGCCGACCGTGTCGTACTGCACGATCGACCAATGCTTGCCCTCGGCTTCGAGCAGGCCGTCATCGCCCACGCGCAGGCCCGAGCCCAGCGCGCGCTCCTGCCACCACTGCGGCCACAGCGACAGCGGATCCTGCCGCCATTCGGTCAGCCGAGGCGCACCCATTGGGCCGTACAGCGCCGCCAGTGCCGATTCGGCCAGCCCATCGACCGGTTCGGCCTGCAGGCGCTGACGCTGGTCGCTGGTGAGCAGGCGGTCGCGGTAGGGCGCGTAGAACGCGCGCGCCTGTTCGAACCAGCCTTCGATGGAGCCGCTCTCGACCAGCAGGGCCTTGCCCTCGGCGCTGTCGCGCAGCGAGGTGCGGAACGCCTGCTCGGCTGCCTTGGTGTGCGCTGCGTCGGCACTGCCCAGCAACACCACGATCTGGCGCGCGTTGGCATCGGCGATGCGGCGGGTCACATCGGACAGCAGCCGGTCGTGCGCGTCCTGCGGCAGCAGCGCCAGGATGTCGGTGTCGATCCGCGACTGGGTTTTCCACAGATGCCACTGCTGGACGCCCAGGCCGATCAGCACCAGCAGCCAGACGATGGCCAGCCAGCGCCATGCGCGCTGCAGCCGCGCGTTCGGGGTCAAGGCGTTGTTCAACGCGCCATGCAGGGGCTCATTCAAACTTGCGACCCTCGTCCGCGCTCAGCTGCGCCGGCGTCTCGCTCATGCCGGTGAAATGGATGCGGGTGACATCCTGGTTGGCCTCGGTGATCTGCACCTCGCGCACATAGCGGTCACCGCCGAGGGTCAGCGCGCTGAACACCTTGCCGAGCATCGCCGAGCGCGGGGTGAGCTGCATCTTCCAGCCGTTGTCGGGCAGCGCTTCGACCTTGACCGTGAACTGCGCCGACAATGCCTGCGCATCGCCGCTCATCAGCGCGAACATGATCGCATTGACCGAGCGCATCGCCGGCTGCTGGCGGCCGTCCAGTTCCACCCGGCTGCTGCCATCGCGCTGCCGGCTGAGGATGCGGTCACGGGTGACCACTACCTCGGACGGGAACGGCTTGAGCGTGGTCCAGATCACACCATGGTCCTGGGCCAGCACGAAACGGCCCTGCGAACGCAACGGATTCTTGAAGCCGGCGACCTGCTTTTCCTGGGTGAATTCCCCATGCAGCACGCCAACCTTGGCCACCCGCTGCTTGACCAGATCGACATCGGCAGCGGCAGGCGCGGCCAACGCCGGGACCGCCACGAGCAACGACAACAGCACGACCAGCGTGCGCAGCACAGCGTTCATTTCACTTCCACTCCCAGACGGTCCCACAGCACGGACGGGCACAGGTACAGCATTTCATTGGTGGCCGCATCGACCGCCACCTGGATGGTGTGGGCGCGGGTCAGCACGGTGCCGCTGTCGGCGTCGAGGATCTCGTAGACGATCTTCAGCCGGTTTTCCCATTCGGTGATGGTGGCGCGCACGCGCAGTGCCTGCCCGTACAGCAGCGGGCGGATGTACTTCACCCGCGCGTCCACCACCGGCCAGAGGTAGCCGGAGTCGCGCATCTGCGGGTAGTCGTAGTTGTAGCGCTGCAGCAGCGCACAGCGCGCGATCTCGAAGTACTTGAAGTAGTTGCCGTGCCACACCACGTGCATCGGATCGCAGTCGTGGAAGGTCGGCGACAACGTCACTTCGGCGCTGAGGTCAGGACTGGACATACAACTCCCAACGCTGGCCGCGGATATCGTCGAGCAGGCCACGCAGTTCGCCATCCAGCGCGCGGTCTTCCTCGACCAGGGCGATGCGTGCGCACAGGTCCTGGTACATCGCGTCCAGGTCGCCATGCAGGATGGCGTTCATGCCTGCCCGCTGGCGCAGCGCCACGCCCTGGCGCGCGGTGATCAGCAGTGCGGCGACCACCTGTTCGGTCAGTTCGATCACGCGCAGGCAGTCGCGTGCGGCGATGGTGCCCATGCTGACCTTGTCCTGGTTGTGGCATTCGGTGGAACGCGAGAACACCGAGGCCGGCATGGTCTGCTTGAGCGCCTCGGCGGTCCACGCCGACACGCTGATCTGCAGCGCCTTCAGGCCATGGTTGATCGCCGCGCGTTCGCCGGTGGCGGCCGACAGGTTGGCCGGCAGGCCATGGTTGAAGCGCGCGTCCACCACCAGCGCCATCTGCCGGTCGAGCAGGTCGGCCAGGTTGGCGATGGTGTTCTTCAGCGCATCCATCGCGAAGGCGATGTGGCCACCGTAGAAATGTCCGCCATGCAGGATGCGCTCACCGTCGGCGTCGATCAGCGGGTTGTCGTTGGCGCTGTTGAGCTCGGTTTCGATCAACTGGCGGAACAACGGCAGCGCGTCCTGCACGACCCCGATGACGTGCGGTGCGCAGCGCAGCGAGTACCGGTCCTGCAGGCGCTGTTCGTTGCGCGGCGGACGATCGCTGTGCAGGTCTTCGCGCAGGCGCGCGGCGATCTGCATCTGGCCCGGGTGCGGCTTGGCGGCAAACAGCATTTCATCGAAATGGTGCGCGTTGCCGTCGCTGGCCAGCACGTTGAAGGCGGTCAGACGGGTGGCCAGCCGGGTCAGGTAGTCGGCACGGTCATAGGCCAGGCAGGCCAGCGCGGTCATCACCGCCGTGCCGTTCATGATCGCCAGGCCTTCCTTGGGGCGCAGCCGCAGCGGGGTCATGCCGATCTCGGCCAGCACCTCGGCGGCGGCGCGGCGCGCACCCTGGTACATCACCTCGCGCTCGCCGCACAGCACGGCGGCCACGTACGACAGCGGAGTAAGGTCGCCACTGGCACCGACCGAGCCTTCGGCCGGGATCAGCGGCAGCACGTCATGGCGCAGCAGCGTGGCCAGGCCCTGCAGCAGCGGGTGGCTGACCCCGGACATGCCGCGCACCAGCGAGGCCAGGCGCGCGGCGATCACCGCGCGGGTCTCGCTTTCATCCAGGAACCGGCCCAGGCCGCAGCCGTGGTAGGTGAACAGATGGTGCGGCAGCTCGGCCACCAGCGCCGGCGGAATGTTCACCGTGCACGAATCGCCGTAGCCGGTGGTCACCCCGTAGATGACGCCGTCTTCGCGCAGCAGGCGGTCGAGGAAATCGGCGCCGCGCTGGATGCGCGCGGTGAAGGCAGGATCGTCGGTGACGACGGCCTCGGCCTTGCGCTGGGACAGCGCGACCACGTCTTCGATGGTCAGCGGTGCATCGCCGAAGCGGATGGGGGACGACTTACTTGCCATGAGATGCCTGATCCCAGAAGGGGAAGAAATTGAACCAGTCCAAGGGTGCCTGGGTGACCTGTACTTCAAGCCAACGGGCAAACCGTTCGGCCTGCGCGGTCAGCGCGGCATCGCGCGAGCCGCGCGGCAGCACGATGCGATCGCTGAAGTGCTCGAAGCGCACTCGGTAACCGTTGCCCTCGTGCAGGCACGCCATCGTGTAGACCGGGCAGGCCAGCGCGGAGGCCAGCACATACGCGCCGATCGGGAACTGCGCGACGTGGCCGAGGAACGGCGCCGGCACGGTGCGGCCGCCACGCAACGGCACGCGGTCGCCGACGATGGCCACGAAGCCGCCGTCGTTGACGCGTCGCTGCAGCTCCACCGCGGTGGCCGGGCCCATGTCGGTGACCTGCATCAGCTCCACCGACGCCAGCGGGTCCAGGCGCTGCATCAGCCGGTTGAAACGCTGCGCGTGTGCGGTGTGCACCAGCACGGTGATGCGGAAGCCGGGGACCTGTTCGGCCAGCACCTGGCACAGTTCCAGGCAGCCGATGTGCGCGGTAAGGATCAGCGCGCCCTCGCGGCGCGCGATCTTTTCCAGCATCAGGTCGCGCTGCAGGCGGAGGTGGCTCGGCGGGTAGCGCCCGCCCAGGCCGAGCAGCTTGTCCAGCAGGGTATCGGCGAACAGCGCGAAGTGCTTCAGGCTGGTCCAGCGCCCCGGCGCGCGGCCGAGCACGCCGGTGTGCGCCTGCAGCCGCTGCAGGTACTGCCGCGAAGACTGCCGCGCCACGCGGTTGCCCAGCCAATGGCACAGCACCACCGGGTACACGCACAGGCGGAACGGCCAGCGCCCGAACCAGCGGTGCACCCAGCACAGGAACAGCACCCCGGCCGCCGAGGTGGTTTCGCCCAGGTCGGCCCAGTGCGGGGCGTTGGCCGGTGCCGGCGTGGTCATGCGACGCGCGTTCCGGCAGCACGCTGCCACAGCAGCCGCGGCGCGCGCCGGAGCATGCCGAAGAACAGGCGGGTGTGCATGCGGCTGATGCGGACGTTGTCGCGCCACACGTGGAAATGCGACACGCCGTCGCTGGGATAGGTGACCCGGGTCGGCAGGCTGATCACCGGCACGTTGCGCCAGAACAGGCGGACCAGGATCTCGCTGTCGAAATCCATGCGCCGGCCGATCGTCTCCTCGCCGATCAGGCGGATCACCGGCGCCAGCGGATACAGGCGGAAGCCGCACATCGAATCGCGGATCTGCAGCGACAAGGTATTGATCCACACCCAGATGTGGGTGGCGTAACGGCCGTACAGCCGCGCCTTGGGCACACTGTCGTCATAGGCCGGGATGCCGCAGATCACCGCATCGGGATGCTGCTGCGCCAGGGCGACGAAGCGCGGGATGTCGGTGGGAGCGTGCTGGCCGTCGGCGTCGATCTGCAGCACGTGGCTGTGGCCGCGCCGGGCGGCCTCGGCGAACCCGGCGAGCATCGCCCCGCCCTTGCCCTGGTTGACCGGCAGGCGCAGCAGCGCCACCTGTCCGCCAGGATCGGCAGCCAGTGTATCGAGCACCTGCGCGCAGCCGGGATGCGAGCCATCGTCGACCAGCAGGCAGGGCATCCCGCTGGCAAGCACGCCGCGCACGACCGCGCCGATGGCATGCTCATGGTCATACACCGGGATCACCACCAGTGGCGTGAACGGCGCCGCCGGTTGACCGCCATGCGCTGCTTCATGCATCGCCGAACACCACCCGGCCACTGGCGTGCACGCCGTGGTCGGAAACATAGCGGAAGCTCAGCACCGATTTGACCGCATCCCAACCGAGGGTGAGCTGCAGGCAATCGCCGGGCCGGGCCACGTGCTGGAATTTCAGCGCGTCCATGCGTGCAAACCGCGGCGGCATGACGAACACGTCGCGCGCGTAATGGATCGCCCAGTCCAGCTGGACCACGCCCGGCAGGATCCTGGCCTGCGGGAAATGCCCGTCGAAGGCGATCAGGTCCGCGTCCAGCGGCAACAGCAGGCGCGCCGCGTCGGCATCGCGCTGCTCCCACTGCACCGCCGGGAAAAGCGGCCGGAACAGCGCCGCCAGCGCCGCAGCGGTGACCTTGCCCTGCGCGTTGATCGGCAGTTCGTCCACGAAACGCCAGCGCCGCGGACGGGTCACCGCATCGTGGCTGCTGGCCAGGTGCGCGCCCAACGCCTGCGCATGGCGGCGGCGCTGCGCATCGTCCCAGCCGGCCACATCGGCCGGCTGCGGTACGACCACGGCCGCCAGCTGTTCACGCGCGCCCGGCAGCACCAGCACGCGCACGTCCTGCACGTGCGGGTGCAGCCGCAACTGCTGTTCCAGCGCGTCCAGCGACACCCGCCGCTCTTCGATCTTGACGATGCGGTCGGCGCGGCCGAGCAGGCGGAAGCTGCGCCCGGCATCGGCTTCGACGCGGTCCTGGGTCTGCCACCAGTCATCGTCGTGCAGGTGCGGCGAGCACACCGACAGGCAGCCGTCGTCGATCCGCCAGGCCACGCCGGGCAGCGGATGCCACTGCGGCTGGTCGGCGCTCCAGCGGCGCCAGGCGATGCCGCCGGTTTCGCTGCTGCCAAAGACTTCGGTCGGTGCCACGCCCAACAGCGCACGCGCCTGCAGCGCCGCTTCTTCCGGCAACGGGCCACCGGAGGAAAACACCGCGCGCAGTTGGCCCTGCAGCGAGGACCAGTCCAGCTGTTCGGGCAGGCGCTTGAGGTGGGCCGGGGTGGCCACCAGCACCGAGGGTTGCTGCGCCAGCGCACTGACCAGGTCTTCGTGGAAGAACCGCCGCGGCTGGATCGCGCGCCCGGCGGCCAGCGGCCACAGCACGCGGAACAGCAGCCCATAGATATGCTGATGCGACACCGTGCCATGCACCTGCGCGCCCTCCAGCTGTTCGCCGAACGCCGCCTGCAGGGCATCCACCTCCCGGGTCAGCTGGCGCATGTGCTTGACGATCGCACTCGGCGCGCCGGTGCTGCCGGAGGTGAACACCACCAGCTCCAGCTGGTTCTCGTCCAGCGGCAGCAGCGCCGCATCGGCCCGCGCGTCGGCGTCCGGCTGCAGCGGTGCATGGGCGGCCGGTACATCACCGGCAAAACCGCTCACGCGCGGGCGCAGCCCTTCCAGCGTGGCCGGCAGGTTGTCGCCCCCGAGGAACACGCGCTTGCCGGCATGCCAGGCGCCCAGCAGGGCGGCGGCAAAGGCCAGGGTGTCATCGAAGTACAGCGCCCAGTCGTTGCCCGGCGCGCGCGCGAACGCCTGCTGCCAGCGCAGCACCTGCTGCCTGAATTCGGGATGGTCCACGGCACCCTGTGCCGCCTCGCCCACGATCCGGCCGGGCAAGGGCGCCACCGCCAGCCGCGCCAGTGCGATCCACTCAGCCATGGGCGTGCGCCGCTTTCACCCGTCGCCGCACCAGCCATTCCCCGCCAAACAGAGCACCCATCATCACGTACGCCAACAATCCGTTGTAGAGCGCCCAGACCTGGTTGGACGCCCACAGCGCCGTGGCCAGGGCCAGACTTCCGTTGAGAACAAAGAAACCGCACCACACCCAGGTGACACGGCGGGTATAGATCACCGCAAACGGTGGCAGGTCCGGCTCGCTCAACCGTGCCAGGCGTTCCACCGCGCTGGGCGGGAACCGCAGGCTGGTGGCGAAGATCACCAGCATCACCGCGTTGACCAGCGCCGGATACAGCTTCAGCGGCAGCGCCTGGTTGAAGGCAGTGGCCACCAGCGCCAGCACCCCGGTACCCAGCGCGGCCACCCACCACACCGGCTGGCGGGTGGTCAGCGCGCGCAGCGCGGCCATCCCGAACAGCAGCAGCGAGAGCCAGCGCGGCTCGAAACGGCCCAGCGACAGGTACACCACCAGCGGGTATGCCAACGACAGCAACGCAAACGCCGCGACGCGCACCCGGACCATGGTCAGTGTCCTGCGGCAGCCGTCAGGCGGCTGCTTGACCGGGCAACAGCCCGTGCACCACGTCGACGATGTCCTGCACGGTGCGCACCGACTTGAATGCCTCCGGCTGCAGGTTGCGGCCGAGCAACGGCTTGAGCTGCACGATCAGGTCGACCGCGTCGATGCTGTCGATGTCCAGGTCGTCGTACAGACGGGCCTGGGGGGTGATGCGCGCCGGCTCGATCTCAAAGCTGTCCTTGAGGATCTTGACGATGCGATCGAAAAGTTCGTTCTTGGTCATGGCAAATCCTGACGCGCCGTTACGACGGCTGGCGTGCGGCGACAAACTCGCTCAGGGCACGCACGCTGGAGAAATGGCGACGGGTCTCTTCCGAATCCGCGGACAGGCTGACACCGTACTTTTTCTGCAGGGCCAAACCAAGTTCAAGCGCGTCAATCGAATCCAGGCCCAGTCCCTCGACAAACAGGGGTGCTGCGGGATCGATGTCTTCGGGAGTGATGTCTTCCAGTGAAAGCGATGAAATGATCAATTCCTTGATCTCGTGCTCAAGTGCCTGCACGGCTCGGTTCTCCAGCGAAGTCAAAGTAATGGGCAAGATGATCGGTCACGCGTCGGGCCGCCAAGGCATCCCCCCTGGGCGTGTCGCCGGCTACGGCCAGGAAGGGAGCGATCGGCAGATCTTCCCCTACTTCCAGCTGAACGTGAAAACGCCGTGATGGCACACGATACCATTTCTGACCCTTGGTCAGGGTAGGCGGGGTGCAGGTGATCCTGACCGGGGTGATGTCCAGGCGGCCGCGCACGGCGATATTGGCCGCCCCGCGCTGCAGCCGCAGGGGCTGGCCCGGCACGGTGCGGGTACCCTCGGGGAAGATCACCAGGTTGCCACCGGCCTGGACCGCGGCGATGCAGTCGTCGATCAGCCCCGCCCCGTCGTCGTTGGAGACGTATCCGGCCGCCCGCACCGGGCCGCGCATGAACGGGTTGCAGGCCACGGCCCGCTTGACCACGCAGTCGGCGTTGGGCAGCTGGGCGATCAGCAGCACCACGTCGATCAGGGTGGGGTGGTTGGCCAGGATCAGCAGGCCATTGCGCTGCAGGCGCTCGGCCCCCCGGATCTCGTAGGTCATCACCCCCAGCCGGTGCATCAGGCCGACGTGGCTGGCGAAGCTGAGCTGGACCAGGCGCCGGGCCAGTGCGCGGCGCCGGGCCGGGTTGCGTACCAGGAACAGCAGCGGGAACAGCAACCCGCCCAACAGCAGACCGCCCAGTCCGAACACGGCAAAGCTGACGCCGGTGCCGAACACCCGCCAGGCATGGTTCAGACGGGCCGGCCAGCGCTCAGCCATGGCGCTGCCAGGTCCACTGCTGGCCGTCGGCGGCAAGCTGCAGGGTCGCATCGCCGGCAAGCAGGAAGCGCATTGCATCCAGGCCGTGCGGCAGCGCGGCGGCCGGACTGTCAGCCGTGGCGGCGTCCCAGTCCAGCGACAGCCGGGTGCCGGGGCGATCGGCGCGGGCCAGGCGCCAGCACCAGGCGAAGTAAGGGTCCGGCTCGTCGGCGAAGCCTGCGTAGACCGGCGGCAACGGCGATTCGTACACGATCACCCGCACTTCGTCGGCGCCATCGGCGAGCAGGCCGTAGGCCTCCACGCAGGCCGCCTCGACCGTGGCACGGCCGGCCGCCAGGGCCAGGTAGTTGCCACGGTGGCCGCGCGCGATGGAGTACAGCGCGGCCACCGCGTTGTGCACGGACAGGCCGAACGCGGTCGGAGACATGCTGTTGTCGGTGCGCAGGCTGTCCAGCAGCTCCATCGACCGGGCGACGTCGCCATGCCGGGAGGCGAACACCAGCGGCACCTGGCCACCGTCATCGGGTTGCTCGCACCAGCAGGCGGCCTGGATGGCCATGCGCCCGAGCCGTTCGATGCGGCGGCGCTGCATGGCGGGCACTTCGGACAACGCCGGGGTGTCATCGCCCTGCGGCAATGCGGGCGCCTGCGCCCAGGCCTGCCAGGCCTCCTTCGAGGCCAGGCCCGGTGCCCAGGCCGACCAATCCACCACTGAAAACTCGATCATTCACGCCAACATGTTGATGGGCACCCGGGGCGCAGTGCTTGAAAGGGGTGCGCCGACGCCTTGGACGGAGCCTGCCCGACCCGCAGACACTTCCCCGTGTGTGCAGTGGGCAGCAGGCGCGTGGCGACGCGATCTTCCCGGTGGCGCGGCTGGGACATCGCAGCGCACCGCCGTAAAAAGGAGCGCACGCTATCATGACACCCTTGGCACTGGCAGCATTCACAATCTGAAATGAGCAGCACGATCCACGACGCATCGGCCCCGGCGGTCGCTTCCCTTCCCACCGGGCCGGCGTTGTTCAGCGTGGCCTATGCGCCTGCGTCGCTGCGCGAGGCGGCGCTGGCCGATCCCTGCACGTTGGCGCTCTTCGGTTTCGGCGCGCGCGATGCGCGCCTGGACGGGGATCCGCGCTGGCTGCAGGTGCCGCTGGCCGAGCACGGTCCGGCGCAGGTGGAGGTGTGGCGTTCGCCAACGCCGGTGCGCTGCGGGGTGACCGACGGGGTGCGCTGGTCGCACAACGAGGCGGTGCTGTTCGGGGTGCTGGAGATTACGGAGGTGGACGGGGATATCGCGTCGGCCGCGGCAGATGCCTACGCAAGAATGAGTAGTTTTCTGACCCGCTGCGGATTCCCGCACCTGCTGCGAACGTGGAATTACCTGGATGCGGTGACCGAGGGCGAAGGCGACCAGGAGCGTTACCGTCGGTTCTGCGTGGGCCGGGTGCAGGGGTTGCGCGAGCTGGACGAGGCGGCGCTGCCGGCGGCGACGTGCATCGGGCGCTTCGACGGCGACCGGCGTCTGCAGGTGTACTGGCTGGCCGGTCGCGAGGCGGGTCTGCCGCTGGAAAACCCGCGTCAGGTGAGCGCGTTCCGTTATCCACGGCAGTACGGCCCGCAGTCGCCGAGTTTTTCGCGGGCGCTGCTGGCGCCGGCGGCGACGGGTTTGCCGTTGCTGCAGTCGGGCACGGCGGCGATCGTGGGGCATGTGTCGCAGCACACCGGGGCGGTGGGGGAGCAGCTGCGCGAGACGCTGACCAATCTGCAGAGTCTGGTGGACGCGGCCCGTCAACAGCGGCCGTCGCTGTCACCGACGCTGGGGGCCGGGTCGGTATTGAAGGTTTACGTGCGCCGCGCCGAGGACATGCCGGCGGTAGCCGCGCAGATGGCCGCGCTGCCGGGCGCGCCGGCCTTCGTGGTGTTGCACGCCGAGGTCTGCCGCGCCGAACTGCTGGTCGAGATCGAAGGCCTGCACGGCTGAATCCGCGCCCGGCACAGCCGACCCACGGTCGGCTGCACACCCGGTAGAGCCGACCCACGGTCGGCTGCGCGCCCGGTAGAGCCGACCCATGGTCGGCTGTGCACCTGGTAGAGCCGACCCATGGTCGGCTGCTCTCCAACAGGCCAACAGCCCGCGAGTATCGGCACACACCGGTCCGGGTCGTTGTGGGTGAATTGGCGGGACACGCCGTAAACCCATCCCTGGGGGCTCGCAGGCGCCATCCATGGCGCCTGACGGTCCCGCCAACCCACCCACACCGCCCCTCGACAGTTGGCGGGTGCGCATGGAACAGTCAACAGCCCTCCGCGCCCGGCCGTGCACCCCACGACCACGCCACCGCCACGCAAAGACCGAAACCGCCCCGGTAGAGCCGACCCATGGTCGGCTGCTCTCCAACAGGCCAACAGCCGCGAGTATCAGCACACACCGGCCTGGGTCGGTGTGGGTGAGTTAGCGGGACACGCCGTAAACCCATCCCTGGGGGCTCGCAGGCGCCATCCATGCACCCGACGACCACGCCACCGCCACGCAAAGACCGAAACCGCCCCGGTAGAGCCGACCCATGGTCGGCTGCTCTCCAACAGGCCAACAGCCCGCGAGTATCGGCACACACCGGTCCGGGTCGTTGTGGGTGAATTGGCGGGACACGCCGTAAACCCATCCCTGGGGGCTCGCAGGCGCCATCCATGGCGCCTGACCACCACGCCACCGCCACGCAAAGACTGAAACCGCCCCGGTAGAGCCGACCCATGGTCGGCTGCTCTCCTCGCCGGTCTGCGTCGGCGTGGGTGGATTGGCGGGACACTGCAGGGTCTACCCCCCACCCTCGCCTACCGGAACCTCTGAAGCGCCAGCGCCCCGCCGCCCTCAGTGGTACCCCACATCCGCCCGCACCTTTCCCCGGAACACCCGGTAGGACCAGGCCGTGTAGCCTAGGATCACCGGCAGCAGCACCACCAGCCCGACCAGGCTGAAGCCCAGCGACGAGGCCGGCGCAGCCGCCTGCCACAGGGTCATGCTCGGCGGCAGCAGGTACGGCCACATGCCCAGCACCAGCCCGATGAAGCCGAGGATGAACAATGCCAGGGTCAGCAGGAACGGCGGCAGGTCGCGCCTGGGGTGCATCGCGCTGCGCCACAGCGCCACCGCCACGCCCAGGGTCAGCAGCGGCACCGGCGACAGCCACCAGAAGTTGCCGTCGCTGAACCAGCGTGCCATCAGCCGCGAGTCCAGGAACGGCAGCCACGTGCTGACCAGGCCCATGAACACGATCACCGCCACCACCAGCGGCCGCGTCAGTGTGCGCGCGAAGGTCTGCTCGCGGCCTTCGGTTTTGAGGATCAGCCAGGTGCTGCCCAGCAGCGCATAGCCGAACACCACCGCCGCACCGGTCAGCATCGAGAACGGGCTGAACCAGCTGAAGGCCCCGCCGACGTAGCGCCCATCCACCACCTGCAGGCCCTGCACCAGCGCGCCCAGGATCACACCCTGCGCGAACGCGGCGAGCAGCGAGCCGAGTCCGAAGGCCACGCTCCACAGCCGGCGCGAGCGGTGCGCCTTGAAGCGGAACTCGAATGCCACGCCGCGGAACACCAGCGCCACCACCAGCAGCAGTACCGGCAGGTACAACGCCGACAGCAACGCCGCATACGCCTTGGGGAACGCCGCCATCAGCCCCGCGCCGCCCAGCACCAGCCAGGTCTCGTTGCCGTCCCAGATCGGCGCGGCGGTGTTCATCATGATGTCCAGCTGTTCTTCGTCTTCCGCCATGGGCGCGAGGATGCCGATGCCCAGCACGAAGCCGTCCAGCACCACGTACATCAGCACGCCAAAGCCGATCACCGCAAACCATGCCACCGGCAGCCAGGTCGTCATTTCCATGTCAGCGCTCCTCCAGCGGTTCGTCGGCACCCGACAGCGGCCGAGCCGGGGTATGGCTGCCGGCCTCCAGGGCAGGGGCGGGCTCATGCGGCTTGGGACCGGTGCGGATGATCTTGACCAGGTACCAGATACCCCAGCCGAACACGAATGCGTAGCCGACCACGTACACACCCAGCGACAGCGCGGTCATCCACGCACTCTGCGGTCCTACCGCATCGGCGGTGCGCAGCACGCCATAGACCACCCACGGCTGGCGTCCCATCTCGGTCACGAACCAGCCGGAGATCAGCGCGATGAAGCCGCTGGGCAGCATCCAGTTCCAGCCGCGGATCAGCCAGCGTGACTGCAGCAGCTTGCCGCGCCACCACTGGAACGCCGACACCCAGGCCAGCAGCAGCATCAGCGAGCCAAGGCCGACCATGATGCGGAAGGCGAAGAACACCGGCACCACCGGCGGCCGATCGCTGGCCGGTACGGAGGTCAAGGGCTCGAACGTGCCCTCCAGCGAATGGGTCAGGATCAGGCTGCCCAGGCGCGGGATCGCGAGCTCGTAATCGTTGCGCTCGGCCTTTTCATTGGGCAGCGCGAACACCACCAGCGGCACGCCCTTGCCTTCGCCTTCGGCATGCCAGTGCGCTTCCATCGCGGCGATCTTCATCGGCTGGTGCTTGAGCGTGTTCAAGCCGTGCATGTCGCCGACGAAGATCTGCACGGGCACGGTCAGCGCGGCGAACGCCACGGCCGCCAGCAGCATCGTGCGCCCGGCTTCCACGTGGGTGCCCTTGCGCAGGTACCACGCGCCGACGCCGCCGATCACAAAGCAGGTGGTGATGAACGAGCCCAGCGCCATGTGCGCCAGGCGGTACGGGAAGGAGGGATTGAACACCACCTGCCACCAGTTCTGCGGGTGCACGATGCCATCGATCATCGCGTAGCCGGCCGGCGTATGCAGCCAGCTGTTGGACGACAGGATCCAGAACGTGGAAAACAGCGTGCCCAGCGCGACCATGCAGGTGCACAGGAAGTGCAGGCGCGGCGACACCTTGCCCCAGCCGAACATCATCACGCCGAGGAAGCTGGCTTCCAGGAAGAACGCGGTGAGCACTTCATAGGTAAGCAGCGGTCCGATCACGCTGCCGGCCACTTCGCTCAGCCGCGGCCAGTTGGTGCCGAACTGGAAGGCCATGACGATGCCGCTGACCACGCCCATGCCGAAGGACACGGCAAAAATCTTCTGCCAGAAGAAATACAGCTCGCGCCAGACCGGGTTGCCGGTGCGCAGCCAGCGCGACTCCACGAACGCGAGCCAGCTGGCGGTGCCGATCGTAAAGGCCGGGAACAGCACATGGAAACTGATGACGAATCCGAACTGGATCCGCGACAACAACAACGCGTCCACGTGACGCCTCCGACGGGTTTCTGGAAATCCGCACCAGTCTGGGCCGATATCCGTGAAAGGCACATGCGACCCGGTGACGCGCTGCTTCACTTTGTCGCAGGGGAAACCTGGTCTTGGGTTGGCGGGTGATTCAGAGGGCAAGGCCCTTCGCCCAGGGTTACCGCGAGCGTGAGGGCCCCGCAGTGGCCGGTAGGCCCCTGGTGCAAATGTCCCCCGGCCGCGTAGCGGCCTCCTCCTTTATGTTGCCCAGGAGCCTACCGGCCGCTACGGGGCTCGGCTTGCGGTAAGCAAGTGGACGCCGGGCTTTTCGGGGCCTGTCGGTGGGTCGGGCGCTGGGGCCCCCTACCCTTGGAGGCGAAATAAAGGAGGAGGGGGCGG
>NZ_DAMAGC010000065.1:0-22858 GCF_031995405.1 Stenotrophomonas sp. | reverse complement strand
CCGGTCAGCTGGCCGGTGGTCAGCGCCACATCGTCGCGCATGCGGGCGAACACACCGTGGAACTGGCCGTGCATGCGCGCGCTGAGATCGCCGCGCGCGATGGCCTGCAGCACCGTCGACACCTGCTCCAGATCCTGTTGGGTGGTCTGCATCAGGCGGTTGAGGCCACCGACCATGTCGCGGAAGTCGTACTGGTACCGCGCCTCGTCGCCACGCTGGCTGAAATCGCCGGCCGCCGCTGCCGTGGCGAGGCGTTTGATCTCGGCATTGATCGCGCCGAGGTTGGCCTTGGCGGTATCCAGCGCCTGAGTGATCACTGCCTTCTCGCCGGGCAGGCGTTCCATGTCCAGCGACAGATCGCCTACCGCATAGCGGCCCATGATCTCGATCGCGCGCATCTTCACCTGGATATGCGCATGCACCAGTGCGTTGCTGTCGCGGACCATCTGGCCGTAGCCGCCGGGGAAAGCGCTGTCGTCCATGCGGTAGCTGATCTGGCCGGCTTCATGGCGCTCGGCCATGGTGGCCTGCGCGGCCAGCACGTCCTTGAGCGTGCGGGTCACCGCGCCCATCGCCTGGCCGAGACGACCGATCTCGTCGCGGCTGTGCACCTGCACGCTGTGGTCCAGTTCACCGCGTGCGACCGCGCGCGCCGCTGCTTCCACCGCCACCACCGGGGCGATCACCGCACGACGCAGCCACACGGCCAGCACGCCCATCAGCACCGCTGCGGCCAGCGCGGTCAGCACGGCGCAGATCACCAGCGTGCGGCGTGCCTGTTCCGAGCGCGATGTCAGCGCGTGTTCGGCCACCTGCGCCGTCTGCCTGCCCAGCGCGTCCAGCGTGGTGGCCAATGCGCGGTCCTTGCCCCGCACCAGCGCATCGCCCTGCAACGGGCTGTAGCCGCTGGCGGCGAACGCCTCGAGCGCGCCGTGATAGTCCTTCTGCAGCGCCGTGTGCTGGGCCAGGAAGCGGGCGGCCAGGCGCGCGGTATCGGCGTCGTCGCTGCCAGCCAGTGCCTTGGCCAGTGCGGCGGTCTTGCCGCCCTGGCTGTCGAACGCGGCCAGGTGTCGGGTGCGCAGTGCTTCATCGCTGCCGCGGATCAGCACGTTCTTCCATTCCTGCACCTGCAGCCGGAACTCGCGCTGCAGCCCTTCGGCCTGCGCGTTGCGCGCCACTTCGGGGGGCACGTCGGTGGACAGGTTCAACCACGCCGAGGCGAGCCCGGCCAGGGCGCACAGCACCACGATGGCCAGGCCGAGCGACAGCGCGCCCAGCAACTTGAACTGCAGGCTCAGGGCGCGCGTGGGCGCGCCGGACGTCTTGTTCATGGGATTGGAAAGTGAGGGAGGGCGATGCGGTATCGGTTGGCGGGGCGCGCTTCTGAAGTGGGATGTGCATCACATTTATGTCTCCATTTATTCAAGTGAAGAAGACGTGAAAGTGCCGGACGGCATGGGACGTCGTGCTGTGGACACGGGCGTTATTTGTAACTATCTTTGTTACATGAAATCCAGCAACCAGTTTTCCGATGCCCTGCACGTGATGGCCCACCTGGTCGGCCAGGACGGCCCGCGCACCTCCGAGCAGCTCGCGACCTGCCTGCCCACCCATCCGGTGGTGATCCGGCGCCTGCTGGCCGCCCTGCAGCGCGGCGGGCTGGTGCGCACGGTGCGCGGCCACGGTGGCGGCAGCCAGCTGGCGCGTGAGCCGGCGCAGATCACCCTGCACGATGTCTACGTGGCCATCGGCGCGCCGGCCTTGCTGCATACCGGCGCGCGCGAGACCGGGCGCGGTTGCCCGGTCCAGCAGGTGGTCAACGAGGCGTTGGACGACAGCTACCGCCAGGCCCAGGCGCTGCTTGAGCAGCGTCTGCGCGGCACCACCCTGGCCACGCTCGGCGAGGCTTTCGCCCGCCACCTGGCCCACCATGCAGCAGGAGTTCCGCATGCGGTTTGACGCCGTGATCGTAGGGGGCAGTTTTGCCGGCCTGTCCGCCGCCCTGATGCTGGCGCGCGCCCGCCGCGAGGTGCTGGTCATCGACAGTGGCCTGCCGCGCAACCGCTTCGCCGCGCATTCGCACGGCGTGCTGGGCATGGATGGCATCGCCGGCGGCGAGCTGCTCCGCCAGGCCAAGGCGCAGCTGCTGGACTACCCGACCGTGCGCTGGATCAGCGACACCGTCACCGACGCACGCACCAGCGCCGATGGCTTCACAGTCACCACCGCCGACGGCGGCACGTGGGCAGCGCGCAAGCTGCTGCTGGCCACCGGCATCCGCGACGAACTGCCCGACATCCCCGGCGTGGCCGAGCGTTGGGGCCACAGCGTGCTGCACTGCCCGTACTGCCACGGCTACGAAGTCGGTGGCGGCGCGATCGGCCTGCTTGGCGGGCACGCGATGTCGGTGAAGATGGCCGGGCTGCTCGCCGACTGGGGCCGGGTCACCCTGTTCGCGCACGGCATGGCCATCGACGACGACGAACGGGCGATGCTGCAGCGGCGCGGCGTCAGCATCGAAACCGCGCAGGTGGTGGGGCTGGCAGGGCAGGCGCCGGACCTGAGCGGTGCGCTGCTCGCCGACGGCCGCCACATCGACCTGCGCGCGCTGTTTGTCGCGGCTCGCCAGCACATGGCCTCGCCGCTGGTCGAACAGCTTGGCTGCGTGCTGGAGGACAGCCCGATTGGCGTGCTGGTGCAGGTGGACGCGCAGAAGCAGACCAGCGTGCCCGGCGTGTACGCCGCCGGCGATGCGAGCGTGGTGGGCAACATCACCCTGGCCACTGCCGACGGTGTGCGCGCCGGCATCAGCGTCCACCACGCGCTGGTGGCCGAAGACAGCGCGGTGGCCTGAACGAGAACGGCCACCCGAAGGTGGCCGTCGCGTGTTGACGTACCCGATGATCGCAGGCGTCCGTCGCCGATGCGGGACGACGGCAGAGATCAGCCCTGCTCGGCGCTCGCTGCATCCAGCTGCGCCACATCCTCGGCCGACAGCCCCACCTGCGCGGCCGCCAGCACATCCTTCAACTGTTCCACGCTGGTCGCGCTGACGATCGGTGCGGTGATGCCGGGGCGTGCGATCAACCAGGCCAACGCCACCTGCGCGGCCGTCGCATGGTGCTTGCCCGCGATGTCATCCAGCGCGGTCAGGATGCGCAGCCCGCGCGGGTTGACGTACTTGCTCACCACGCTCTGGCCGCGCGCACTGCTCTTGCCCGCATCGTCGGCAGTGCGGTACTTGCCGCTGAGGAAGCCACTGGCCAGCGAGTAGTAGCTGATCACGCCAATGCCCTGTTCGCGTACCAGCGGCTCCAGCGCGGCTTCATAGCCGCCGCGGTCGTACAGGTTGTACTCCGGCTGCAGGGTTTCATAGCGCGGCAGTTTGTAGTCTTCGGATACCTTCAGTGCGTCGGCCAGACGCCTGGCACTGTAGTTGGAGGCGCCGATCGCGCGCACCTTGCCCTGTTCGATCAAGCGGCCGAATGCGGCCAGGGTGGTTTCCAGCGGGGTGGATTCGTCATCTTCGTGTGCCTGGTACAGATCGATCACATCGGTCTGCAGGCGACGCAGCGAATCCTCCACGGCCGCGGCGATGTTGTCGGCCGACAGGCCCGGGCGCTCGGCCCACTTGGCGACCTTGGTGGCCAGCACCACCTTGTCGCGCTTGCCGCTGTGCCTGAACCAGCGGCCGAGGATGGTTTCCGATTCGCCGCCGCTGTTGCCGGGTACCCATGCCGAGTAGACATCGGCGGTATCGACCAGGTTGAAGCCGGCATCGACGAACGCATCGAGCAGCGCGAACGAGGTCTTCTCGTCCGCGCTCCAGCCGAAGACGTTGCCACCGAAGGCGATGGGGGCGACATGGAGGCCGGAACGACCGAGTTCGCGTGTAGCAGTCATGGGTGATGTTCTCCCTGGGAATCGTTTCCACAGGATACGACCGGCGTGGTGACAGCGTTGCGGCAGCAGACACAAAACAGTGTTCCGGATTGCTGCGTCGCACTAACGCTTTGTGAACACCTGTGCACGTCTGGCTGCTAGTCTCGCCGCATCCCGCTACCGGAAGCCCCGCCGATGAAAGCCCGTTCGTTGACCTGTGCCTGCCTGTTCACCGTCTCCACCCTGATGCTCGCCGCGCCCGCGATGGCCATCAAACCTGCCGGACCGAACGCGCAGGTTGCCATCACCCCGGCCGTGCAGAAGGCCGTGCAGGACAGCCATCGCGATCCGGCCAACGTCAAGCGCGATGCGTATCGCCATCCCGCGCAGACGCTGTCGTTCTTCGGCGTGGCACCGGGCAAGACCGTCATCGAGATCACTCCCGGCAGCGGCTGGTACTCGGAAATCCTGGCGCCGCTGCTGCGCGACACGGGCAGTTATGTGGCCGCCGTGGTCGACCCGATGTCCGTGCCCGAGGGCCGTGGCCGCGATTACCAGCAGCGCAGTCGCGAGGGACTGGAGAAGAAGTTCGCCGGCAACGCGGCGGTGTACGACAAGGCCACGCTGGTTGCCTACAACCCGACCGCGCCGGTGTTCGGCCCGGCCAATTCCGCCGACGTGGTGCTGACCTTCCGCAACGTGCACAACTGGCGCAGCGCCAACCAGGCCGAAGGCATGTTCAAGGGCTTCTACAGCGTGCTCAAGCCCGGCGGCGTGCTCGGCGTGGTCGAGCACCGCGCCAAGGCCGACGTGCCGGCCGACGACAAGACCGGATATGTGGGCCAGAAGCAGGTGATCGCGATGGCCGAGGCCGCCGGTTTCAAACTGGCCGGCAGCAGCGAGATCAACGCCAATCCGCGCGACACCAAGGACTACCCGAACGGGGTATGGACGCTGCCGCCGACCAACCAGCACGATGCCGCCGACGAGGCCAGGTACCAGGCCATCGGCGAAAGCGACCGCATGACCCTGCGCTTCATCAAGCCCCAGGGCTGATACCGGTCGCGGCCGCGCACGTACCGACGGTAGGTCGGTACGTGCGGGTCGTTCGGTGCGAGGCCTGCCGCGCCGGTTCGTCGATCAGGCGTTATCGATGCAGCCTGCGGCGGCGTCGCCGCCTGGGGCCGCGGGATGGGACAATGGCGGCTCAATTGCCGCCCGCTCCGCCATGCTGATCGCCTTCAACAAACCCTTCAACGTGCTGTGTCAGTTCACCGACCGCAGCCAGCCGCCGCGCGCGACGCTGGCCGGATTCGGCCTGCCGCCGGCGGTGTATGCGGCCGGGCGGCTGGACTACGACAGCGAAGGCCTGCTGCTGCTCACCGACGACGGCGGCCTGGCGCACACGCTCACCGATCCGCGGCACAAGGCGGACAAGACGTATTGGGTGCAGGTGGAAGGCAAGGCCAGCGACGAGCAGTTGCAGGCATTGCGGCGCGGGGTGCAGCTCAACGATGGGCCGACGCTGCCGGCGGGCGTGCAGCGCCTGGATCCTGCACCGACGCTGTGGCCGCGCGATCCGCCGGTACGGTTCCGCAAAACCGTACCCGATGCCTGGCTGGCGATCACCCTGCGCGAAGGGCGCAACCGCCAGGTGCGGCGGATGACCGCGGCGGTCGGATTACCTACGTTGCGCCTGGTGCGCGTGTCGATGGGCGCGTATGCGCTGGATGACCTGCAACCCGGCCAATGGCGCGAGATCCGGTAGAGCCAGCCCATGGGTGGCTGCGCTTCACACCCGGCATCGCGGGCAGCCACCCATGGGGTGGCTCTACCCCGCCGCAAAAAAAAACCGCCGGGCGGTGCCGGCGGTTTCGATGCATCCACGCTGACCCGGAAGGATCAGGCGTCGCTGCCGATGTCGCTGTGTTCGTCCACCACGGTGCTGGCGCGACGGTTGCGGGCGCTGATGCGCTGCGCCTGGCCGTCCACCACCTCGCCGTTGGCGAGCTTCTTCTTCTGCTGCTTGCGGTACAGCGCGTAGCCCAGCAGGCCCACGCCGACGGCGGCAGCGGCGATGGTCACGGCCGGATTGCGACGCACCACCTTGGCGGCCACCTTGCTGCCGGTCTTCACTGCACCAAGCGCCGCGCCGGTCTTGATCCAGTCACTCGCCTGCGGCCCGAAGTGGCGCAGGTTGCTGCCAGCATGCTTGAGGCCGTCACCGGCGGTGCTTGCCAGGCCCAGGGCGCGCTCGAGGGCGCGGTCGGTAATCACAGTCAATCTGCTCATGGGGGGTCCTTTGCCTCGGTTCTGGTCCAGTGTCGCCCGTGGGCCGTGTAGGGCGTGTTATCCGCCGGCCACGACCGGATGACGACTGTAGCTGCTTCACCGGTCCACCGCCGTGGGACCGGATGACGCGGTCAGCCGCCAGCCATGAATGCGCGGAGCGCGTGAGGGCGCGCTGCTGGCAGCCTCATGTCCCGCGCGGCTTGGCCCGATGGGTGGCGGTCGCCGTCCACGGATCGTCCGGCCACGGGTGCTTGGGATAGCGTCCCTTCATTTCCTTTTTTACTTCGGTGTAGGTGTTCGCCCAGAAGTTGCGCAGGTCCTGGGTGACCTGCAGCGGGCGTCCACCGGGGGACAGCAGATGGAGGGTGAGCGGAATGCGTCCGTCGGCGATGCGCGGGGTGTCGGCCAGGCCGAACAGCTCCTGCAGCTTCACCGCCAGCACCGGGGGCTGCGGGGTGATGCCATCGGCATCGACGGCGTAGTGGATCGTCCGCTCCATGCCCGACGGCACGGCGATGCGCACCGGCGCATGGCGATCGATCCACTGGCGCAGCGCCCACGGCAACGGCGACTTCAACGCCTCGCCCAGGCTCGCTTCGTCCAGCGCATCCAGACGCGTCTTGCCGTTGAAGGCCGGCGTGAGCCAGCGCGGCAGGCTGTCCATCAAGGCCGCATCGGACAGGTCCGGCAGTTCCAGCTCCGGCATCCACGCGCGTACCGCCAGTGCGCGCGCCTGCCACTGGCGCAGGCCGTCGGTCCACGGCAGTGCATCGAGCCCCAGCTCGGCCACTGCCTCGGTCAATGCCTGCGCGGCGTGGGCCGGATCCACGCGTCCGGCCGAACGGCTGTCGAGCACGATGCGGTCGAAGCGGGTCTCACGACGCGCCACCAGGGCGCGCTTGTCGGCGTCCCAGCGCACCACGTCTTCCTGCTTGAACCGCTCGGGGAAGTCCCGCCGCAGCCGGTTCTCGTCCACCGGCGCGGCGCGCAGCAGCAGCGCATCGCGCGCCTCAAAGCGCAGCTCCACCGCCACCAGCCACGGCTCGCCGCGCAGGTCGCTGGGATCGAACAGGCGCGCGCTGCGACCATTGGCCAGCAGGTAGCGCAGCGGGTCGGTGGGGTGGCGCGCGGCGATGCGGTCGGGGAAGGCATGGGCGAGCAGATCGCCGAGCCGATGCGCCTCCACCGCGGTCGGCGGCGCGGCGTCGCAGCGCAGGCGGCGTCGCCACTGTTTGCTGGCTGCATCGATGGCGGCCAAGGCGCCGCGGTTGGCGTCGTGCGGTGCGCGCCCCTGCCGGAACGCGGCCAGCGCGCGCCAGCGGGCGGCCAGTGCATCGCCGCCCTGACGCAGCGGGTCGCGCGCTTCCAGCAGCGCGGCCAGGTCGCAGGCCAACGCCTGTTCGACGCCGCCTTCGGCCGCCAGCAACATCGCCGCCAGTCGCGGATGCGTGCCCAGGGTGAGCATCCGCCGGCCCAGTGCGGTCAGGGCGCCGCCGTCGCGCATCGCGCCCAGCCGCTGCAGCAATTCGCGGGCGGCGGCCAGGGCGCCGACCGGCGGTGCATCGACGAAGCGCAGGTCGTCGCTGCCCCACGCCGCCAGTTCGAGTGCCAGCGAGGCCAGTTCCACCTGCGCCATCTCCGGCCGTCGCTGCGCTTCCAGCCGCTGCGACTGCGGCCACAACCGCCATGCCCAGCCGTCGGCAACGCGCCCGGCGCGTCCGGCGCGCTGGTCGGCCGAGGCCTGCGCGATGCTCACCACATCCAGGCGCGCAAAGCCGCTGTTGGGGTCGTAGCGCGGTTCGCGCGCCAGCCCGGCATCGATCACCACGCGCACGCCGGGCAGGGTGACCGAGGATTCGGCGACGTTGGTGGCCAGCACCACCCGGCGCTGGCCGTTCGGGTCGGGCTGCAGCACGCGCGACTGCTGTTCCACCGGCAGTTCGCCATGCAGCGGCAGCACCTGCACCGTCGGCGGCAGGACCTGTTCCAGCGCCGCCTGGGTGCGCGCGATCTCGCGCTGGCCGGGCAGGAACACCAGCACGTCGCCGGGATGTTCGGCCAGCGCCTGTTCCACCGCGCGGCGCGCCTGCGCTTCCAGCGCTTCATCGCGGCGTGCGGGGAAATGGCTGATCGCCACCGGGAAGCTGCGGCCTTCGCTGCTCAGGCGCGGTGCGTCCAGGAACTGGGCCAGGCGCTCGCCATCCAGCGTGGCCGACATCACCACAATGCGCAGGTCCTCGCGCAGCTGCGCCTGCACATCCAGCGCCAACGCCAGGCCCAGGTCGGCGGCCAGGTGGCGCTCGTGGAATTCATCGAACAGCAGCGCGCCCACGCCCTCCAGCAGGGAGTCGTCCTGCAGCATCCGGGTCAGGATGCCTTCGGTGACCACTTCCACGCGTGTGCGTGCGGACACCTTGTTCTCGAAGCGGATGCGGTAACCGACGGTGCCGCCGACCTCGTCACCCAGCTGGCGCGCCATGAACTGCGCAGCGCTGCGCGCCGCGACCCGGCGCGGTTCGAGCATGAGGATCTTGCGGCCCTGCAGCCACGGGGCGTCCAGCAGCGCCAGCGGCACCTGGGTGGTCTTGCCCGCGCCGGGCGGCGCTTCCAGCACCAACCGCGAATGGGTGTCCAGATGCGCGAGGATCTGCGGCAGCAGCGGGGAGATCGGGAAAATCGGCGTGCTCATGGGCCAAGGATACGGGCCGTGGGCGAGGGCGGCGAGACGTATACGCCGGGCCCGTGCGGGCGGCACGCTAGAATGGACGGGTTCACTGTCCTGTAGCTCCCCATGCACCTGATCGACATCGGCGCCAACCTCACCCATGATTCCTTCGATCGCGACCGCGATGCCGTACTGGCGCGCGCGCGCGATGCCGGCGTGGTGCAGATGGTGATCACCGGCGCCAGCCGCGAGCACTCGCCGATGGCACTGGAACTGGCGCGTCAGCATCCGGGGTTCCTGTACGCCACCGCCGGCGTGCATCCGCACCATGCGGTGGAATACACCGACGAGTGCGATGCGGAGATGCGTGCGCTGCACGCGCATGCCGAGGTGGTGGCGGTGGGCGAGTGCGGGCTGGATTACTTCCGCGATTTCGCGCCGCGCCCGGCCCAGCACCGCGCGTTTGAACGCCAGCTGCAGCTGGCCAGTGACGTGCGGGCCGCCGATGACGCGCGCAAGCCACTGTTCCTGCACCAGCGCGACGCGCACGCCGATTTCATGGCGCAGATGAAGAACTTCGACGGCAAGCTCGGCGCGGCGGTGGTGCATTGCTTCACCGGCGAGCGCCAGGAACTGTTCGATTACCTGGACCAGGACTGGTACATCGGCATCACCGGCTGGCTGTGCGATGAGCGCCGCGGCGGCCACCTGCGCGAGCTGGTCAGGCACATCCCGGCCAACCGCCTGATGATCGAGACCGACGCGCCGTACCTGCTGCCGCGCTCGCTCAAGCCGATGCCCAAGGACCGCCGCAACGAGCCGATGTTCCTGTCGCATATCGTCGAGGAACTGGCCCGCGACCGTGGCGAAGCGGTGGACATCACGGCCGCCAATGCGACGGCGGCCACGCGCGCGTTCTTCCGCCTGCCCGACGCCGCCTGATCCGGTAGTGCCGAGCCATGCTCGGCAACCGCGCAACGCGCGGCCCGCACCGGGCGTGTTGATTGCAGCGCCCGTACTGCGACCGTGGCGGCGAAGCCGGCCATCCGGGCATCGGAGCGGAGAGCAGCCGAGCATGGCTCGGCTCTACCGGATTGTGGTGATGGTCCCGTCGCCGGCCGCCCACGCATCGGCCAGCCCTTCGCGGTAGGTCGGGAACCGTGGCTGCCACTGCAATGCCTCGCGCGTGCCGCGACTGTCGATGCGCTTGTTGCTGCCGTAGAAGCGCCGCAGCGAGGCGGGGACGGCCGGATCGTCCCAGGCCTGCGGCGCAGGCAGCGGCAGGTCACTCAGTGCCGCTGCATGGGCCAGCACGTCCTGCGGCGGCGCCGGCTCGTCGTCGGCGGGCAGATACAGCGCATCAGCCTGCGGCCGGCGCATCGCCGCCAGTACCGCCGTGGCGAGGTCTTCCGCGTGCAGCCGGTTGAACACCTGGCCGGGACGCACGACCTGCCGCGCCTTGCCGTGCGCCAACTGCACCAGCGCGTTGCGTCCCCGTCCGTACAGCGCGGGCAGCCGGAACACCGCCGAGGCGATGCCGCGCGCCTGCGCGAAGGCCTGCCACTGCTGTTCGGCACGCAGGCGCCTCAGTGCGGTGTCATCGGTGGCATCGGCCGTCGAGTGCGTGTCGATCCAGCCGCCATCGCGGTCGGCATACACGGCCGTCGACGAGAGGTAGCCCACCCAGCGCAGCGACGGTGCATCGTGCAGTGCCTTGCCGAGCAGGCGCAGGGCGGGATCGCCGCCGGCATCGGGTGGGACACTGCACAGGATCGCATCGGCGGTGCGGATCGCCTCGTGCAACGCCGCCTCGAGGGGGTTTCCCTCGGCCAGACGGTGGCGTGGCACGCCGTCGGCCGGCGCGATGGCCGGATCGCGCACGGTGCCGCTGCAGGCAATGCCGTGCGCCTGCAGCAGCGTGGCCAGATGCCGCCCGGCGTAGCCCAGGCCCAGCACCAGCACGCGTGCCGGTGCGGTGTCGGCGGCCATGCTCAGCCCTTGCGCTGCTGCTGGTAGGCCTGCAGGTGCGCATAGGCCACTGCCAGCAGCGGCGCCGCCTGCCCGGCGGCGCGCGCACGGACCAGCATGTCGCCGACGATCTGCTCGGCTTCGACCTGCTGGCCGGCTTCCAGGTCGCGCAGCATCGAGGCTTTCAACGCCGAACCGGCCTGCGTGGTCGCGGCCAGGGCGATCTCGCGCGCCTTGGCGGGAATCGGCTCACCGGCGGCGTCGGCCACGGCCAGGCATTCGTCGTACAGTCCGCGCACGATTGCCGCGCCGTCGTCGGTCGCCACGATCGTGCCGACATCGGCGCGCATCAGGCAGGTCGATGCGGCCAGGGTGGTCAGGAAGGTGTACTTGATCCACTGCTCCTGGCCGATCGCATCGCTGGCTACATGGTCCACGCCGGCCTGCACGCACGCCGCCGCCAGCGCCAGCACCCGCGCACTGCTGCCGGTGCCGTCGCGCTCGCCGAAGGTCAGCTTGGCCGCCGGCGCCAGATGCACCACCGCGCCGTCGGCGGCCTTGGTCGCGCTGATGAAGCACAGCCCGCCCAGCACCGCATCGCGGCCGAAGCGCGCGTCGAGGTCGGCGTAATGCCGCAAGCCGTTGAGGATCGGCAGCACCGTGGTGCGCGGCCCCATCGCCGGCGCGATGGCCTCGATGGCGCTGTCCAGGTCATAGGCCTTGCAGCTCAGGATGACCAGGTCGAACGGCTGCGCCGCCGCCAGCGCGGGCAATGCCTCGGCGGTGACGTGCTGCACCGCGAACGCCGCATCGCCCACCGGGCTGCGGATCACCAGCCCCTCGGCATCCAGTTGCGCCGCACGCGCCGGACGCACCAGGAAGGTCACGTCCACGCCGGCCTGCGCCAGGCGACCACCGAAATAACCGCCGGTTCCGCCGGCGCCGAGGATCAGGATGCGCATGTAATACATACTCCAGGTTCAGGATGAACTGAATGCGTTGAACGGGTTACGGGCGTCTGCGGGGTAGCTCTGTTATGCTGTCCACTGGATCGGGGATTCCCGGTCGGCACTTGGCCTCGGCGGATTCGCCGGGGCCTTTTGTTTTTCATGGGAAGCATTTGAGGCCGTATCCGAGGTAGCGGCCCGCTGCGTCGTGGTCCAGCTTCGGCTCGATGACATCCCATGCGCGGTTGGGCTGATGGGGACGCAACTGCTTCAGCCCAATGGGACGGGCGACCAGGTCAGCGAGCTGCAGGCCGATGGAGTTGTTCTTCTTGTCGGTCAACACCGGCTCGAACGGCAGGTGGATGTTGCCAATGTTGTCGCCGCCACAGATGCGGCGGAATGCAAGTTCCAGGTCCGCATCTTCATTGCGACCACGCGATTCACAAAGAACGTGCGTCAGTACTGGGCCGTCCGTATCAGAGGTCTGCCCAAGTCGCCGTAACGAATAGAAAATACGTTCCAGGCAAAAACGCAGAGACAGCTCATAGGGGTTTTCCCCGCGTCGCCGATGCTCCGCGAGCTGGCGTTTGTCTATAACCGCAGAGAACACCGTCATCGGCGTTCGATCGAGGACATCGGTCAATGCCTGGATGAAGGCCTGCTTCCTGTTGGGTTCACGAAGAACGGAAAACGGACCGAGGTCTTTGCGGATCTCGCGCTCATGCAGGATGACGGCATCGTGGCCGAACGTTGAGAACTTCAACTGCTGCATCGCCGGAACCACCGTGCCCATGTACTCCCGTTTGCTGATGAGGCAACAGGACAGCACGAACAACGGATACCCGTCGTCGATGCTGTCCATGCCATGGTCGCCACTTTCATCGACAAATACGATGTAGTCGCTGAACCGCATCAGATCAGCTCCGCATCCCCACACCGCGCTTCAGCAGCCACAGCGCCAGTGCGGTAAGCGCCACCACGAAGCCGAGCATCAGCGCGTAGGCCACCCACAGCGGCACGTCGCTGGTGCCCAGCAGGCCGTAGCGGAACGCGTTGACCATGTAGAAGATCGGGTTGGCGTGGGTGGCCGCTTCGGCCCAGGTCGGCAGCAGCTTCACCGAGTAGAACACGCCGCCCAGGTAGGTCAGCGGGGTCAGGATGAAGGTCGGCACGATCGCCACGTCATCGAACTTCTTGGCGTAGACCGCGTTGATGAAGCCGGCCAGCGAGAAGATCGTCGCGCCCAGCAGCACCGTGGTCAGCGTCACCAGCGGATGCGGGATGCGCACCGGGGTGAAGAACATGGCAATGATCAGCACGATCACGCCGACCATCAGGCCGCGCAGCACCGCGCCGGACACATAGCCCCACAGGATCACCCAGTTCGGCATCGGGCTCACCAGCAGCTCTTCGACATGGCGACCGAACTTGGCGCCGAAGAAGGACGAACTGATGTTGCCGTAGCTGTTCTGGATCACGCTCATCATCACCAGGCCCGGCACGATGAACTGCATGTAGCTGTAGCCGCCCATCTCGCCCACGCGCGAGCCGATCAGGCCGCCGAAGATCAGGAAGTACAGGGTCATGGTGATCGCCGGCGGCACCAGGGTCTGGCCCCAGATGCGCAGGATGCGCGCCACTTCGCGGCGCACGATGGTCATCAGCGCGATGCGATTGCGTTGGCCGTCGGTCAGGACCGGGGTCGGGGTGCTGCTCATGCCACGTTCTCCTGGTTGCCGGTGAGGCGCACGAACAGCTCCTCCAGGCGGTTGCTCTTGGTCCGCATCGAACGCACCCGGATGCCGGCCGCGTTCAAGGCTTCAAACACCCGGTTGAGGTCCATCGCGCGCGGCATGTCCACATCCAGCGTGTGGCTGTCGGTGGCGATCAGGATGGCGCCTTCGATCTCCGGCAGCTGGGCCGGCAGGCTGCCGTCGATGTCGAACAGGAAGCCTTCCACGTCCAGCTTGGCCAGCAGTTCGCGCATCGGGCCCTGGGTGACGATCTGGCCGTGGTTGATGATGGCCAGGTTCCGGCACAGGTGCTCGGCTTCTTCCAGGTAGTGCGTGGTGAGGATGATCGTGGTGCCGGCGGCATTGATCTCCTTGAGCACGCGCCACATGTCGCGGCGGATCTCGATGTCCACACCCGCGGTGGGCTCATCCAGGATCAGCAGGCGCGGGCGGGTCATCATCGCCCGGGCGATCATCAGCCGGCGCTTCATGCCGCCGGACAGGGTACGGCTCATCACCTGCGCCTTTTCCCACAGATGCGCGCGCTTGAGCTCCTCTTCGGCCATCTTCTCGGCCTCGGCACGGGCCACGCCGTAGAACCCGGCGTAGTTGACCAGGATATCGAAGGGCTTCTCGAACAGGTTGAAGTTGATTTCCTGGGGCACCAGGCCGATCAGGCGCATGGTCGCGCTGCGGTTGCGCACCAGGTCGCTGCCGAACACCTCGACCTGGCCCTCGCTGAGGTTGACCAGCGAGCTGATGATGCCGATCAGGGTCGACTTGCCGGCGCCGTTGGGGCCGAGCAGGGCGAAGAAATCGCCCGGGACGACGTCCAGCGAGACGCCCTTCAGCGCCTGGGTGCCGTTTTCGTAGGTTTTACGGAGGTCGCGGACCCGCAGGGCGGGGGCCGTACCGGTCGCGGGAGTGTTCTGGGAAGCCAAGCTCTTGCCTTCGCGCCTGCGGGCTGGCGCTGGATAGGGGCGGGGAGCGGCTATTATAGAAGACCCCGAGGGCTTGCCCCGGCTACACACTGTCCCGAAAAGTCGTGCCTGCCCAATTTCCCCTCAAACTGATCGACCGGCGCATGCTGGCCCCGACCGTCGGCCACTACCAGTTCCTGCGTGATGACGGCCAGCCGCTGGATTTCCAGCCCGGCCAGTTCATCCAGGTCCATTTCGAGTACGCCGACGGCACCGCCACCAAGCGCAGTTACTCGCTGGCCACCATTCACAACCACGCCCTCGGCGCGGGCGAAGCGGTCGATATCGCGGTCAGTTTCGTCCCCGGCGGCGCCGCCACGGCACTGTTCGAGGGCCTGGATATCGGTGGCCACGTCACCGCCAGCGGCCCGTTCGGCCGGTTCTGCCTGCAGCCCGGCGACCACAACGCCCGCTACCTGCTGATCGCCACCGGCACCGGGGTCACCCCGTACCGCTCGATGCTGCCGCTGCTGGCCACCGCCATGGCCGAGCGTGGCGTGGACGTGGTGCTGCTGCAGGGCGCCCGCACGCCGGCCGAACTGCTCTACAGCGACGACTTCCGCGCCTTCGCCGACGCCCACCCGGGCTTCCGCTACGTGCCGTGCCTGTCGCGCGAGCTGCCCGACAACCCGCACCCGGACGTGCGCCACGGCTACGTGCAGCAGCACCTGGCCGAGTTCGCGCCCAACCCGGCCACCGACATCGCCTACCTGTGCGGCAACCCGGACATGGTGGATGCGACGTTCGAGGCGTTGAAAGAGGCGGGCCTGCCGACGCCGCAGGTGCGGCGGGAGAAGTACGTCAGCAGCAAGTAGGCGCTGCTGACACGCCAGGGATCCCCCCGATCCCCGTGTTCCCCTCGGTGCGAACCCCGTTTTACCGCTGGCCACTGCCGCGCCCCGTGCTGTCTGCGGTACGCGGCGCGGCGGCCCGCCTGCGCTTGCCCGGTGCACGGTAAGATGCGCCCGCCGTCGAGGCGCGCGAGGCCGAATGTCCCTGGATTTCCAAACTGTCGCCGTACTCGGCTACCTGTTGTGCCTCGGCTTCGCGCTGGGCTTCTCGCTGCTGCTGGTCGTGCTGCGCGGGCAGCCGGTCCTGCAGCTGTGGACGGCAAGCCAATGGTTGTTGGCGGTCAGCGTGACCCTGCTTGCGCTGCGTGCGCAGTTGCCGCAGGTGCCGGCCATCGTGCTTGGCAACCTCACCATCGCCGCCTCGGGTGTGCTGTTGCTGTGTGGCGTGGCCCGTCACCTTGGCCTGCGCCTGCCGCCCTGGCAGCCGCTGTTGCTGGCGGCACTGTTCATGACCGGCATCGTGGTATTCCTCGTGCCCTTTCCCAGCCTGGCGATCCGGCTGGATGTATTCAGTGTTTTCGCGGTGCTGATCAATGCCTGGATGGCGTGGCTGCTGCTGCGCCACGCACCGGCCCAGCAGCGCACCAGCTGCCGTCTTGCCGCAGTGATATTCCTCGCACAGGCGCTGCTGTACCTGGTGCGTCTCGGGCTGCCGGTGGCGCCCGGTGCCGGTGATGACATCCTGCGCACCGGCGCACCCATGTTTGCGACCTACCTGGGCGGGATCGTCCTGGAACTGGCGCGCTGCTTTGCGCTGGTGCTGCTGCTGGTGGAGCGCATGCTGGTGGAGCTGCGGCGTTCGGCGCGCACCGACGGGCTGACCGGCCTGCTCAACCGCACCGCGGTACTGGCCGATGGTGAGCTGACCCTGCGGCAGTGCCGCCGCCAGCACATACCCACGGCGCTGCTGTTGCTGGATGTGGATCACTTCAAGCAGATCAACGACCGCTGGGGGCACCTGGAGGGGGATCGCGTGCTGCACCATTTCGCCGGCGTGCTCGCGCGCTGCGTGGATGCCGATACGCACCTGCTCGGCCGCTACGGCGGGGAGGAATTCGTCCTGCTGCTGCCCGGCACCGACCAGGCACAGGCGCGCCTGCACGCCGCACATATCCGCGAGCAGTTGCGCCTGCAGCCCGCGCGCATCGGTGAGGTGACGGTCAGTGTCACCACCAGCATCGGGCTGGCCGTGGCTACCGGTAGCGAAGACCTTGCCGCCCTGCTGGCTGCGGCAGACACCGCCCTGTACCAGGCCAAGGCCGATGGTCGCGACCGCACCGTCAGTGCCGCACCGGTGGCGGTGACCTGACGCCATGTGGACTTGGGCCCACCGCATGGCCCCGGTCACATCCAGTCCGCCCCGCCGTCATGGCATGCTGAACCCCTTCAATCCAGGATGCGATCGAACATGCGAGTTTCCTGCCGTCCCTTGGCGACCGGGGCAGCCTTGCTGCTGCTGGCCGCCTGCCAGGCCACCCCGGATACCCCGGCGGAGGGCGCGCAACGCCAGTACGGAACACTGACGTTCAAGCCGTGCACGCTGACCAGCACCCAGGCCAGCGACAACGTCGAAGCCCAGTGCACCACGCTGCAGGTGGCCGAGAACCCGGCCGCCCCGGACGGTCGCAAGATCGGCTTGAACATCGCGTGGCTGGAAACCAGCAACGAAGGCGAGGGCAAGCACGACCCGGTGTTCTTCCTGGCCGGCGGGCCGGGGCAGGCGGCCACGGAAGTGGCCGCGGTGATCAACCTGGCCCTGCGCGAAGTGCGCAAGCAGCGCGACATCATCCTGGTCGACCAGCGCGGCACGGGTAAATCCAACCCGCTGACCTGCGTGGGCGCCGACGGCAAGGAAATGGTGCTGGACGACACCGCCACGCCCTCCACCCAGCTGATCGCCGATTTCGCGCGGCAGTGCGCCGCATCGCTGGCCGGTCGCGCCGACACCCGCTTCTACACCACCACCCAGGCCATCGCCGACATCGAGTCGGTGCGTGCGGCCCTCGGCGTGGACAGGATCAACCTGATCGGTGGCTCTTACGGTACGCGCGTGGCCCAGCAGTACGCCGCGCACTACCCGCAGCACACCCGCGCGGTGGTGATCGACGGGGTGGCGCCGAACGATGTGGTGGTCGGCGGCGATTTCGCCGACACCTTCGAGACGGCCATCGATCTGCAGTCCGCGCAGTGCCGCAAGGATGCCGCGTGCGCCAAGCGCTTCCCGGTCGATACCCGCACACAGCTGAAGAACGTGATGACCGCGCTGGCCAAGGCCCCGGTCGAGGTCGAGTACCGCGACCCGGGCACCGCCGAGGCCAAGCGCGACGTGCTCACCGCCGATTCGGTCACCGGTCTGGCCTTCATGTTCTCGTACATGCCCGAGCTGTCCTCGCTGCTGCCGGTGGTGCTCGACGAGGCGGCACATGAGCGCTACGCGCCGCTGATGTCGTTGAGCAGGATGGCCGGCCGCACGCTGGGGGTGCAGATGAACCGGGGCATGCAGTGGTCGGTGATCTGCGCCGAGGATGCCGATCGTTACCAGGAGCCGGCCGCCAGTGATCGCCTGCTCGGGCCGGAAGTGGCGCGCATGTTCTTCGCCGCGTGTCCGGGCTGGAACGTCGGCACGCGCCCGAAGGACTTCACCGCTCCGCTGAAGAGCGACCTGCCGGTGCTGCTGCTGTCGGGCCAGTTCGATCCGGTCACCCCGCCGCGCTATGCCGAGCAGGTGCTCAAGACCCTGCCCAACGGCCGCCATCTGGTCGCCAAGGGCCAGGGCCACGGCACCCTCAACGCCGGCTGCATGCCGCGCCTGCTTGGCCAGTTCATGGACAAGGCCGACGCCAGATCGCTCGACGCCACCTGCCTGGACGCGCTGAGCGCGGTGCCGGCCTTCACCTCGTTCAACGGATGGGAACCATGATCGTCGCCGAGAACCTGCACAAAGCTTTCAAGACCAAGACCGGCCTAATCAAGGCGGTGGGCAATGTCGGCTTCCATGCCGAAGACGGCCAGATCACCGGTCTGCTCGGCCCCAACGGTGCCGGCAAGACCACCACCATGCGCATGCTGTACACGCTGATGACGCCCGACCAGGGCCGGGTGATGGTCGACGGCATCGACGCGGCCACCGACGCGGTGGCGGTGCGCCGCCGGCTGGGCGTGCTGCCCGATGCCCGCGGCGTCTACAAGCGCCTGACCGCACGCGAGAACATCGCCTACTTCGGCCAGCTGCACGGCATGAGCAATGCGCAGATCCGCGAGCGCACCAGGGTGCTGTCGCAGGCGCTGGACATGGAAGACATCCTGGACCGCCAGACCGATGGGTTTTCGCAGGGCCAGCGCACCAAGACCGCGATCGCCCGCGCGCTGGTGCACGACCCGCGCAACGTCATCCTCGACGAGCCCACCAACGGCCTGGACGTGATGACCACGCGCGCGCTGCGCGGCTTCCTGCGCGGCCTGCGCAACGAGGGCCGCTGCGTGATCTTCTCCAGCCACATCATGCAGGAGGTGGCCGCGCTCTGCGATCGCATCGTGATCATCGCCCACGGCACCGTGATGGCCGCCGGCACGGCCGATGAGCTGCGCGCACAGACCGGGGAAGACAACCTGGAAGATGCCTTCGTCAAGGTGATCGGTTCGGAAGAAGGATTGCACGCATGAGTGCGTTTGCCACGTTGTTGACCGTGATGCGCAAGGAACTGCGCGATCTTTCCCGCGACCGCCGGACCCTCGCGCTGACCCTGCTGCTGGGCCCGCTGCTGTACCCGATCCTGATTCTGGGCATGGGCAAGCTGGCCGAAAGCCGGGTCAAGACCCAGATCGACAAGCCACTGGAAATCGCCACCATCGGTCGCGAGCATGCGCCCAACCTGGTGCGTTTCCTGGCCGCGCAGGGGCTCAATGCGGTGGATGCCCCCAAGGACTTGACCGAGGCCATCCGCGACCAGCAGATCGATGTCGCGCTGCGGATCAGCCCGGACTTCGGCAAGGACTGGGCCGACGGCCGTCCGGCGCTGGTGGAGATCGTCAAGGACAGCACCCGCCGCGCCGCCGACATCCCCAGCATGCGTCTGCAGACCGCGCTGGCCGGCTACAACCAGCAGGTCGGCGCGCTGCGCCTGCTCGCCCGCGGCGTGGATGCACAGGTCGCCCGGCCGCTGGAGCTGGCCACGCAGGATCTGGCCACCGCCGAGGCCAAGCGTGGGCAGGTGCTGTCCTACCTGCTGCCGGTGCTGCTGACCATCACCTCGTTCCTGGGCGGCGCCTACCTGGTGATGGACACCACCGCCGGCGAGCGCGAGCGCCAATCGCTGGAGCCCTTGCTGGCCACCCCGGCACCGCGCAGTGCGATCGTCAGCGGCAAGATCGCTGCCGCCTGCATGGTCGGCATGGCTTCGTTGCTGCTGACATTGCTGGCGTTCAAGCTGAGTGCGCAGTTGTCCAGCAGCGGGGCAGGGCGGCAGCTCAACATGGGCTTCCTGCCGATGCTGCAGATGCTGCTGATCATGCTGCCGATGCTGTTCATCGGCACCTCGCTGCTGACCTTCCTGTCGGCGGCGGCCAAGAGCATGAAGGAAGCCCAGAGCCACATGACCTGGCTGATGCTGTTGCCGATGCTGCCCGGCTACGCGCTGATGGTGTACCCGCTGAAGAGCGAGCTGTGGCAGTTCGCGGTGCCGTTCCTGGCACAGAACCAGATGTTGCTGAAGATCATCCGCCACGAGCCGATCAGCGCGCAGATGTGGGGCGTGTATCTGGCTGCCGGCTTCGGCCTGGCGGCGGTGCTGTGGTACGCGGCGGTGCGTCGTTACCACCAGGAGCGGTTGGCGATTTCAGGTTGATACAGCCGGGAAGGGCGCACCTGCGCGCCCTTCCCGATGCCGGCACGACCTGGACGATGGCATTGCAACGCCAGCCGCTCAGTCGACGAACACGCCGTCGAACTGCAACGTGTAGGGCTGGTCCGGGCCCACGCCCCACTGCGCGGGCGTGGGCGTTACCTCCACGTTGAAGGTGAATGTCCCCGCGCTGCTGTCGGTGGCGCGATCCCAGCGCAGATCGACGCTCCCGGCCGTGGCGGTATAGACGGCCACGCCGCTGAAGCCCGGTAGCGAGGGCAGGTCGTCGAACGACAGCGCGTAGGACATCGAAGGGCTGGAACCGCTCCACAAGGGGTAGGTGCCGTCCAGGAAGTCGGCGTGGCTCAGTGCGCTGGTAATCCGGTGCGAGGTGGCCTTCCACGGACCGGGCGCGGCGGTGCCTTCGCTGACACGCTTGCCATGCTGGCTGTCGTAAAAATACCGCGCCGGTTCGGAGAGGAACGCCACTGGCGTGGCGCCCAGCCCGGTAATGCTGGCTTGATATCCGCTGGCGGCAGCAGCCGGCGCGGAGGCGTTGGCCAGCATCCGTCGGACCGCTTCGGGCGGTTCGCCCTTGGGATGGACAAGGAAGGAGGCGGTGGATGTTCGTCCTGCCACGTCGCTGGCGTGGGACGGCGACGCGATGCCAAGCAGCAACAAGGTGCTGGCCTGTAATGCAGTGCAGCGTTTCATGATCGAGCGCTCCATGCGGGGAAGATTCCCCGCCGCCTGTTTTACGCACACGCGTGGCGCGCCGTCGGGATGTGGATCGAGCAATCGATGCTGCGTGCATCGAGTTTTCTATCGACACAAACGGATAGATAGATGGGGCTCTTGTGCTCGCGACCCGCCAGCCACACGCATACCGCCCTGCGCGACCTGCCAGCGCCAATGGCACGGGACGCGCCCGTCCGCTGGAAGAACAACCAAAAAAAAAACCCGGCGCGCGCCGGGTTTTTCGTTGCGATGCAACCGCGATCAAGCGCCCGGCGCGAAGGCCAGCGTGCGACGCGTGGTCACCGGTGCGCCGACCGGCTCGAACTTCCAGCGCTTGACCGCGTTGAGGGCCTCGCGGTCGAACACGCGCGAGGGCGTGGCGCGCAGCACACGGGCGTTGGTGACCGAGCCGTCGGTGCCGACGGTGATCTCCACCAGCACTTCGCCGGAGGTACCCGAACGCAGCGCCTCGGCCGGATAGCGCGGGGCCGGCGTGCTGACCGGGCGCAGGCTCGGCGCGGCGGCCGCCGGTGCGGCCGCTTGGCGGGCAGCGGCGGCCTGCTGTGCAGCAGCGGTCTGCTGGCGCTGCTCTGCTTCGCGGCGGGCACTGGCCTGGCGCTCGGCATCCTGGCGCTCGCCATCACGGCGGGCGGCATCCTGCTGGGCGGCGATGGCGCGGGCCGCTTCGGCTTCGGTGGCCTGCTGCTGGGCCTGGCGCTGCTGGTCGGCCAGCTGCTTGGTGCGGTTCTCGGCGTCCTTCTTGACCTTGTCGGTCTCTTCCTGGGTGCGCTTGAGCGCGGTCTGCATGCCGCCGCTGATGCCCTGCTTCAGGCGCGGCAGTGCCGGCGCGGTGGCGTCGACCTTCTCGATCAGCGCGACCAGCCGCTGCGATTCGGCGAAGTCCTCGCGGGCCAGGCTCTGCTCGGCGGCGATCAGGGTGTAGGGCAGCAGGTCGGTGAGCGCGCTCTTGACCGAGGCGTCATCGGGGGTCTTGTCGCGCAGCGCCAGGTAGTACTCGATGGCGTTGTCGCCGGCCGGGGCGTACATGCGGTTTTCGCGCAGGGCCTGGCTGGCCAGGTCGCGCAGCTGGTCGGTGCCCATCGACTGCACCTTGGCCGAGACCGCCGGTGCGGCCGGCGCCGCCGGCGTGGCAGTGGCAGCGGTGCCGGCGGCCGGCGCGGCCGGTGCCGGTTCGTCCTTGCCCGAGCAGGCGGCCAGGGCCACCAGCAGGGTCAGCGGCGCGAGCAGGCGCGCCTTGGCGATCGTGTTGACGTGCGACATCCAACTCCCCTTTGAAGACGACGATACGTAAGGCCCGATGCGGTCAGGCTGGCCGAGGCCCATGGACGTTTCCCGACGTCCACGGCAGTACTGCAGGTGTGCAATCTAGCACCCCCTCGCCCGGCCGGGGGCCGGCGGCGAGGGCAGGCCGGCATCGTGACCGATGCCGGCGCTGCCGGGCAAGCGTCAGTGCGACAGGGTCTTGCTGGGCGTACCACTCATCAGCTTGTCGGTGTAGGCGATGCCGATCGCCGACAGGATGAAGGCGGCATGGATGATGGTCTGCCACATCACCCCGGTGGAGGTGAACGCGGTGCACTTGAAGGCCACGGCGGCGCTCGGGCCGGCGGCCGCAACGGCGCTGGCCACGGCCTGGATGTAGACATCGCTGTTGCAGGACGGAAGGCTGTCCAGGCTGCCGGCGGCGATGAAGGTCTTGAGCAGGTGGATCGAGGAGATGCCGATGATCGACAGCGCCAGCTTCACCTTCAGCACGCTGGCATTGACGTGGCTGAGCCACTCCGGCTGGTCGGGATGGTTCTCCAGGCGCAGGCGCGAGACGAAGGTTTCATAGCCGCCCACGATCACCATCACCAGCAGGTTGGAGATCATCACCACGTCGATCGGGCCCAGCACCAGCAGCATGATTTCCTGCTCGCCCATGCTGTTGGCCTTGTGCA
>NZ_DAMAGC010000064.1:10975-23039 GCF_031995405.1 Stenotrophomonas sp. | reverse complement strand
AACGCGTCGCCGGCACCGTTGGTGCCGTTGCTCAGGTCGATGCGGCCGGCATTGTTCACCGTCACCTGCTGGCCGGCGGTGAAGGTACGCACCGCGGCATTGAGGCCACCGGCAAACACCGCGCTGGTCGGGTCGATGTTGAGCGTGCCGCCGCTGGTGGTGAAGTCCGACAGCACCAGGTCGCCATCGAAGGTCAGCTGGCTGTCCTGCTGCAGGCTGATCTGTTCCCAGCCGGTGAAGCGCGCCACGCCGCTGGTGTTGACGTTGTTCATGGTCAGCACGTCGGTGCCCAGGCCGCCGGTGAACAGCGGCAGCGCGCCCAGGTGGCTGTTGTTGAGGTTGCTCAGGGTGGCGATGTCGTTGCCCTCGCCCATGTCCACGGTGCCGTACACCACCCCGCCGCCGGACCAGTCCAGGCGGTCGTTGCCGGTGCTGGCGCGGATCTCGCCGCGCACGGTGCCGCCGGTGATGGTGATCGCATCGTCGCCGCCGCTGACGCTGATGTTGCCGCCGATGTAGCCGTCGGAGAGGATGATCGTATCGTTGCCGAAGCCGGTCACCAGGTTGCCGTCGATGGTGCCGCCGGACATGTTGAAGGTGTTGTCTTCCAGCTTCATGTTGACCCGGCCGATGCGGCCGCCGGTCATCTCGGCGTAGTCGCCGTCGTCGAAGCCGCCGATGATCTGGCCACCGGTCATGCGGAAGCGGTCGGTACCATCGCCCTGCAGCAGCGCGCCGATGGTGCCGCCGCTCATCACGAACACATCCTGCCCGCTGCCCTGCTGCACGGTGCCGGTAATGGTGCCACCGGTGACCTCCATCTGGTCGACGTCATCGCCCTGGTCCACCGAGGACAGCGTGCCGCCGCTGATCTGCAGCAGGTCGCTGCCCGCGCCCTGGGTGACCGCGCCGGCGATGCTGCCGCCGAGCATCTGCAGCCGGTCATTGCCCAGGCCCTGCGCCAGGCTACCGCCGATGCTGCCACCCGGGCGCACGATCGCCGTGTCGTTGCCCGCGCCCTGATCGACATTGCCGACGATCGCCCCGGACACATCCAGCAGGTCGTCACCATCGCCCAACAGCGCCGAGCCGGTCAGCCGGCCGTTGACGATCAGCGTCTGCGCGCCGCTGGCGCCGATCACGTTGGCGGCCGCCCCACCACGCTGCTGCAGCGTGCCATTGATCTGCAGCGTGGTGCCGTTGGCCATGGTCAGGCTGGCCGTTTCCAGCGTATTGCCCAGCACCAGCGAGCCGCCATTGAGGGTGGTCGCGCCGGTGACACTGTTGAGGCCGGAGAGCGTCAGCGCGCCGGCACCGGTCTTGTCCAGCGCGCCGGTGCCGTTGATGCTGCCGGCATAGGTGCCGTCGTCGGGCTGGGTGAAGCGCACCAGGCCGTTGTTGGTGACCCCCGGCGGCAGGCTCTGCGCCCGCGCTTCGAGGATGCCGGCGGCATCGACGATCACCGGACCGGTGTAATTGGCGTTGTTGCCGGTCAGCGCCAGCGTGCCCTGCGCCACGGTAGCCACGGTCACCCCGGTAATCGTGCCGGTGAGCGTCCACTTGCCGGGATCGTTCTTGGTCAGCGATTCGAAGCCGACGAAGTTGCCCGGCAGGGTCGAGTCGCCGGTGCCGCTGAGGAAGATTGCATCGGTGCCGGCGCCGCCGCTGAAATTGCCGGTGATGGACGAGCCCGTGTACAGGCGCAGGATGTCGTTGCCGCCGGCCAGGGAGATGTTGCCGATCACCCGACCGCGGTTGGTGAAGTCCAGCGCACCGTTGCCGGAGCCGCCGATCACGGTGCCGGGGGCCTGGATGATGCCGGTTTCGGTATTGATGATGGTGTTCAGGCCGGTCGTGTTCTGCGACCAGATCGCCACCGCGTTGTTGGCGCGGATCGTGCCGCTGTTGACGATGCTATTGCCCGCGCCCTGGAAGTTGACCACCTCCGCGCTGGCCTGGCTGCCCAGCGCCAGCACCTGGCCGCCGGCGTCGACGGTCAACGTGCCGCCGTTGCGGAACTCGATGGTGTTGCCGCCGGCCCCATACAGCCCCGGCGCACTCACCGCCGTGGCACTCACCGTCGCGCCAGTGCCCACATGGATGTTGGCGGCGTCGCGCAGCGAGATCGCGGTGTCATTGCCCACCACCAGTTGGGTGCCCGCCTGCACATCCACCGTGCGTCCGTCCTCGGCGGCGATATTGCCGTTGCCGATGCGGGTGGGGTAAGGGTTCGGCGCGGCCGTGGTGCAGGTGGTGGTGGTGCCGGTGGTGACACAGTCGGCCTGGGCGCCGAAGGAGGCGAGCAGCGCGGCAATGCTCAGCGCGAGGGGGTGGTGCGTGGACCTGATCATGCGGCTTCCTCTGGACGACAAAGAGAGCGGCTGCGGCATGGCAGGTCATCGAAGCCCCCCGCTCCTGACTGCACGCATCACCTTGGAGTTCACGTCGGCAGGACACTGCCGGGGACTGCATGTTCGGTGGACGGGACAACAGACGAGAGAGGGGAACGAACCGGCGTGGGCGTGAAAGCCCCCCGACTCGATCGCTGCTTCATTTACGCAGGAGCGCTTAGGTACTTTTACTGCTCACTTGTGATGCGAACGTAAAATTTCCACGACGTGCCTCATATCTTCAGATAGATGCGGCGTCGATCCAGCCCCCAGACCACGCACCACCACAGCGCCACGAAAGCGGAAGCGCACAGCAGCGAGGCCAGCTGCAGGGCCTGGGGCATGGCCGCTGCCAGTGCATGGAAGGCCCACGCCCAGGCACCGCTTGCGGCCAGCACCAGGGCCATCGCCGAGGAACCGAGATAGGCGGCAATCGCATTCACCCCGAAGCGGCGCCCCAACGCTGGCGCACCCCAGCGGTCGATCAGCAGGTGGGCCAGCAGCAACGCGGCCACCGACAGTCCGCCGGTCCACAGCACGAAACTGGGCGTCCACAGCTGCTTGTTGAGCGGCAGCCACAGCGTGGCCAGCCCGCCGGCAAGCAGGCATCCGGCTGCCAACACGGCCAGCCGGGCAACCTGGCCCGTCCGCAGCCAGGTGCCGGCGCGCAGCCCCAGCAGGGTCGTGGCGACGGCGCCGAGGCTGCTGAGCAGGCCCTCAGGATCATGGCCGAGCCCGGTCAGGGCCGAGTATCTGTAGAGAAACGGCGCGAACAATGCGGTGTCCAGGCGGCTGGCCGGGTTCACCCAGGGCGCCAGTGAGTCGGCACTCGACAGTACCGCCGCATAAGCGGCCAACAACCCGACGATCACCGCCCATTGGGTGCGCGCGCGCGTGTGGATCGCCAGCACCCCCACCACGGCAACGCACAGCGCGATGCGTTGCAGCACGCCCCACAGCCGGTACGCGGGCAGTTCGAACAGCCACCACGCCAGCAGATGCAGCAGCGCACCGGCGATCAGGATGCGCAGCGCGCGTTGCAGCACCCCGGCCCGCAGCGCCGGCCGCGCCACCGGGTCGAGCACGCGTGGCACCAGGCTGAAGGCCATCGACACGCCGGCAATGAACAGGAACAGCGGGAAGATCAGGTCGGTGGGGGTGAAGCCATGCCAGTCCGCATGCAGCAGCGGCGCGTACACATGGCTCCAGTCGCCGGGGTTGTTGACCAGCAGCATGGCTGCCACGGTCAGCCCGCGCAGCGCATCGATCGAGCCCATGCGCGGCGAGGCGGCAGCGCTCATGCGTCCTCGCGCTGGCCCGCGATCCAGGTGCTGCGCACGCGTAGCGCATCGTCGAGCAGCACCAGATCGGCCTGATAGCCTTCGGCGATCTCGCCCAGGCGGTCGTCCAGGTTGAGGAACTGCGCCGGGTAGCGCGATGCCATGCGCGCGGCTTCGTCCAGCGGCAGGCCGAGCAGCTGCACCGCGTTGCGAACGGCGGTGGCCATGTCCAATGCCGAGCCGGCCAACGAACCGGCTGCGTTGCGCACCACCCCATCCACGGCGGTGATCACTTCGCCGTACAGTTCGTAGCTCGGGCTGTCCGCACCTACCGGCGGCATCGCATCGGTGACCAGCATGATCTTGCCGCGCGGCTTGGCCGCCAGTGCCACGCGCAGGCTGGCCGGATGCACGTGCACGCCATCGGCGATGATGCCGATCCAGCTGTCGCGATCTTCCAGCGCCGCGCCCACCGCACCCGGCTCGCGCCCGGTCAGCGGCGACATCGCGTTGTACAGATGGGTGAAGCCACGGATGCCGGCATCCAGCCCGGCGCGTGCTTCTTCGTAGGTCGCCGCGGTATGCCCGGCGGCGACGATCACGCCGCGCTCGACCAGCGCACGGATGCTCTCCAGCGGCACCCGCTCGGGCGCCAGCGTAAGCAGGGTGACGCCGTTGTCGAGCGAGGCCGCCAGCGCGATCTCTTCCGCATCAGGCACGCGGAACTTGTTGGCGTCGTGGGTGCCCTTGCGCGCGGGGGCGATGTACGGCCCCTCCAGGTGGATGCCGAGCACGCCCGGCACACCCTGCGCGATCGCCGAACGGGTCGCGTCGATGGCGCTGCGCATCACCTGTACGTCGTCGCTGATCAGCGTCGGCAGCAACCCGGTGGTGCCGAAGCGGCGGTGCGCGGCGGCCAGCGTGCGCAGGCTCTCCACGTCCGGGGTGTTGTTGAAGAGCACGCCACCGCCGCCGTTGACCTGGACATCGATGAAGCCGGGCAGCAGCCAGCCGCCGCCGAGGTCGACCTGCTCATCGGCGGTGCCCAGCTGCGGGGCGGCGTCGGAGAGCAGCGCGGTGATGCGGCCATCTTCGACCACCACCGCCAGGTCATCGCGGAATTCGTCGCCGGCCAGGATGCGGGCATTGCGCAGGACGGTTTTCATCAGACGGTTTCCGTCACTTTGTTCAGATGCGGCGGCAGGTCCGGGTTGTGGCCGCGGCGCAGCGCCAGCGCATTGATCGCGCGATAGAAGGCCTGTACGTGCAGCAGCGGCGCGCAGGCCGGGTGCGGGGCCGGCGGCAGCGGCAGATCGCCCTCGGCATCGGACAGCCACACCTGCGCATCGCGCGCGGCGAATTCCTTCAGCACCGCGCGGGTACCGGCGCCGGTTTCATCCGGCTGTGCGAAGGCCAGCACCGGGAAGCCCGGGCCGACCAGCGCCATCGGGCCGTGTTTGACCTCGGCCGAACTGTAGGCCTCGGCGTGCAGGCCACAGGTTTCCTTGAATTTGAGTGCTGCTTCCTGCGCCGCGCCCAGGCCCAGCCCGCGGCCGAGCACGAACAGGTTGTGTGCCGGCACCAGCCCGTCGGTGAGGGCGGACCAGTCGCTGTTCCAGGCCTGGCGCAGCGCATCGGGCAGCGTGCGCAGCGCCGCGATCAGCGCCGCATCCTGGCTCCAGTAGGCCACCAGCTGCAGGATCGCCGCGAGCGAGGCCAGGTAGCTCTTGGTCGCCGCGACGCTGCGCTCGGCACCGGCCCCGAGCGGGAGCACGGTGTCGGCCAGCTGCGCCAGCGGCGAGTCCTCGACATTGACCAGTGCCACCACGCGCGCGCCGGCGGCACGTGCGGCCTCGGCGTTGCGCAGCAGGTCCGGGCTCTTGCCCGACTGGGAAATCACGATGTACAGCGCACCGCGCAGTTTCAGCGGCGCTTCGTAGACCGAGCCCACCGACGGCGAGGCCGATGCGGTGACCAGGCCCAGTTTGGTCTCCAGAAGGTACTTGGCGTAGGTAGCGGCATGGTCCGAGCTGCCCCGCGCGCAGGTCACCACGAACGGCGGCGGTGCCGCGCGCAGGCTGGCGGCCAGGGTTTCCACCGCGGCCTGGTTGCGCGCGAACTGCGCGGCAATCACATCGGCCGCTTCAGCGGCTTCGCGGTACATCAGGGTGTCGTGGGGGGCAGGCAGGGACATGCGGGACTCAGGTAGTTTCAGGGGAAGGAGGGCGCGTGCCCTGCGGGCGCATCGGCGCGGTGGAACCGCGCACCACCAGCTGCGGCACGAAGCCCTGGTTCTGCAGCTGCAGCGGTGCGTCGTCGTAGGCATCGCTGCGCAGCTGCGCGATCAGCAGGCGCGCGGCATGCCGGGCAATGTCTTCGGTGGCCTGCTTGGCGGTGGTCAGCGGCGGCCACGACTGGCGCGAGAACGGGCTGTCCTCGAAACCGGCGATGGACAGGTCGTAGGGCACGTTCATGCCCGCCGACTTGGCGGCGGCCAGCACGCCGGCAGCGATTTCATCGTTGGACCCGAAGATGGCGGTCGGCGGCTCGCGCAGGGCCAGCAGCCGGCGCGCGCCGCGGAAGCCATCGTCGAAGGTGTAATCGCCCTGCACCACCAGGTGCTTGTCGATGCTCATGCCGTAGTCGCGCAGTGCCGCTTCATAACCGGCGTAGCGCTCGCCGCTGGAGCGGTGCGAACTGCCGCCCCAGAGGAAACCGATGCGCAGGTGGCCGAGCTGGATCAGGTGCTCGGTGATTTCGTAGGCGGCCTCACGGTCGTCGACGAACACGCAGGCACCGTCTTCGGGATCGGCGGTGGCGGCGATGATACGCACCAGCTTGATGCCGCGTGCGGTCAATGCCGCGACCAGATCGGCACGTTCGGACATCGGCGCGGTCAGCACCAGCCCGGCCAGACGCGAGCGCTGCACCCAGTCGGCCAGTTCCTCGGCCAGCATCGGCGAGCTCGAATCGCAGGGATGGATCTGCAGCCCGAAGCCGGTCTCGCGGCACGCGGCGAGCACGCCATTCTGCACGCCGATGATGTGGTACGGGTTGGGGTTGTCGTAGACCAGACCGACCACCAGCGTGGTGCCGGTGCGCAGGTTGCGCGCGGCGGGATCGGGCTCGTAGTCCAGCTCGGCGATGGCCCGCAGTACCCGCGCACGGGTAGCCTGCATGACCGAGGGTTCATTGTTGATGACGCGCGATACCGTCTTCAGCGACACCTTGGCCCGTTCGGCAACATCCTTGATGGTCGCTCTGCGCATGCTCTTTTCCTGCGGGTCCCGTTGGACGTCCATGATCGCCGATCACTGCCCGTCGCGGGACAGCCCGACCCGATGCCCGCGCACCGAGTAGAACAGGATGTAGAGGTAGCACGGCACCATCAGCCCGGCGAACACCCACTGGAAGTCGAAGTGCTGCTTGAGCACGGCGAACGCCTGCGGAATGATCGCCCCGCCGGCGATGGCCATCACCAGCAGCGCCGAGCCGGTTTCGGTGAAGCGGCCCAGGCCACGGATCGCGAGCGGGAAGATCGCCGGCCACATCATCGCGTTGGCAAAGCCCAGCGCGGCGACGAAGCCGACCGACACATAGCCATGGGTGAACAGCGCCCCGATGCAGAACAGCACGCCCAGGCTGGCCGAGATGCTCAGGTAGCGCGACTGCGAGACCAGGTGCGGGATCAGCGCCAGGCCGGCCAGGTAGCCCACCAGCATCGCACCCAGGGTGATCGAGGTGAACATCTTGGTCTGGTCCAGCGGCAGGTTGAAGCTGTGCCCGTAGGTGCCGATCGCATCGCCGGCCATCACCTCCACGCCGACGTAGACGAACAGGCACAGCACGCCCAGCCACAGGTGCGGGAACTGGAAGATGCTGTTGCGCTCGGCCACGCCGGGCGCGCGCGCCGGGGTCGCATTGGCCTCGGCGGTCTTCAGCTCCGGCAGTGGCGAGAACAGCACGCCCACCGCCAGCAGCACCAGCAGCCCGGCCATGGCCATGTAGGGCAGCTGGATCTTGGCGGCGAAGGTATCCAGCAACGCATTGCGGGCGACCGGATCGGCCGCGGCCACCTGCTCGGACAGATCGCCGATGCCGTGCAGCACCAGCGTGCCGATCAGCAGCGGGGCCAGCATGCCGGCGATCTTGTTGCAGATGCCCATCAGCGCGATGCGCCGGGCGGCGGTCTCGATGGGGCCGAGGATGCTGATGTACGGGTTGACCGCGGTCTGCAGCAATGCCAGCCCGCTGCCGATGATGAACAGGCCACTGAGCGCGCCCGGGTACCAACGCTGCTGGGCGAAATGCGCAAACACCACCGCGCCGGCGGCCATCACCAGCAGGCTCAGGCTCAGGCCCTTCTTCATGCCGGTGCGCTTGAGGATCCACGAGGCCGGCAGGGCCAGGAAGAAGTAGGACAGGTAGAACACCATCAGCACCAGGAAGGCGCCGACCTCGTCCAGCTCGAAGGCCAGTTTGACGAAGGTGATCAGCGGCCCGTTGAGCCAGGTGAAGAAGCCGATCAGGAAGAACAGCACGCCGATGATCAGGATCGAGGTGAGCACGCTTGAACGCGCGGAGGCAGCAGGCACGGCAGACATCAAGAGAGCTCCTGCATCGACGGCGCGGGGCGGCGTCGGAAGAGTGACTGGGAACAACGTTGTCACATTTATTCGTCGCGGCTATCGGGTTTGTCAACACGTGGTTTTTCGCCTACACCACCGGAGCGCTCATGCTGCACTGCGCAGATCGCATGCCCCGCCACGCTTGGCGGTCCGCCGTCCGGTCCTCCGCGCCCCGTTGCAAAAACATGACGGCCGTTGGCTGAAAACGTTTTCTCAAGGGGGCGCCCGTTGCGGCGCAACATCGAAAGTGTGAGGTTATCGTTGACATCGTTGTCAGAACGATTACAGACTCCGCCTCAATCGCCAGGGCCTATCGCTGGACCTGCGCACATCCAAGGGAGTCCGTGTGATCGCAGCTGCCCACTCCGTCCAGGCCCATGACCTGCCCGCCACGGTGCCGCCCTTCCTGGCCGCCGATGTCGGCGGGACCCACGTGCGCGTGGCCCGGGTCCAGGCCGGCCCCGACCCGGACCATCCGGTGCAGCTGCTGGAGTACCGCAAGTTCCGCAATGCCGACTATCCGGGCCTGAGTGCGATCCTGAGCGACTTCCTCGGCAGCGGCCCGCGCCCGGCGCACTGCGTGGTGGCCACCGCCGGCGTTGCCCGCGCCGATGGCACGGTGATCACCGCCAACGTGCCGTGGCCGCTGTCGGCACGCCGCATCGAACAGGACGTCGGCCTGGACCAGGTCTACATCGTCAACGACTTCGAAGCGGTGGCCTATGCCGCCTCGCAGGTCGATGCCAGCGGCGTGCTGCAGCTCACCGGCCCGGCCAGCGCACCGCGCGGCCCGACCCTGGTGGTCGGCCCCGGCACCGGCCTGGGCGCGGCGGTCTGGATTCCGACCGCGCATGGCGCGGTGGTGCTGGCCACCGAAGCCGGGCAGCCGACCCTGGCCACCACCACCGAACTGGAAATGGCGATCGTGCGCCAGATGCAGCGCGAACACGCGCATGTGTCCGTCGAGCACGCGCTGTCCGGCCCGGGGCTGATGAATCTCTATCGCGCCCTGTGTGCACTCAACCACCAGCCGCCGACGCTGGGCAGCCCCGATGCGGTCACCGCCGCGGCCATGGCCGACCAGGACCCGCTGGCACGGCTGAGCCTGGAGGTGTTCTGCGGCCTGCTCGGCAGCACCATCGGTGACATGGCCCTGCAGTACGGCATCACCGGCGGGGTCTACCTGGCCGGCGGCATCCTGCCGCAGATCCGTCAATTCCTGTTGAACAGCACGTTCGTACCGCGGTACCTCAACAAGGGCCCGATGCGCGAGGCGCTGGAACGCATTCCCGTGAAGGTGGTCGAGCACGGGCAGCTGGGCGTCATCGGCGCCGCCAGCTGGTACCTGGGACATAGGGACCACCCGCACGCCTGACACGGCGCGCCGGGCACGCAATACGCAGTACGTGGCACCCATGGCGCGCCCCGGCAAAGGGCGCGCGGCAAAGTCGTACCAGACGCAAGAAGACACGCCGTCGCCGGCGAACCATCGGATTGATGAGGAGAGACATCATGAACCACCGCAAGAGTCTGCTTTCGGCAGCCATTTTCAGCTGTCTGGTGTTCGGCGCGCAGGCGCAGGAAACCTCCACCACCCCCACCGACCTGGACACGGTCAGCGTCGTCGGCATCCGCGCCAGCCTGGAAAAATCGCTGGATACCAAGCGCAACAACGTGACCATTTCCGAGGCGATCACCGCCGAGGACATCGGCAAGTTCCCCAGCACGAACGTGGCCGAAGCGCTGTCGCAGCTGCCGGGCATCTCGCTGGATCGCCGTTTCGGCCAGGGTGAGCGGGTCAGCATCGACGGCACCGATCCCAGCCTGAACCTGTCGTTCCTGGACGGCCACCCGGTCGCGCAGGCGATCTGGTTGTACGGCGAACAGCCCAACCGCGGCTTCGACTACACCCTGCTGTCGCCGCTGATCCTGGGCCGCATGGAAGTCATCAAGTCCTCCGAGGCACGCCTGACCGAAGGCAGCCTGGGCGGCACCATCCTGATGCACACCCGCCAGCCGCTGGACATGCGCGCCAACGAAGTGGCCGCCTCGGTGGGTTACAGCTACAGCGACCAGGCCAGCAAGGGCAAGCCGAACGCTTCGGCGATCTACAGCTGGAAGAACACCGACGAAACCTTCGGCGTGAACGTCGCCGCGCAGCATTACGAAGAGCGCGTGGACCGCCAGGGCATGGAAGTGTTCGGCTACGCCAAGGCCTCCACCTTCACCAATGCGCCGGGCGTGGACCCGAACGCGGACGTGCCCAACTCGGTCAACGCCGCGTGGTTCCAGCAGGACCGCAAGCGCGACAGCGCCGTGGTCAACCTGCAGTTCAAGCCGACCGACGAACTCGAGTTCAACCTGAGCGGCCTGTACATCAAGGAAAACTTCGACAACTACAACCAGTCGATGTATTCGTTCCTGACCTGGAACCCGGGCACCGTCGGTGCGGTCAACCAGCTCGGCGACGTGCGCAACGGCGTGGTCAACAGCGGCCACTCCAACGCCAGCGCGACGGCCAACAGCGGCACGGTGATCTACGACAACAACGTGCGCGAATCGGAAGTGACCACCAAGGGCCTGGACCTGCGTGGTGCGTGGAAGGGCGATGGCTGGGGCATCAGCGGCCAGGTTGGCCAGAGCAAGTCCGAGAACAAGGACCTGGCCCAGTACTTCATCGAACCGTTCTACAACGGCGGCTTCAGCTGGAACCTGGACAAGGGCATCACCTTCGACAACGCAGAGGCCGCGCGCAACCCGGCCAACTGGGGCTCGGCCGGTGGCTGGTTCGGCAACAACGGCATCTTCTCCACCGACAGCAAGGACACCTACGCACAGCTGGACTTCAACGTGCAGTTCGACAGCATCTTCAACCAGCTGCAGTTCGGCGTGCGCCACGGCAAGCATGAAGAGAGCTTCGACCTGAACGTGTACGGCGGCGTGCGTCCGGGCACCCTGGCCGACGTGGGCACCATCGGCCTGACCGACATCCAGGGCTTCGGCGATGGCCAGGGCCGCCATATCCAGGTCGGCCGCGACAACGTGCTGAACTGGGTCAAGGGCAGCCCGCTGGATTATGCCAACCCCGATCCGGCCAGCTACCTCAACAACAGCTGGGCACTGGAACAGACCAACAACGCGGCCTACGCGCAGTTGAACTTCTCCAACGGCCCGGTCCGCGGCAACGTCGGCGTGCGTTACGTCGATTCCAAGACGGCCGGCAGCGGCTTCGTCTACGGCGGCACCCCGACCCTGACCGATCTGGACAGCAAGTGGCAGACCCAGACCAAGAAGGAAGACTTCGTGCTGCCGTCGGTCAACCTGGTCTATGACACCGACAGCGATTGGGTGTTCCGCTTCGGCGCGAGCAAGGTCATCGCCTGGGCGCCGTACAACCAGATGGTGAACAACACCTTCCTCAACGACACCACGCTCACCGGCAGCGGTGGCAACGCGGCCCTGTCGCCGTACGAGTCCTGGAACTACAACCTGTCGGCCGAGTACTACTTCGCCCCGCAGTCGGTGGTGGCCTGGTCGCTGTTCTACAAGAAGATCGACAACTACATCGATACCAGCGCGGTCACCGAGCGCCAGTACAATTCGATCCGCGACACCTCGCCGGCCACCTGGGCCAATATCGTGGGCACCAACGGCTGCGCCGCCGACGGCTACTGCGACTACAGCATCCAGCGTCCGCGCAATGCCGGCAGCGGCCACATCAAGGGCTTCAACATCAGCTTCCAGCAGCCCTTCGGTGAAAGCGGCT
>NZ_DAMAGC010000064.1:0-10965 GCF_031995405.1 Stenotrophomonas sp. | reverse complement strand
GCCTGACGGCGAACTACACCTACGCCAACGGCGAAAACAACTCCGGTGATCCGCTGCCGTACCAGTCGCGCAACTCGATCGCGCTCAGCCCGTACTTCGAAAAGGGCCCGATCAACGCACGCCTGACCTACAACTGGCGTGACAGCTACCTGGCCGGCGGCTACGTCGCAGGTTCGGCCCCGGCCAGCGTGGACGACTACGCCGAACTCGGCGCCAGCTTCGGCTATACCTTCAACGAGAACTGGTCGCTGACGCTGGACGCGCAGAACCTGCTCAACGAAGAGTACTTCCAGTACCTGGGCGACAAGGACCACCTGGCCTCGCGTTACAAGAGCGGCCGCCGCTACATGGCCACCGTGCACTTCAAGTTCTGATTGCCATAGCACTATGCTGCACACCTGAAACGGGCCCGGATCTCCGGGCCCGTTTTCACAGGTGGAACCCGATTCGCAACACAGGAATGACCCGATGCAGACCCGCACCCGTCGTACCTCGCTGTCACTGCTCTCCTTCGCATTGGCCCTGTCCCTGGCACCGCTCGCGCACGCCGCCGATGCCCAGGCCACCGATGGCCCCCGCGCCCTGCCCGGCTCACTGCCGTTGATGCCGGCGCCGGCCAAGGTCGAACGCCTCGGCGGCAGCGGCTTCAGCGTGGTCGCCAGCACCCCGGTGTGGGCCAAGGGCGAGGCCGCGCAACGCGTGGCTACCCAGTTCACCACCTTGCTGCGCGACAGCGGCGGCCCGGTGTTGAACGTGGCCGGCGCGCGCGGCGGCAACGGCATCCATTTCGTGTTGAACCGCACACTCAAAACCGGCGCCGAAGGCTACCAGCTGCACTCGGGCCGCGACGGCGTGACCGTGCAGGCGGCCACCGAGGCCGGCCTGTTCTATGGTGCGGCCACCCTGTCGCAACTGCTCAGCGGCGGCAGCAACGGCGTCCTGCCGGCGCTGCGCATCGACGATGCACCGCGTTTCAGCTGGCGTGGCCTGATGCTCGATTCGGCGCGCCACTTCCAGAGCCTGGACGAGATCAAGCGCGTGCTCGACGCGATGGCCGAACAGAAGCTCAACACCTTCCACTGGCATCTCACCGATGACCAGGGCTGGCGCATGGAGATCAAGCGCTATCCCAAACTGACCGGGATCGGCAGCTGTCGCATTCCGGCCGGCGATGGCGGCCGCGACCCGGTCACCGGCGCCGAGCGCCCGTACTGCGGTTTCTACACCCAGGATCAGATCCGCGAGGTGATCGCCTATGCCGCCGCCCGGCATATCCAGGTGATCCCGGAAATCGACGTACCCGGCCACGCCACCGCCGCCATCGCCGCCTACCCCGAACTGGGTACGCTGGACACGCCGCTGAAACCGCTCAGCGAATGGGGCGTATTCCCCAACCTGTTCAATACCGAGGAAAGCACCTTCACCTTCCTGGAAAACGTGCTGGAAGAAGTGATCACCCTGTTCCCGGCCAAGTACGTGCACGTCGGCGGCGACGAAGCCGTCAAGGACCAGTGGGAAGCCTCGGCACGCGTGCAGGCCCGCATGCGCGAGGTCGGCGCAGGCAATGAAATGGAAATGCAGAGCCACCTCATCAAGCGCCTGGAGACTTTCCTGGAGCAGCACGACCGCCGCCTGATCGGCTGGGATGAAATCCTCGAGGGCGGATTGCCGCCGGAAGCCACGGTGATGTCCTGGCGCGGCACCGAAGGCGGCCTGAAGGCGGCCAGCGAAGGCCACGACGTGGTGATGTCGCCGGTCACCGACATGTACATGGACTACCTGCAGACCACCTCGCCGAACGAACCACCGGGCCGCCCGCTGTCCACGCCGCTGGGCCGCGTATATGGCTTCGAGCCGGTGCCCGAGGCGCTGGCCAAAGACAAGCAGCAGCACATTCTCGGCCTGCAGGCCAACATGTTCACCGAGCACACCCGCAGCTACGCGCGCCTGCAGCACAACCTGTTCCCGCGCCTGGCCGCCGTGGCCGAAACCGGCTGGTCGCCGCGCGAGCGTCGCGACTACGCCGATTTCCTGGCACGCCTGCCGAACCAGCTGCAGCGCTGGCAGGCCATGGGCATCGCCTACGCGCAGACGCCGCTGCAGGTGGAACTGGACAGCCGCGACGACCGCAAGGCCGGTACCGCGACGCTGGCGCTGCACACGCCGCTGGGCTATGACATCCACTACAGCACCGATGGCAGCCCGGTCACCGCGCAGTCGCCGCGTTACACCACGCCGCTGACCCAGCCGTTGCCGGTCACCCTGCAGGCGGCCACGTTCTTCGACGGCAAGGCACTGGCCAGCGCGGCCAGCCGCTTCGACCTCACCGCCACGTCGCTGCTGAGCCGCAGCGACGAGCAGCTGGGAATGTGCCCAGGCGAAGGCAAGCTGTTGCTGCGGCTGGAAGACGATGGCCCGGCCGATGGCCCACGCGCGATCTTCAACGTCAACATCTTCAATCCTTGCTGGTTGTGGAAGGACGCCGATGTCGACGGCATCGCCAGGGTGCGCGTACGTGCCGGCCAGATTCCGTACTACTTCCAGCTGGCCCACGACGAACCGCAACGGAAGTTCAGCCCCGCACGCAGTGCGCACGGCGAGATGGACGTGCTCAACGGCAGCTGCAATGGCACGCCGCTGGCCACGGTGAAGCTACCGGCCAAGCCCGGTGCGGATGGGTTCATCACGTTGGACGCAGCACTGCCGCGCTCGGTGAAGGGCACGCAGGATCTGTGTGTGCGCTTCACCGGGGATACGCGGCCGACGATGTGGGTGTTGGATGCGTTGACGCTGGTGCCTCGCTGAGGTTGCCGACCAACGGTCGGCACTACCGGGCTTGCATCGCTTGGTTGCCGACCCACGGCCGGCATTACCGGGCTTGCACCGCTTGGTTGCCGACCCACGGCCGGCATTACCGGGCTTGCATCGTCTGGTTGCCGGCCAATGGCCGGCATGACCGATGCTATCCGCGCAGGTGCAGCAGCAGGTTGCGCAACGGGGTGAGTGCGATGGCCATGCCCGCGATCACGCCGATGCTGTTGGCGAGCGCGTCCATGGGGTCTGCCATGCGGTTGTCGGTCAACGCGCCCTGCAGGAATTCGATGCCGATGCCCAGCCCGACCAGGCCGACGCCGGCCCACAGCAACGCCGCGCGCGTGCGGTAGATCTGCACCGCCGAACCGGCCAACAGGAAGTAGGCAAGAAAGTGCTCCACCTTGTCGCTGTTCTGGGGCAGGTCCAGCGGCGGCGGCGGAATCAGGCAGACGGTGATGGTCACCGCGATCGCCAGCCACCACAGACCCAGCCACACGCGCGGCCAGCGCAGCGGCTTCAACATCCCTGTCGCGGTCATCTCAGAGGCGCCAGGTCAGGTCGCCGAGCAGGAAGGCGGGCTCGAATTCGACATCACGCTGGAACCCCATCACCTGGAAGCGCTCGCCCATGCCGGTGGGCAGGGTGAGTTTCTTGACCTGGTCACGCAGGCGCACCTTGCCGAACTCGTCCACACGCGCCTCGGCCTTGGCCAGCAGCGCATCCAGTCCATTGCCCAGCAGGAAGCTGGCCTGGGTGCAGTACCCGGCCAGCTCGAACCCGGCACCGGTGCCGGCCTCGGCCAGCGCGGTGAAATCCACCGAGGCGGTCAGGTCCTGCAGGCCCGGCCAGCGGTAAAGATCGTTGTGCACCTGGTGGCGGTAGAACGCGCGCACGGTGCCGTCATCGCGCTCGTCCTGGTAGTACTCGCCCCGCGGGTAGCCGTAGTCGATGAAGAGCATCGCGCCGCGCTGCATGCCGCCGGCCACGGCCTGGATCCAGTACGGCAGCTGCGGCAGCACTTCGGAACGGTAGCCATCGGCGAACGGCTTGTCGCGGTACTGCTCGACATGGCGCACGGCCGCACTGAGCATCGCATCGGCCGGCTGCGCGCCGCGCATGAACGCGCCGTCGGCATCCAGCTCCACGGTTTCCTCATAGACCATGCCGTCGCGGGCCAGGAAGCGCGGCGTCGGCAGTGCGTCGATCACCTCGTTGGCGAACACGATGCCGTCCCAGTCATCCTCGAACGGACCGTCCAGCCACTCCACCAGATCGAACACCGGGCCGATCAGGGTCTTCTGCAGTCGCTCGCGCTGGCGCTCGCGCAGGTCGGCGCTGGGTTCCAGGATGGCGTAGCGTTCGGGCAGCGCGTCCAGCTCCAGCATGCGCTTGAGCAGCACCTCGGCGAACGCGCCGCTGCCGCCGCCCAGCTCCATGAAGCGCGCCTGCGGGCCCAGCTGCTGCATCACCGGGGCGATCGCATTGGCCACGGTGGCGGCAAACAGCGGGCCCAGTTCCGGGGCGGTGGTGAAGTCGCCGGATTCGCCGAACTTGCTCGCACCGGCGCTGTAATACCCCAATCCCGGCGTATACAGGCTCAGCTCCATGAACCGGGCGAACGGCATGGCGCCGCCATTGCCAAGGATTTCGGCGCGCAGCGCCGCAGCCAGCTGGTCGCTGTGGGCCAGGGCGTCGATATCGGGGGTGGGCAGTGGAGAATGCATGGTGCGGGCGATTGCGGTGACAATGCACAGCATAGCCGAGCACGGAGTACCCCCGATGACCGATACCGCACCCGTCGTGCTGATCACCGGCAGCGCGCGCCGGATCGGCGCGGCGATCGCCCGCCAGTTCCATGCCTGTGGCTGGTCGGTGGTGCTGCACGCGCATACCTCCACCGCCGAGCTGCAGCAGATGGCCTTCGACCTGGACATGCTGCGCCCCGGCAGCGTGCTGGCATTGCAGGCCGACCTGCGCGACGCAGACGCCATCCCGGATCTGGTCGAGCAGACCGTGGCCCAGTTCGGGCGGCTGGATGCGCTGGTCAACAACGCCTCCAACTTCTACCCCACCCTGCTCGGCCAGATCACCGCCGAACACTGGGACGATCTGTTCGCGGTCAACGCGCGCGCGCCGCTGCTGCTGGCCCAGGCCGCCGCGCCGCAGCTGCGCCGCCACCTGGGCTGCATCGTCAACCTCACCGACCTGCACGGCACCCAGCCGATGCGCGACCACCCGGTCTACAGCGCGGCCAAGGCGGCGCTGGAAATGATCACCCGCTCACTGGCGCTGGAACTGGCGCCCAAGGTGCGGGTCAATGCGGTAGCGCCCGGCGCGATCCTATGGCCGGAGCAGGGCAAGGATGATTTCGCCCAGCAGGCGCTGCTGCTGCGCACCCCGCTGGCGCGTACCGGCACGGTGGAGGAGGTCGCCGAGGCGGTGTACTGGCTGGTCACCGATGCACCCTTCATCACCGGGCATACGCTGCGCGTGGATGGCGGGCGGACGCTGTCGTAGTGCCGGCCGTTGGCCGGCTCCGCAGGCACCTGGCACCGCTGGGTTGCCGGCCAACGGCCGGCACTACCCGGGGCACGGTTGCCGGCCGGCGGCGGGCACTACCCGGGGCACGGTTGCCGGCCGGCGGCGGGCACAGCCGGTTACCCGGGCAACAATTCCATCGTGTCGAACGCCTCGCCGTACTGGCGGTGGGCACGCCACAGCGCGGCCAGGGTCAGGCCGCTGACCGGGTCGATGAAGTCCGGGGCGATGTCGGCCAACGGCTTGAGCACGAAGGCGTGCTTGAGTTCCGGGCGCGGGATGCGCAGGTGGCCAGGGCCTTCCACGATCAGGTCGCCGTAGAACACCACGTCCAGGTCCAGGGTACGGTCCGAGAAACGCGGGCCGCTGCGGTCGCGGCCGTGTGCGTCTTCCAGCGCATGCAGCCAGGCATCGAGGGCCTCCAGCGGCAGATCGGTCTCGATCGCCACCGCGTTGTTGAGGAAATCCGGCCCGTCGAAGCCGACTGCGGCGGTACGGTAGGCCGGCGAGACCGCGATCGCGCCGAAGCGCGCGCGCAGCGCCTCCACCGCGGCGTGAAGATGCTGTTGCGGCTGCAGGTTGCTGCCCAGGCTCAGGAGCACAGTGGTCATGGTATTCAGCGTGCGTGGGGCGAATCCACACGGGACCAACATGGCCTGCGCATAGAATCGGAGTGCACATCATAGGACACCGACATGACCTATTGCGTCGGCATCGAGGTGGACGAGGGCCTGGTCTTCGCCGCCGATACCCGCACCAACGCCTCGCTGGACGACGTGCGGGTGCATCGCAAGCTGCATGAATTCGAGTTTCCCGGGCAGGCCGCCTTCGTGATCATGGCCGCCGGCAACCTTGCCACCACCCAGCTGCTGGTCTCGCGCCTGCGTCGCGACGTGGAGGAAGCGCGCGAGCAGAACCTGCGTGCCTACCGGCACCTGTTCGAAGTGGCCGAGTATGTCGGCCGCGTGCTGGTGGACAGCCAGGTCAAGGCCACCTCGCAGGATGCCGGCCAGGATGGCATCGTCACCCAGGCCACCTTGATCCTCGGCGGGCAGATCGCCGGCGAGCAACCGGGCATGTACATGATCTACCCACTCGGCAACGCGATTTCGGCCTCGCCGGAAACCCCGTTCCTGCAGATCGGCGAATCCAAGTACGGCAAGCCGATCCTCGACCGCATCCTGCGCCCGCAGACGCGGCTGGAAGATGCCGCGCGCACGGCGATCGTGTCGCTGGACTCGACCATCCGCTCCAACCTGTCGGTGGGCCTGCCGGTGGATCTGGTCCTGATCCGCAAGGATGACCTGCGCATCAGCCAGCGCATGCGCCTGGCCGGCGACAGCCCGCTGTATGCGCAGATCCACGGCAGCTGGTCGCACAAGCTGGAGCAGGCGGTGACCACCCTGCCCAGGTTTCCGTGGGAAGACGCCTGAAACGGTAGTGCCGGCCGTTGGCCGGCAACCGGACGATGCGTGGCGGGGACGTGGAGCGCCGGCCAGCGGCCGGCCCTACCCCGTCGCCCATCTGGCTCAGGCGGTTTCCAACGCCTCGGCCACCGAACGGAATACCTGCTGCATCTCCAGCGGCTTGCGCAGCACGTGCACGTTGATCGTCGACGGGAACACCGCCAGTGGCACGGTGACGTCGGCCTCTTCCAGCACCAGCGCCGGCCCGCGGAAGCCCAGCGCGGCCATTTCGCCCAGCAGGTGGCTGGCCGACAACAGCTTGGAACCGGCATCGGCGATCACCAGCGCCGGCATCGCTTCCTGCTGCATCCAGCGCAGCGCCGCGGCGCCATCGGAGGCCAGCTGCAGGTGATAGCCCTGGCTGGACAGCGCATTGCCCAACAGCGACAGACGCGTGGCCTCGCCATCCACCACCAGGATCGACTGGCCGGTACCGGCGGCAATCGGCTGATCCACCGCTTCGCTGTCGGTGGTCACTTCCTGCATCGGCAGCAGCAGGTCGAAACGCGTGCCGACCCCGACCGTGCTGTCCACGTGGATGCTGCCGTGCACGCCTTCGACGATGCGCTTGCAGGAGATCAGCCCCAGGCCGGTGCCGTTGGCCTTGGTGGTGAAGAAGGGGTTGAACAGATGCGACAACGTCTCCGCATCCATGCCGGTGCCTTCGTCGGTCACCGAGATGCGCAGCCATTCCTCGCCCTGGCCATCGCGGTCCGCCGCCGCGCGCAGGGTCAGTCGCCCGCCGTTGGGCATCGCCTGGATCGCGTTCAAGGACAGGTTCAACAGCACCTGCTGCAGTTCGGTGTAGTTGGCATCCACGGCCAGGTCGTCATCGGCCACGTCCAGGTGCAGGCTGACCTTGGCCGGCAGGTTGCTGCGCAGCAGCAGCTCCACCGCCTCGAACAGGTGCGCGATGCAGATCTGTTCGCTGGGCTTGCGCGAGCCACGCACGAAGGACAGCATCGACTCGGCCATCTCATGACCGCGGCGGCCGCACTCGGCGATGATGTCGGCCAGGTGGTGCAGCTGCGGGTCCTGGGTCCGCGCCTTGAGCAGGTCCGGCATGATGAGCAGTGGCTGCAGGATGTTGCGCAGGTCGTGACTGAGCCCGGCGGCCAGCAGCGACAGGCTTTCCAGGCGCTGGGCACGCATCAGCTCGGCTTCCACCCGCTGGCGGTCCATGCTGCTGCGCGACTCGCGCACCGCGCGCGCCACCGCCGACGGCAACCGCGCCGGCTGATGCTTGATGATGTAGTCGTTGGCGCCCTGGTGCAGCGCGGCCACCGCGTTTTCCTCACCCATCGTGCCGGACACGAAGATGAAGGGCACATCCGGATGCCAGCCGCGCACGATCTGCAGCGCTTCATTGCCGGAAAAACCGGGCATGGCAAGGTCGGACAACACGATGTCCGGCGAGAAACGGCTCAACGCCTCGCGCAGCTCGCTGGCGCTCTCCACCCGCTCGAACGTTGCTTCGAGGCCGGCATCGAGCATCTGCTCGCACATCAGTTCGGCGTCCTCGGCGGAATCTTCCACCAGCAGGACGCGCAGCATACCCAGGGACGGGCCAGTCAGCGGCATGGCTTACTCGATCTCCGGCGCCTGGTTGATGACGGCCCAGAACTTGCCCAGGGTCTGCACCGCACCGAAGAACTGGTCCACGTCCACCGGCTTGACCACATACGCATTCACGCCCATGTCCCAGCTGCGGGCCAGGTCGCTTTCTTCGCGCGAGGACGACAGGATCACCACCGGCAGGCGCTTGAGCTCGTCGGTGTTGCGGATTTCGCGCAGTACTTCCAGGCCGTCCATGCGCGGCATCTTGATGTCCAGCAGCAGTACCGCCGGCAGGCCTTCCTCGCGGTTGGCGAAGGCGCCACGGCGCAGCAGGTAGTCCATCGCCTCCACGCCATCTTCGACGTGCACGATCGGGTTGGCCAGGCGGGCCTCTTTCAGGGCGTCGACGGCCATCTCGGCGTCGGCAGGGCTGTCCTCGGCGAGGAGGATGGTGCGGAGTGCGGTCATGCGGCGGAGCCCTTGTTGATTGCGTCGAGCGCAGGAGGAAGCAGGAAGTGGAACGTGGCGCCGGCATCGACGGCCGACTCGGCCCAGATGCGGCCGCCATGGCGGGTCAGGACGCGGCGCACGCTGGCCAGGCCGATGCCGGTGCCGGGGTAGTCGCTGGCCTTGTGCAGGCGCTGGAACACGCCAAACAGCTTGCCGGCGTAGGCCATGTCGAAGCCGGCGCCGTTGTCGCGCACGGTGAACAGGTGGCCGCCATCGGGCTGCTGCTGGTACTCGACCTCGATCCGGGCCGGGTCGCGGTTGGACGAATACTTGAGGGCGTTGCCCAGCAGGTTCAACCACACCTGGCGCATCATGTTCTCATCGGAGACCAGGATCGGCAGCGGCGCGATCTTCCACTCGACGTGGCGACGCACGCCGGTTTCCTCGGCCTCGCTCTGCAGGTTGGCATCCAGCATGGCGCGGGTGTCGGCCACCAGCGACTGCATGTCCACCGCCTGCATCCGCATCGCCGCCCGACCCAACCGCGAATACACCAGCAGGTCGTCGATCAGCGCGGCCATGCGGCGTGCCGAGTTGGAGATCACCCCGAGGTAGTGCAACGATTTCTCGTCGGCCTGGTCGCCCAGATGCCGGGTGAGCTTGTCGGAGAAACCGGCGACGTGGCGCAGCGGCGCGCGCAGGTCGTGCGACACCGAGTAGCTGAAGGCTTCCAGCTCGCGGTTCACTTCGGACACCTGTTCGACCTTGCCTTCCAGCTGCCGGTTCAATTCTTCCACGCGCTGCTGCACGGCGCGCTGCACGGTCACGTCGCTGACCGTCATGAGCACCACTTCATCGTCCTTGTCCGGCAGCGGCATGCGCCGGGCATTGATCAGCATGGTGCGCACCTGCTCGTCGGCGGTGCGCTGTTCGTGTTCGTAATCCCACAACTCGCGGCCACGCAGCAGCACATCGGTCAGGCGCTGGCGCACCACCGCATCTTTCCAGGCGCCGTCGCCGATGCTGTCCAGGCTGCGGATCTCGGTGCTGGATTCGTCCAGGCCGTAGAGCTCGGCGAACGCGGGGTTGTGCAGCTGCACCTTCAGCTCGCGGTCGAGCAGCACGATCGGTTCACGTACGGTGTTCAACACCGAGGCAGCACGCGCGGCAGAGCGCTGTGAGGCCTTCTCGGCACTGGCCCGGTGATTGATCTGGCGATGCAGCAACCACAGCACCAGGCCCAGCAGCGAGAGCTGCACCAGCAGCGCCGACCAGGACACGAACTCGCCCTGGCGCTGCTGTTTCTGGAATACCTCGTTGCGCCGTGCCAACAGCGTTTCTTCCGTGGCCTGCAGTTCTTCGATCAGTTTGCGGATCGGGTAGCGGGTGGTGAGGTCCTTGACCAGTTCGCGCTGGTCCGAATCCGGTGCCGACCGTGCCAGCTGCCTGGCCAGTTCCATGCGTCGTTCCACCATGGACTGGATGCGGCCGATGCGGACCAGCTGTTCGGGATTGTCGCGGGTCAGGTCGGTCAGCCGCTGCAGGCGCTGCGGGATGTCCTTGGCCTGGCCCAGACGCTCGCGCAGGCCCGGTGCGTCGATACCTTTGGACATCGTGAGCGCGGCCGATTCCACATCGCGGACATCGGCCTGCAACTGGTACACCGCCACGCCCACGTCCTGGGTGTGGGTCACCCAGCGCATGGCGTCGATATTTTCTTCGGACAGCTTCCGCAGGGTCAGCCACGGGACCACGATGATGGCCACGGCGGCCAGGGTCAGTGCCGGCAAGCGCCAGCGATCCCAGACGTCATCACTGAAAACCAGCGCCATATGCCCTCTTCAACTCACGGTGCCGTAACCGGCGGTGCCCAACGCAGCGGCCTTGGCTTGCTTGGCACGTCGACGCGGGCGAAGCCATGAATATACCGCAGCACATTGTGAATAGGGCTAGTCTGATTTCATGAACAGTTTAGAAAAGCCGCATCGCCAGTGCCGGGACGCTTCTCTCTTCCGATGGGCGTACATAAGACTGACTACTGACCCTTCCCGCAGTGGTCGGTGGATTGGGCGCTGGGGCCCTATACCCTTTCCGGCGAATGTCCCCCGGCGTCGGCCTGCGGCCGCCCCCTCCTCCTTTA
>NZ_DAMAGC010000063.1:0-23461 GCF_031995405.1 Stenotrophomonas sp. | reverse complement strand
CGGTGCCGGCCCCCACCAGCCATCGCCGTACCCCACGAACGCGTTGTACCAGTGCCGGCCGGACGGGGAGACATCCTCGGCGCCGGTGAAGTTGCCGGCATTCGGCGGCGGCGTGCCCGCATCGCCCCACGGATAGCGGCCGCTGCTGCCGGCACGCAGCACGTATTCGAATTCGGCCTCGCTGGGCAGCCGGTAGGAGCGACCAGTCTGCTCGGACAGCCAGCTGGCGTAGTTTTCGGCGTCGCGCACGCTCACATGCATCACCGGCGACGTCGGGATGGCCGGCACGCCGTTGTACCCGGACTGCCAATCCACCCCGCTGTGCCGCACGAAGTTGCCGCTGCGCTCGTCGTAGACGATCGAATGGCCGCGCCGGGTGGCGCGCGGGCGGGCGTTGCTGGCCTGCACATAGCGACGGAAGTCGGCCACGGTCACCTCGGTGATCGACATCGCAAAGCCCCGTTCGAACCGCACGTAATGGGACGGCTTTTCCGCATCGCTTGCCCCACGTTCGTTGTCGCCGGCGCCCATCTGGAAGCCGCCGTGCGGCACCACGATCATCTGCGGGCCGCGCCCGCCATCGCGTAGCGCGTCGCTGAACACCTGCCGCGGCCGGAAGCTGCCGTAGTGGGTGACCAGCTCGATGCGTTCACGCAGCTGGCCCACCACCGGGTCGCCGGGCAGCGCGATGCGCAGGGCGTCTTCCAGCTTCTCGCGCGCCGCCTTCAGGCCTTGCGGGGTGGTCAGATCGCGCAGGCCTTCATCGCGCAGCCGGGTGAGCGTATCGGCGCGGATGCGCTCGACGCGTTCGAACGCATCGGCGATGGTGATCGATGAATCACGCACCTTGGCCGCTTCGGCCAGCCAAGTGCCGGCGTTGGCGAAATCGCCCGCACGGGCGGCGGTTTCGGCACGGCGGATCAAGGCACTTTCGGCAGCGGCCAGGCCCTGACGCGCGCGCGCGTCGTCCGGATTCAAGGCCAGCGCTTCGCGGAAATTGGGGATGGCGCCATCGCCATCTTCGCCGACCCGGTCGGCACGCAGGTCGTCTTCACCGGCGCGGTTGTAGGCGATCACGCGCTGGGCGATCTCCACGCGCGACTGCAGTTGGCGCACGCGCGCATCGTCCGGCGCGATCGCCAGCAACACCAGCGCCATCTCACTCGCCTCGGCCAGCGCTTCACGCTGCTTCAGCGGCCGCGACAGCAGCGCGCCGGCCTCATCCAACAGGCGCTGACGTGCCCGCTTGAGCCCGGCCAGCGCCTGGCGGTCCTTGGCGTTACGCTGCAGCAGCGCCAGCCAGATCGGGATCGCCGCCTCGGCATCGGCGTACAGCCGGTCCTGTTCGAAGGCCTGCGCCGCCTTGCGCCGCGCGGCCACCACGCCGTCATCGCCGATCTGCACCACAGGCGGTTGCCAGCGCGCCACGGTTTCGGCCGCGTCCTCTCCCCCGATAGTCACCTGCGCGGCAGGCGCAGCGGGCGCAGCGGCCGCAGGTGCGGTGCGCGCGGCCGGCCGGGGCGCCGTCGAGGCCGCGGCCGGCGACGGTGCATCGGCAGAACAGGCCGTCAGCACGAGCAGCAGGACGGCCAGCAGCGGCGGGAGGGAAGCGGAGGTGCGCAACATCGGGTTCCTTGCAGCCAGGCACGAGCATCGCCGAACCGGGACGGGAGGGGCAAGCCGACGCACGGCCACAGCGACCGTACGACGACCGGATCATGATACCGGCGCGCGCGCCGACCACGGCGCGTTATCCTCATCCCCCTGTGCACCCCCTGCAGTTGACGGAACCCACGTGGCTTATTGGATCAAAACCCCGGCGGAGCTGGACGAGCGCTACCGCCAGCGCCCCACCCGGATCGGACTGGACACCGAATTCATCCGCGAACGCACCTACTGGCCGCAACTGGCCCTGGTGCAGATGGCGGTCGGCGATGAAATACTGCTGATCGACCCGCTGATCCCCGGCATGAACGAGGCATTGGCCCCATGGCTGGCCGATACCGCCATCCTGAAGATCATGCACAGCGCCAGCGAAGACCTGGTGACCTTCAAGGTCGCCTGCGGCGTGCTGCCGCGACCGCTGTTCGACACCCAGATCGGCGCGTCGCTGGCTGGCATCGGCGGCGGCATGGGCTACCAGAAGCTGGTCAATGCGATCACCGGGGTCACCCTGGCCAAGGGCGAGACCCGCTCGGACTGGATGCGTCGGCCCCTGTCCGACGCGCAGCTGGAATACGCCGCCGACGACGTCGAATACCTGTTTGCGATGCACGATGCGATCGATGCCAGACTCGGTGAACTGGATCGTCGGCAGTGGCTGCAGGACGACGCCGAGCGCCTGCTCGCCAGCGTGGAGCACGACGAAGACCGCTGGCCGCACGTGTCGATGCGCTCGGCGCAGTTCATGGACGGCGCCGCGCAGATCCGCCTGCTGCGCCTGCTGCGCTGGCGCGATGTGCAGGCCCGCAGCAGCGACAAGCCGCGCAGCTGGATCCTGGACAACGAACTGGCCGCCGTACTCGCACGCACCCCGCCAGCCGATGTGCCGGCACTGGAAAAGCTCATGGAGAGCTTCCCCAAGGCACCGCGCAAGCTGGCCAACCAGGTCTGGCAGGCGCTGACCACGCCGCTGGACGATGAGGCCGACGCACCGCTGGCGCTGCCGGCCAACGACAACAACAAGCAGGCGCTGAAGCGGCTGCAGGATGCCGTCAGCGCGCGTACCGCCGAACTGGGCCTGCCCGACGGCATCCTGGCCTCGCGCAAGCACCTGGAAAGCTACCTGGAAAGCGGCCAGTGGCCGCCCGCGCTGGCCGGTTGGCGGCGTGAACAGCTGGAACCGGTCCTGGCGCCGCTGCTGCCGGCGGCGTAAGCCGCGGCATACGCGACCGGGGGTGGACGACGACAGTGCACCGGCGGCGGCATGCCCCGGTGCTGCGGTGTCTGCTGCAACGTTCATCGGCAGCCGCGGGAGGCCCCGCCGCACACCGGCCGTATCGCCTTCTACGAGGGCGACGAACAGGACAACGAAATCAGGCGCGAAGCAGCCGCTGGGTGACCCTGTCGCCCATGCCCGCGCCTGCGCGTGGGCATGGCCGCAGACCCCCATTTGCACGCAACGGAACCGCACGCGTGGATCGCACTCAACGCGGCGCAGGTGTGCCCCCGGCGCCGCAGGGCACCTCCGGCACCGGCCAATTGCCTAGAATGCGCGATTGACCTTCGACAAGGACGTTGTTCCCATGCCAGATGCCCTCCGCGATGCCATCGACCTGCGCCAGCGCGCGCGCGACGCCCTGCAAGACGAGCGCTTCGACGAGGTCGACCGGATACTGGCCGAGCTGGAACAACGCTGGCTGGACGGTGGCACGGCGCGGTATGGCCATGGCTGGATGCTGTCCACGCTGATCGACCCGGCGCAGACATTGCCCGCGCGGCTCGAGCAGGCCAGGCAGTGGTGTGCACGGCAACCGCACAGTCCGCACGCCTGGGCGGTACGGGGGGCGCTGTGGGAGCGTGTGGCCAGCCAGATCCGGTCCAGCGAGACTGCCGACCTGATCGAAGAGGCACAGTGGCTCGGCGCGAGCCTCGCGCGTGACCACGCGTTGGCTGCCTGGCTGCGGGCGATGGCATTGCATCCACGCCCGGCGTTCGTACTCAGCCGGATCCTGCGCCTGACCTGCTACCTGGGCGAGCCGCGCTGGTTGCATCAGCTGCAGAGGGGCGGCCGCGCCGAGCTGTACGCGCCCCTGCAACAACAGGATCCGGACGGATTCGCCGCTGCGCTGGCGTTGCTTGCGCCCTATGGCGAGCCGCTGGCCGAGCTGCCGGCACTGCCGCCGCAGCTGGCGCAGCGCAGCGAGGAAGACATGGAATACGCTGCCGAGTACTGGCTGCGGCTGGCACTGGCGCTGCGCGCGGACGATGTCGACCTGCTGGAGACCTTCCTGTATTTCCTGTATCCGCGCTGGGGCGGCAGCCACGCACTGATGCAGGATTTCATCGACGGCCCGTACGCGGCCACGCTGATGCTGCCGCAGCGCAACCGGCTGCGCGTGATCAAGGAGCGGGACTGGCTGGGCTTCCCGCCCGACGCCGAGGAGGACGACCCGGCCACCATCGCCCAGTACGACAGTGCCTACGCGGCCCTGCTCGAACTGCATCTGGATGCGCCCACGCGCGCCCGCGTGCTGTGCTGGTGGGCGATGCTGGATTACCAGCTGGGCCGGGACGAGCCTGTCGAAAACGACGTGCGCTGGGATGCGGCACGGATGGCACATGCGCACCGCTGCCTGGCCGAGGCATTCGCACTGGACCCGGCCACCGTGGTCGACGAAGGCATGAACGCGCTGGAAGCGTGCGCGCTGTTCGCCCACGTCGACGGCGCCGATGCGCTGTTTGCGCAGGTGCTGGCATCTGTCGAAGCGTCTACCGACAGCGCCCATGCGCTGGCCTGGCTGGCGGCGGCACGCCAGGCCGGGCTGTTCGGGTTCAGTGTGGACCCTGCCCTGGCGGCCAGCCACCTGCAGCGCGCGATGGCGATGGCCGACGAGGACGAACTGAACCTGTCCACGGTGGCCGCCAACCTGCTCTGCGATGTGTCCCTTCCGGCCGGCGTGCACATGATGCTGCAGCTTGCCGAAGGCGGCGACCGGCGATCGATGGCCGCGCTGGTGGATCTGTACCGTGGCCGCGCCGCCGGCCGCGACTTTCCCGCCCTCGCCGACCCCGCGCAGGCGGCGTACTGGACCGAGCGTGCGATCGCCGCCGGCGATCTGGTGGCGATCTACAACCGCGCCCTGGAGTTGGTCGATGCGTTCGAGCAACAGGCCGATCCGGCCCTGCTGCAGCAGGCTCGGGCGCTGTATCGACGCTGCGTGGACGAAGCCGACCCACATGACCGCGTATGGCGACCCGCGCACAAGAACCTGGCGGTCCTGCTGTACCAGGGCGAGTCTGACAGCGACAAGCAGGAGGCCGTATTCGACCTGCTCGGTCCGCTGTGGTGGCGCGGCGACGCCGCCACCAAGGTCTGGGCGGCCGGCTTCCTGGCCGATGTATTCCACTTCGGCAACGGCGTGCCCGCCAATGCGTTCCTGGCCAAGGTCTGGCTCGAGCGTGCGGCCGAGAAGGCGCCGGACAACCCCGACGTCCTGCGCCTGCGCCCGTTGATCGACGGCCAGGGCAAGCTGTTCGGCGCTTCCCGTGCGGCCAGGCAGCAGGCGCGCGACCGCGACACGACGGACCTGCGCAGCTGGCAGCTCGCCTTCGGCCTGGATGCGGTACCTGATCGCCACGACACGCAGCCGCTGTAAGCGACCGGCGCAGGTCGCCCTGCGCGGCCTGCGTGACCGCCGCACGCAGATCGATCGTCTACACAAACGACAACGCCCTGCACAGGCAGGGCGTCGTCGGGCAACGCATGGGGCATCGGCACCACGCTGGCGTGGCACCCATGCCGTATGCGCTTACCAGTTCATGTTGAGCGACACACCCACGGTGCGCGGTTCGTTGTACACCGCGGCCATGTAGTTTTCGATCACGCCCTTGAGGTTCTTCTCGTTGGTGATGTTGCGTGCGAACAGCGCCACTTCCCACGCACCGTAGTTGCCCGAGTAACCCAGCTTCAGGCCGCCTTCGAAGCTGCCCTTGGAGTTGAACTCGGCCGAGTCGTACAGCACGAAACTGGTGTAGCCCTGCTTGTTCCAGTCGGTGGAGACGAAGAACACATCGCTGTCGTTGACCGGCACGTCGTAACGCGCGGCGAAGTTGATGTTGTACTTCGGTGCGTTCGGCAGCGGGTTGCCGTTGATCTGGGCGAAGGTGTTGGCACCGACCTTGATGGTCGGGTCGTTCAGCGTGCACACCACCGCGCCGTTCAGCGCGCAGACCTGGGCATAGACGCGATCGTCCTGGATCTCGCTGTGCAGCAGGCTGACGCCGGCGCTCAGGCTCAGGTTCGGGATCGGACGCAGCTCCATGTCCGCTTCCAGGCCGTAGGCCTTGGCCTTGTCGGCGTTGAACAGCACGCCGTTGCCGTCCGAGTCGTTGCCGTTGAGCTGGATGTCGTTGACCACGTAGGTGAACGCAGCAGCATTCACGCGCAGGCGGTTGTCCCACAGGCTGCTCTTGATGCCCGCTTCCCAGGACAGGATGGTTTCCGAATCGGCGGTGGTGAAATCGGCGTTGAACACCGCCGAACGGCCCTGGATGGTCGGACCGCGGAAGCCACGGGCCACGCGCGCATACACGCTGAACTGCGGGTTGAACGCGTACATCGCGCTCACGTCCCAGCTCGGGGTGGTGTCGGCCATTTCCACGTCGGTGCGACCCTTGTAGGTCACCACGCCGGCAGCCGTGTCGGCGGTCTTGAGCAGACGCGTGTGTTTCTCATCGCGGGTCTGGCGCAGGCCGGCGGTCAGGGTGAACTTGTCGGTCACGTCATAGCTGACCTGGCCAAAACCAGCCCAGGAGGTGTTGACGTTGCGCAGGCGCACCCAGTTGTTCGGGTTGCGCGCGTTGCCCTGCAGGAACCAGGCGCGCTGGTAGAAATCGGTGGTGTCGCGGCCGTCGAAGTAGAACGCGCCGATCTGCCACTTCAGGCGGTTGTCATCGCCATTGGCCAGGCGGATTTCCTGGGTCCACTGGTCCAGGTCGCGGATCTGGCCCATCGACTGGCCGTAGCCGTTGGCCACGCCATTGACCGGGAAGTTGGCCGCCGCGCCGCCATCGGTATCACCACGGCTGTAGCCGGAGGTGGTTTCGTAGGCGGTGATCGAGGTCAGCGAGACGTTGCCGAAATCGTAGACCGCCTTCACCGAGCCGCCGTAGGTCTTGTAGGCCTGCGGGTTGTTGTCGGCTTCGTCGTAGGCCACGCGGTCGCGCGCCACGTCGGTCTTGTTGGAGCCCTTGGTGATCGCACCGCGCAGGAACAGGGTCGAGGTGCCATCGTAGTCACGCGCGTGGGCCGAGGCCAGCAGCGAGAAGTTCTCGCTCGGCTGCAGCAACAGCTGGGCGCGCACGTTGCGGTCGTCGAAGCCGCCCATGGCGTTCTTCTTCGGCGACACCGTGCCATCGGCGCTGGGGCCGGTGTAGGTGTTGTCCACGTAGTCATCGCGGTGCTGGTAAAGCGCCGACACGCGGAACGAGGCGATGTCGTTGATCGCACCGCCCACGCCGCCGTCGATGGCCACGCTGCCGTAGCTGCCATAGCTGGCCTGCACGCGACCGCTGGCGTCCTGGCTGGGCTTGATGGTGTCGAACTTGACGATGCCGGCGGTGGTATTGCGGCCGAACAGCGTGCCCTGCGGGCCGCGCAGCACTTCAATCTGGTCCACGTCGTAGACCGGGTTGGACTTCAGCACCACGTGTTCGAGCACCACGTCGTCCTGGATGATCGAGACCGGCTGCGAGGCACCCAGGTAGAAGTCGATGTTGCCCAGGCCACGGATGTAGAAGCGCGGGAAAATGCGCCCGGTGGTGGTCTCGGCGTAGAAGCTGGGCACCTTGCCCGACAGTGCCAGCAGGGTGTCGTCGCCGCCGGCGGTGTAGTCGCGGATCTTTTCGCCCTGGACCACACCGACCGAGACCGGCACTTCCTGCAGGTTGCGCTCGCGGTGATCGGCATTGACGGTGATGGCGTCCAGCGAGGTCGGCGTAGCGTCCTGGGCCAGTGCGGTGCCGGCCAGGCCGAACAGCGAGGCGGTGGCGCAGGCCAGTGCCAGGGCGTGGCGGCGCGGCAGTGCGGCGGTGGGACGGGACGACATCGACACAGGGGTGTTGCGGTAGGCAGGCATGCGGGGTCTCGGGGAGTGCTGAACGGGTGGCGTGCGGCGCACGCGGATGAACACCGCTGTTTTACGCAGCGATGCGGCACGTTATTGCGTGGATGTTGCAGGCTGGTTGCAGGGCGATGCGGGGGACGGCCGTCCATCCCCTCCCCTGGTCTGCTGGCTGAGCCGCCGGGATTCTGGCGCGGATTATGCCCGCTTGGTCGGCTGCCCGGAAGAGAGGTGTGCAGTCGGTCCTTGAGCCGCAGGGTCATCGCATCGACAATGCGGAAGGGCAGATTGCCCTGACGTTTCCCGGCACAAGGAGCCTGCGTGCGCCATTTCCCCGTACTGCTGTTGATCGCCGCCCTTGGCGGCTGCGCCACCCACCGTGCCTCCCCGCCGCAGCCCTGGGCCGACGCAAGTGACGCGGTCCGCGCGGCCAACGTCGAACCCGCGCACGCCATTGCCGGCACGTTCGTGATGACCGTGCAGGCACTCGGCCAGGACAACGGCCGGATCTTCCTGAACTCCGAGCGCGACTACCGCAACCAGAACTGCCTGACCGTGGTACTGGCCCCGGCCATCGCCGAACAAGTGGCACAGCAGTTGGGGGTCGAGGTACCTGCCCTGCTGCACCGCCGGCTCAGCGTCCGCGGTGAGGCCCGGCGGGTGCGCATCCAGTTCCGCGATGGCCAGGGCCGGGAATCCTCGAAGTACTACTACCAGACCCACCTGCAGGTCGAGGATCCGGGCCAGATCGCCTTCGCCTCGCCCTGACCGGCCGCCCCGCTACCCTCCCCCCTTGGCACGCACCGGCCAGCGGCGCTAGACTAGCCGGGTCCGATGGATGCGCAGCACGGCTGCCCCAGTGGATGCTGCACCAACCGTGGGGCCATAGCTCAGCTGGGAGAGCGCGTCGTTCGCATCGACGAGGTCAGGAGTTCGATCCTCCTTGGCTCCACCACTATTCAAGACAAAAGCCCCGGGTGCTCCCGGGGCTTTTTCTTTGCCTCGCTGTCAGCAGCGACGCCGCGGTGCGCAGGTCTCAGGAAATGGCGGGGCGCCTATATGATGGCGCTCCCTTCAATCAAACCGATACGAGAGCACACGATGCAGTCGTCATGGAAGACACTTCTGCTGGCCGCCTTGCTGCCGTTGTCCGCAAACGCCGCGGCCAGGGAAGTCATCAACGTCAGACTGCCGGTCGACACGCGGATCGAGCCGGTCCTGGTTCTGGTCCAGTACACCGCTGGCGACTGCAGCCACCCGGAAACCGCGCGGAAAGACAAACGCCACGCCGGGCTCGCCCACATCGATAGGTGCATGGGCTTTCCGCTCATCGTTGCGCAGACGCTGAAATCGCGGGGTGTCGACGTGCAGCTTGAAGTGTTCAATCCAGCCGATCCGATGCCGCGCGATGCTTATGCCAGCGCAGCCTCGACGTGGGGCAGGCAACAGCGCGCGGCCCATCCGGAACGCTATGTGCTCAACTACATGGGGCAGGTGGAAGGCCGACAAAGCGCGTTCATGTTGTTGAGCGTGGAAGCGCCCGGCCAGGAAAATCGTGCGCCGCTTGGCCGACTGGATCTGACCCACTTCTGGATCGACAGCTACGGCCAGCGGGTAACCCAGGCGCGGCAGGCCGACGTAGTGGCCAATACCCTGGATCACCGATGCCCGATCCATGGCCCGCAGCAGACGTGCAATGACCGCCTGGCGCTGATCGAACGGGCCGACTGAGGTCCGGCTGCCTCCGGCAGCCGCACCGGGAGGGTCGCTGCGCCGTCAGGGTCAGGCGTCGCTGTTGTCCTTGCGCACCGGCCGCCGGGTTTCCGCATCGTGGATCGCCTGGTCGGTCTGACCGGGCCGCTGCTTGGCCGCTTCATCCTGCCTGCGGTCCTGCTGGCTCTCCTTGACGCCTTCCTGCTGGGTCTTCTGCTTGTTGGTGTCGTTGCTGGTCATGATTGCCACCTCATCGGGACGATGTCGCCACGCTAGCGCGGCGATCGTGAGCTACGGGTCAGGACCGCGTTGGCGCTGCGTGCGCAGTCAATCCAGCTTCACCACCAGCTTGCCGAAGTTGCGCCCCTTGAGCAGGCCAAAGAACGCCTCCGGCGCATTGACCAACCCCTCGACGATGTCTTCGCGGTACCGCACCCGGCCGTCCTGCAGCCACTGGCCCATGTCGATCAGGAACTGCGGGAACAGCGCGTTGAAGTCCGACTGTATGAAGCCGCGCACGGTCAGGCGCTGGCGCAGCACCTGGCTCATGAAGCCCGGCAGACGATCCGGCCCCGGCAGCACCGCGCCGCGCGCGTTGTAGGTGGCGATGGTGCCGCACACGGGAATACGTGCGAAGTCGTTGAGCAGCGGCGCGACCGCGTCGAAGACATGCCCGCCCACGTTCTCGAAGTACACATCGATGCCGTCGGGCACGGCGGCCTGCAGCTGCGCGGCGAAGTCCTCGGCGCGATGGTCCAGCGCCACATCGAAACCCAGTGTTTCCAGATACTGTCGCTTCTGCTCGCCACCGGCGATGCCCACCGTGCGCGCGCCCTGCAGTTTTGCGATCTGCCCGACGGTCGCCCCGACCGGACCGCTGGCCGCGGCCACCACGAGGGTTTCGCCCGGTTGCAGCCGTCCGATCTCCTGCAGGCCGGCATATGCGGTAAACCCCGGCATGCCGTAGACACCGAGTGCGGTGCTGATCGGCAAGTCGGTCTCCTGCAGCCGCCGGGTGATGCTGTCACCTTCCACTACCGCATGGGTCTGCCAGTTGCCGGTAGCAACCACGTGCGTACCGACCGCGACCGTGGGGTGGTTGGAGGCGATCACCTCCGACACCGTACGCCCTTCCATCACCGCATCCAGCGCCACCGGCGGTGCGTAGGACGGCCCTTCTTCCATGCGACCGCGCATATACGGATCCAGCGACAGGTAGCGGTTGCGCAGCAGCACCTGGCCCGGGCCGGGGGCGGGAACCGCCGCCTGCTCCAGACGGAAATTGGCGGCCACCGGCTCGCCCTGCGGGCGCGAGGCAAGGACGATGCGGGTATTGGTGAGGGCATTCATCGGCGGACGACTCCAGACGAGGTGATCAGGTGCCCTGACAGTAAGCGCTATGGCGGCACGGCAGCGTCGGGGTAAGACAGCGTTCCACCGGTGCGCACGTCCACGACGTCACGCGCGCCTTGCGCCACGGGAACCGATGTAGCCGGTGATGCCACAGCATTCCATCGGCGGCACCGCGTCGCACCGGGTAGGCCCGAACCTGCGCCGTGGCGCATCATCGCGGGATGACACCGCCTCTCCTCCACGTGCGCCTGCACCTTCGTCGCTACCTGCTGCTGGCGCTGATGTCGGCCACCACCCTCTTCGGCCTGGCATGCTGGGCCGTACTGGCGACCGAGCCCGGCTGCCTGGCCGCGCAGGGGCACTGGTCCGGGGCCGGCCAGTGCTACACGCGGCTGTGCCTGCTGCAGGGCGACTGCGGGCAGCCGGCATCACCGATGGGAGGTTGCCCGCACCTGCAGTCGGGCGACACGCGCGGCAAGGTGTATTTCCATCTTGGCAATCCGCTGCCCGGCGCCGCGGCCGTAGCGGACTGGCCCGCGGACAAGGCGGGCGACGGCCGTATCCAGGCGCATTTCGACGGTGATCGGCTGGTCAGCCTGGCCTGCCCGGTCGCGGACTAGTCCACCGGCCGAACGCCCCCGTTCCAGCGGACGGCCTTACCCATCGCGAACGGTGCGCGGCAGCGCGTGCGGGCATCGCAGGACTTCATCAGGGGCAAGGCAACGCGGCGACACACCCGCGATGGTCACCTTGATCGTCGCCACTGCAACGGGCTGACGCCCATTTCGACCCGGAACATGTAATTGAAGGCGGACGCGGACGCGTACCCCAGGTTGTGCGCAATCACCGTAGGTGAGCGCCCCTGCACCAGCCATTCCATTGCACGCAGCAACCGCAACCGGGTACGCCAGCCACGCACGGTCATGCCCGTCTCGCGCTCGAAGCGGCGCGCCAGCGTGCGTGCCGATGCGCCCAGCTGTGTCGCCCACGCCGACATGTCCCGATCATCGTCAGGATGGTCGTACAGCGCCTGGCACCAGCGTTGCAGGCGCGCGTCCTGTGGCCAGGGCAGATGCCGCGCGTGGCGCGGCTGCCGTTGCAGCTGGGTGGCGATCACCGCGCACAGGCTGGCGTAATACCCGGGATCGTCATCGGCACGGATGCCATCGAGTTCGATGATCAATGCGCGCAGCAACGCCGACACCTCCAGCACCGTGCACTGCGTGGGCATGCCCGCGGCGATGTCGCCGCCAACGTAGAGGTTACGGAACGCCGCAGCGCTCAGCGCGCGGGTGTGGTGCAGGGTGCCGCCTGGCACCCACAGCGCCTGCTGCGGGGTGATTACATGGCGCGCATTCGCGGCGGTGACCTGCAACACGCCGTCGGTCGCAAACGCCAGCTGGTGCCAGGCGTGCACATGCGGCGGGAAACGCTCGCCCACCGCCATCTCCCGACTATGCGTAACCACCGGCCAGGGCAGCGCACGCAGCGGTGGCACCGTCAGTTCGCGGCCGGCGGGTGTGGCGGCACGGTCGCGGGATTGTCGCCTGATCGACATACATGGTCATTCTATCGAAAGACAGGCCTCGCCGGATCGCCGAGGATCTCCCGGTACCTGCCTGCCTCGGTGTCCAATGACCGCTTCCCCTGCCCCTGCCGCGCTGCATCCCTGGCAGGTCATCACTGCCGGCATCTGCGCGCTGGTGCTCACCGTGGGCCTGGCCCGTTTCGCCTACACCCCGCTGCTGCCGCTGATGCGCATGGACGCTAGGCTGAGCGCGGTCCAGGGCGGCTGGCTGGCCACGTTCAACTACCTGGGTTACCTGCTGGGCACGCTGCTGGTGGCGCGGGTGGGCGACATGCGGCAGAAATTCCACTTCTACCGGGTCGGGCTGGTGCTGGCAGTTGTCGCCACCGCACTGATGGGCGTCACACCGCACCTCTGGCTGTGGAGCGTGCTGCGCTTTCTCGCCGGGCTGTCCAGCACCGCCGGGCTGCTGCTCGCCTCCGGGCTGGTGCTGAACTGGCTGCTGGCACAGCAGCGCCGGCCCCGGTTGGGCCTGCATTTCGCCGGGCTGGGGCTGGGCATCGCGGTGTCGGGCCTGGCCACGGCGGTGATGGCCGGCCATGCCGACTCCAGCGGCCAATGGCGCTGGCTGGGTCTGTTGGGGCTGTTGTTCCTGGTGCCCGCCTGGTGCTGGATGCCCGCGCCGGTCGCCGCGTCCGCGCGCGCCGTCGCCGACGCGCCGCCGCCACCCGGACCGCGCTGGCGGCGCCTGCTGGTCGCCGCGTACTTCTGCGCCGGTGTCGGATTCGTGGTCAGCGCCACCTTCATCGTGGCCATCCTCGAACAGACTGCCGCCTTCCATGGGCATGGCAGCGCGGTGTGGGTGCTGGTGGGGCTGGCGGCAGTGCCCTCCACCTTCGGCTGGGACTGGTTGGCCACCCGGCTCGGCATGATCCGCGCCCTGATGCTGGCCTTCGCCCTGCAGGCAGTCTCGTTCGTACTGCCGCTGCTGGACGATGGCTTGGCTGCCGGACTGGGCAGCGCGCTGCTGTTCGGGCTGACCTTCGCCGGCATCGTCAGCCTGACCCTTACCGTGGTCGGTCGCCACTACCCGCACAACCCGGCCAAGGCGATGGCCACCCTGACCCTGAGTTACGGCGTGGCGCAGATCGTGGCGCCGGCGCTGGCCGGCACCCTGGCGCGCGACAGCGGCTCCTACCAGGCATCGTTGCTGCTGGCGGCGGTGATGATGGTGATCGGCATCGTGCTGCTGTGGTGCATGCCGGAGGACACGCACTGACTAGCGCGCGCCCGGGCACGTGCTGAACCGATGTTCATGTGCGCAAAGCGGATGCGCAGCCACGCTGGATCAAGCACTTGCCGCTGTTCGCGCGAGGCCTGGCAACAAATGTGAAATTTTTTTCGCGAAACGCTTGCCGAACCCTGCATACCTCCGTATTATTCGCGTCCTCGCCAGCGGCAACGCAGCGATGAAGTGGCCGAGTAGCTCAGTTGGTAGAGCAGGGGATTGAAAATCCCCGTGTCGGCGGTTCGATTCCGTCCTCGGCCACCAGTATTCGAAAAGACCTGCAGAAATGCAGGTCTTTTTTTTGCGTGCTTGTCTGGCATCCCGACATGGCAGCGCATTGTTTGAATCGTCCACGGTTCCCTGCGCAGCCCCGCCGCAACGCGTTCAAGCAGCCGATCATGGATCGGCTCTACCCTCATGCGGCGGCATCGACTCAGTCTTCCTGTCACGCGGGGCGAATGACAAAAACTTCACACCCTGCCCCGCTGCCGCCCCTAAGCTCCTTCGACCCGCCTGGAGTGCCGTCGATGCGCCTGCGTAGCCCGTGTCTCGCCCTGCTCCTGCTGCTTGCGACGGCCGCCGCGTGGGCGGCGTCGCCGGTGACGTCGGTGCCCACGCTCGACATGGGCCGCTACGCCGGGCAGTGGCATGAGATCGCACACCTGCCGGTGTCGTTCCAGAAGAAGTGCGTGGGCGACATCACCGCCACCTACAGCCTGCGTGGCGATGGCCGCATCAGCGTGCACAACGTCTGCCGCATCGACGATGGCACGCGCATCGCCGCCGACGGCGTGGCGCGACCGGTCGAAGGCCATCCGGGCCAGTTGCAGGTGCGCTTCGTGCCGGATTGGCTGGCGTGGGCCCCGCTGGTGTGGGCCGACTACTGGGTGATCGCCCTGGACCCGGACTACCAGTGGGCACTGGTCGGCGACCCGGACCGCAAGTACCTGTGGATCCTGTCGCGCTCGCCGAGCATGGACCGCGCCCTGTTCGCGCAGATCAAAGCCCGCGCCGAAGCGGTCGGCTACGATCTGGCACCGCTGCGGGTGATGGCACCGCTGGATTGAGCGGCACCACCGCGCCGCCCTACTCCTTGGCCTTGCTGCGGTAATCCAGCGGCGGCGCGGTGCGCTCCAGCAACGGCACATAGCGGAAACCGGTGCCCCGTCGGCGTTCGAATTCCTGCCTGGCCTGCGCAACCGTCTGTGGCGACTGCAACAGTGCCACCGTGGTCAGCGCCAGCACACGCGCCGCGTTCAGCGCGCCCTTGGTACCGATCGGCGCCCCCGAAGCCGCCACGGCCTGCCAGCTGTGCGCCGGCGTGCCCGGGACCCAGGTGGCGGTACTCAGGCCAGCCGTCGGTACATTCCAGCTGACATCGCCGACATCGGTGGACGCCCCACCGGCCTGCTCGGCGCTGTAAGGCTCCAGTGCTGCCGCGCTTTCCAGCGCAGGGCGCTGCTGCAGGGTCTGCTGCAACTGCTGGGCGAACGCGGTGTCGGCAGCGTCGTAGATCACGCCACCCACCTGTTGCAGCGAGCGCTGCATGAGCTGACCCAGCACATCGTTGGGCAGCAGCGAATACACGCCCCCGGTGGGCTCGAAGGTCGCCTCGGTGCCGGTGCCCATCGCCGCGCCGCGCGCGGCCAGTTGCAGACGCGCGATCACATCGCGCACCACGGCCGGGTCGACATGGCGCACGTAGTAATAGGCTTCGGCCGCGTCAGGGACCACGTTGGGGGCGGCGCCGCCGTTGCTGATCACGTAATGGATGCGGGTGCCGTCGGGCACGTGCTCGCGCATCATGTTGGCCATGTCGTTGAGCGCTTCGACCCCATCCAGTGCCGAACGCCCGCGATCCGGTGCGAGCGCGGCGTGCGCGGCGATGCCCTTGAAGCGGAACTTGCCGCTGATGTTGGCCAAGCTGGTGCCCTGGGCGGCGGAGTTGGTCGCGGCCGGGTGCCAGTGCAGGGCCACGTCGACGTCGTCGAACAGGCCGGCACGGGTCAGGTAGACCTTGCCACTACCGCCCTCTTCGGCCGGGGTGCCGTACACGCGGATCTCGCCATCGCTGCCGCTGGCCTTGAGCCACTGCGCCACGGCCTGCGCGGCGCCGACCACGGCCGCGCCGAACAGGTTGTGGCCGCACGCCTGCCCTGCGTCCTGGCCATCGATCGGGCTGCGTGTCGGCACGGCCGCCTGGGCCATGCCCGGCAGCGCGTCCATCTCGGCCAGCAGCGCGATCACCGGGCCGTCGCCACGGTGCCCGTAGCGGGCGACGAATGCAGTTGGCATGCCGGCCACGCCCGCGTCGATGCGGAAACCGGCCTTGCGCAGCGCCTGCTGCAGCAGCGCGGAGGACTGGGTTTCCTGGTAGCCCAGCTCGGGCGTCGCCCACAGCGCGTGGCCCACCTCGGCCTGCCGGCCCGCGTAGGCATCCACGGCGGCCAGCACGCTGTCCGCTGCATCCGCCGCGACGGCGGGCATGGCCAGCACCGTGCCCACCAGTGCCAGCACGATGCGCGCGCGCAGGCGCCGACGATCAATAGAAGCGGACATTGTCGATCTCGAACCAGATCTTCGCGCCGGCCTGACCGGTGCCGGAAAACACCAGCTGTTGCACATCATTACCGCGCCACACCGGCAGCGGCCCCTTCGCGCGATACGGGGGTTGGCCCTGCAGCGCAGTGAACGGAATCTCCAGCGTCTGCCAGCCACCGGTGGCGGCGATCGGCGCGATCCAGCGACGGCCGTCCAGCCCGCGCGCCTCCAGCGTCAGCGTGGCGTCGCCGCGCACCTCCACGCGCACGCCGCGCCAGCCGCGCAGGTCCACCGGCGCCACCGAGCCACGGCTCAGCGGCAGGATCACCGCCGCATGCGCATCGTCCTTGCTGGACAGCCTGGCCTGCATCGACAGCGCCCTGCCGCCCTGCTCGCGGTCGATCACCGCGGTGACCTGCACGGTGCGGTCGTTGCCGCCGTCGGCATCGTCGTTGCGCAGCGTGTCCAGCGCGGTGCGCTGGTCGGCGCGCTCGAAGTCATCCACCAGCGCATCGATGCGCAGCGGCGGCAGCGATTCGGCGCGGTTGCCGGCCGGCAGCGTCACGCCCTTGCCCACCACCTGGCGACCGGCCACATACACCTGCTCGGTGTTGCGCACATCGCCGATGCGCTCCCACGGCCGGCCCTTGACCAGCAGCAGATCCGCACGCCTGCCCACTTCGATGCGGCCGCGATCGTCCAGTGCCAGCGCTTCGGCACTGGCACTGGTACCGGCGACCAGGGCTTCGCTGGGGGTCAACCCGGCCTGCACGAACAGCTCCAGCTCGCGCAGCGTGGAGGCGCCGTGGGGCGTGCCGGTCATGCCCGCGTCGGTGCCCAGCACGATCGGAATGCCGGCATCGTGCAGGGTCTTGACGTTGCGCAGCGCGTTGGCAAAGTTCGCCTCGCGCTGGCGATAGGCCTCGCTGCCCGCACGCGACTTGCCGCTGCCATCCACGCGCTCGGGCAGGTAGACCGCCAACGAGGGCGAGTAGCGCGTGCCGCGTGCCTTCATCAACGCGATCAGCTCGGCATCGGCCGGGCCATCCTGCACGCTGTGCGCCAGTGCATCCACGCCGGCCCGCGCGGCGGTCTTGCCGCGCTTGACCATCACCGTGTGGGTGAACACGCGCAGCTGCTGGCGGTGCGCCTCCTCCACCAGTGCGGCGAGGGTTTCCTCATCCATGCTGCTGTTGTCGGCCGCATTGGAGTACCGCCAGCCGTCGGTGAAGGCCTTGATGAAATCCGGTTTGTAGGCGGCCACCTGCTTCACCGCCGCCGCCGCCGATTCGGGCGAGTTGACCCAGCGCGTGGTGTTCTCATCGCCCCAATCGGCGCCGTGGCCGAGCGGCGTGCTGATCCGCGCGGCAAACTTGACGTCCGGTGCGGCGATGCTGTGCAACCAGGCGCGGCGCGGCGCATAGGCCTCCGGCGGCTGATGGAAGTCGCTGACCGTGGTCACCCCGGCGGCGAGATAGCGGTTGGCGATCTGCGGCAGCGTCGACGGCTGCGCATTCGGGGTCCAGTGGGTGTGCAGGTCGAACAGGCCCGGCAACAACGCCTGGCCCTTCGCATCGACCTGGCGGATATGCGCCGGCGCCTTGAGGTCGGTCCCGATCGCGGCGATGCGGCCGGCCTGCACCAGCACGCTGGCCGCATAGGGGGCACGTCCGGTGCCATCGAAGACCATCGCGTTGCGGATCAGCACGTCATCATCGGCGGCACTGGCCACCACGAACGCCTGGCCGCCGGCGAGCAGCAGGCCGGTCAACAGCGCCAGCTGCCGGAGGTGGCGCAGGGTGGAAATGGAGGTCGGTTTCATGCGGCGTCCTGGTTCATTGCAGTGAGCGCGGCGCGCTGTAGGCGGCGTTGTGCGGTGCGCGCAGCCAGACATCGTTGCCCTGCTGCTCCACCGCCAACCCCAGGCTGAGCGCGACGCTGCGGGCGAAGCCGATCGGGTCGTTGGCCGAGTACAGGCCGACGATGCGGCGGCTGCCGACCAGTGGGTCGTCGATCATGATGCGCACATCGCTGTAGCGCAGGAACTGCGCAGCGGCCACCGACAGCGTGTCGCCGTTGAAAGACAGCATTCCCTCGCGCCACGCCAGCTGGTGGTCCAGGTCATCGTGCTCGACGCTCTCGATGCGGATGCCGTGGGTGCGGTTGGCCAGCGCGCGGTGGTTGGCCTGCAGCCGGGTCGGCGCGATCGCGCCGCTGGCGTTGGCCACATCGACGATACCCTCGCGCACCAGCACTTCCACCCCGCGTGTGCGCTGCTCGTTGAGGCTGACCGAGAAGCTGGTGCCCACGGCGGTCACGGCGGTATCGCGCGCCACCACCACGAACGGGCGCGCGCGGTTCTTGGCCACGTCGAACAGCGCCTCACCGCGCAGCAGGGTGATCTCGCGGCGCTTGTCGGTGTAGTGCACGCGCACCGCCGCGCCCGAATCCAGGGTCACCGCCGACCCATCGGCCAGCGGCACGCGCAGGATTTCGCCCTTGCGGGTCAGGTGGTAATCACCGGCATCGCTGTGTTCATGCACGCCCAGCGCCAGCAGGCACAGGCTGGCGGCCAGCCCGAACGCCCATTGCAGGCGCGGTCGCGACCGCGCTGCGCAGGCGGCGGGCGGTACGCGGTCGGCACTGCCCAGCGCGCGTGCGCGTCCGGTACGCGCATACACCGCGTGTGCCCGCGCGTAAGCGCCGAAGTGGCGGCGGTCGGCCTCCAGCCAGCGGTCACGCTCGGCCAGCTCGGCCGGCGCCAGTGCACCGCGATCCTCGCGGGCCACCCAGCGGGCGGCCTGGTCATCGATCGGGTTTTCAGCGGCGCCTTGCATGGACGGCCTCCGTATTGTCCGGTTTCCCTGTGGACCCTGCATCACCTGCATCCTGTTTCATCGACTCCATCAACAACCGAATACCCTTGCAAACGTGCTTTTCCACCGTGTTTTCGCTGATCTGCATCCGCTCGGCGATCTCGCGTTGCGAGAAGCCTTCCACGCGCCGCAGGACGAAGGCCTGGCGGCACTTGTCCGGCAACTGTGCGATCAGCGCGGTGACCTTGTTGAGTTCCTGGCGCGAAGACGCCAGCCGTTCCGGTGAGGCATCCTCACCGGTGATCGGCAGCCGATCGAAGTCGGCCACCATGTCCATCGATACCACCTGGGCGCGACGCAACTGTTGCAGCACCACCGATTGCGCCACCTGGTAAACGTAGGCACGCGGTTGCCGCACGTGCGACACGTCGGCCAGCGCCGCCAGGATCGCGTAGGTCTCCTGCACCACGTCGTCCACGTCCTGCGCCTGCGCCATGCGCCGCCGCAGCCAGTCGCGCAGGCCCCGCTCGTACGGCAGGACATGCTCGGCCAGCCACAACGCCCGCTCTGCTGCCAATGTTGCGCCCATTCAAACTCCTGTTGCGCTGCCCGGCATCGGCCGGGCAGCGATGTAAGGAAGAAACCGCGGATCAGAACGCCTTGGTCACGCTCGCATACCAGTAACGCGGGTAGGCCTGGTACACCGCCGAGGAATACCCGTAGCTGTCATCGGACACCGGCGGTCGCTTGTCGGCGATGTTGTTGGCGCCCAGCTTGACCGATACCCCGTTGAACATGCCTTCGCGGTTGAAGTCGTACTTGACGAAGGCGTTGGCCAGGGTCTGCGACTTCACCGTCCACGGCGTGCCATCGGCCAAGGTCAGGCTGGTTTCATGGTAGCTGCTGGCATAGCGCGCACTCGCCCCGACGGTGATGTTCTGGTAACGCCAGGTGAGGTTGCCGCTCCATTTCCACTGCGGGTTGCCGCCATCGCCGATCAGGTCGCCGCCGCCGGTGATGGCGATGGAGGGATCGACCAGGCCGGTGGCCTTGGCGTCTTCCAGTGCCTGCAACGCCGGCGAACGATCGCGGTAGAACTCGATCAGGCGGGTACCGTTGATGCCGATGTCGAAGCGGCCAACGCGGGTTTCCGGCGACGACCAGGCCATGCTGTAATCCACCCCGCGCACGGTCTGTGGCTGCATGTTGACGTACTGGTCGGTGACGTAGAGCACCTTGCCGGCCGGATCCAGCCCGGTGCCGGCGAAGCGCGCGATGTCATCGGCGGTCGGTGCGGCGCGCACCACGTTGGCATTGCTGCCGCCCTGCTGGCGCAGCAGGTAATCCAGGATCAGGCCATTGCCTTCGCCGAACAGGCCGATGATGCCTTCCTGGGCGTACTTGTAGTAATCCACCGCGAAGGTGAAGCGGCCGAAATCTTCCGGAATGAACTGCGGCTGGAACACGATGCCGGCGCTGGTGTTGGTCGAGGTTTCCGGCTTGAGGTCCGGGTTGCCCGACCGCCGCGCGGTGGTGGAGGAACGGTAGGCGGTACCGCAGGCGTTGATCGAGGCCAGCGCGCCGGAGCGCACGTCGGCTTCGCACTGGATGTAATCGGTACGCGTGTTGGAGCGGCTGACCACCGTGGCGTTGACCTGTTCCAGGTTCGGCGCACGGAAGCCCTTCGCCCACGAGCCACGCAGCGTGAGCCCATCGACCACGGTCCAGCCCAGCGCCAGTTTCGGCTTGGTGACGTTGCCGAAATCGCTGTAATGCTCGGCGCGGCCGGCCACCTGCAGGTCCAGCGCGCGTACCAGCGGGATGCCCATCTCACGCGATACCAGCGGCACCGAGAATTCGGCGAACAGGCCGGCGACGGTACGCGAGCCTTCGGTGTCCGGGGTCGGGCTGACGCCGTACATGTCGCTGGGATAGGCGATGCCGGTGATGCTGTCGGTGTAGGTGAGGGTGCCATCCACGCGTGCATCGCGGTCGTCACGCTGGGTTTCGCGGCGCACTTCCAGCCCGGTGGCCATGCCGACATCGCCGGCCCAGGTGCGGAACAGGTCCGGGCGCGACGCCTTGATGTCCCACAGATACAGCTCGGTCTCGCTCTTGCGGGTGGCCTTGTAGAAGAAGCTGTCGAGCTTGCTGTAGTCGTTGCAGCCGCCGCAGAACGGGTTGTACGCCGCCGACGTGGCATCGGCCAGCGCCTGCTGGAACAGGGTCATGCTGACCGCGTCCTGGGTGTCCACCACCTTGGCCCTGGAATACAGCGCGGCGGTTTCCCAGTCGAAGCCGAAGTGGAAACCGCGCAGGCCGCCGAGCGCACGCAGCTGGGTGTTTTCCACCTCGATCCGGGTAGGACGCTCGAAGCGATAGCTGCTGATGCTGACCGGGATACCGCCTGCGGCGACGTTGAGGTTGGCCAGCCGGTTCGGGTTGATGCTGCCATCGGGCAGGCGGGTGGCACCGAAGGGGTTCCAGTAGTTGCTGGCGGCCACCGTCATCGGCAGCGCGGCGATGGTGTTGACGCCGGACTGCAGGCTGCGCGCCTCCGACTGGTACCAACCGGCTTCGCCGAAGGCGGTGATGCCGTTGTCGAAGTCGTGCTTGCCGGTCAGGAACAGGTTCACCCGGCGCACGTCCGGGGTGATCGAAAGCGGGAACTGCGCCTGCTGGTTGTCCAGCAGGTTGCGGTCGGCACCGGCGGTGGCCTTGCTGCCGGACTGCACGCACAGGCCCTGGCCGAGGCTGGCGTTGCAGCCTTCATTGGTGCCGGGCTGTACGTGGAACGCGCCGGCGGCGGTGGTCAGGAAGGTGGTGCCCTGGCGCACGCGCGGACCGATCGCGGTGAAGTTGCCCCACGGACTGTTGCTGTTGCGGTTGTCGGTGCCGCTGAGCCCTTCGAACGGGGTGCCGACAAAATCCGCGGCGCGGTCGGCATTGCGGGTCCAGTCCTGGTCCAGCGAGTTCAGGCCGGTGGTGATGTAGTAATTGAACGCCAGGGTGACATTGCTGCGCAGGTCGTCGGAATTCCTGCCGACCAGGCCGTTGATGCCCAGGTCGCGCAGGTGGGTGCCCTCGCCAATGCCGCGCTGCACGCTGAGGGTGCCGCCGTGGACATCGTCGCGCAGCACGTTGTTGACCACGCCGGCCACCGCGTCGGTGCCGTAGATGGCCGCAGCCCCATCGAGCAGCACTTCAACGCGACGCAGGTTGGCGACCGGGACGGTATTGGCGTTGTAGGTCAGCACCGGCACGAGGTTGCCGTCGGCCTGGCTGGTGGGATGGACGACGGTGCGGCGGCCGTTGATCAGCAGCAGCGTGTTGCCGACCCCCAACCCGCGCAGGTTGACCGAGGCGATGTCGCCGCGTGCATAGTTGGAGCTGTTGCCACCGTTGGTGCCGCTGAAAGACACATCGCCCATCTGCGGGATGGAGCGGTACAACTCGTCGCCGGAGACGGCACCGATGGCCTCGATCTGTTCGGCCTGGAGCGTCGCCACCGGCAGCAGCGCAGCGGTTTTCGCACCCTTGATCTGGGTGCCGACGACGGTGACCGAATCGAGCGTGACCGGCGTATCCCGGGTAGGTTCGGCCGGCGGCGGATCGGCGGCAGTGGTGCCTGCCGACGACTGCGCGGCAAGCAGCGCGGTGCTGCCCAGTGACGCCAGCAGCGGACGATCGGCGCGCAGTGTAATCGTACGGCCATCATCGGAGGCGACACTGAGCCCGGTCCCGGCCAACAGCTGGCCCAGGGCCTGGCGGGCGTCCATCTGGCCCTTGAGCGCGGAGACGGCAACCGCTTTCTCACGCTCGCCCACGGCCGGGCTGATGATCTGGATGCCGGCCTGCCGCGCGAACTCCGGCAATGCGTCTTCGATACGTCCCCCGGCGATATCGAAACTGGCCTGCTGTGCCAGCGCGGGCGCGATCATGCCCAGCACCGACACCATCAGGCCCCCGCGGATGGCGCGGGCCAACGGCTGCAACTTGTACGAACGCATGGATACTTCCCCGTGAAAGTGAACATGAGCGGCGATGTTTCGTACCCCCCTGAACAATCCAGATGCACCGGCGCGCGTGTTCCGCCATCGCCGTGTGGATGTTCGTTGCTCCCGCGTCGACTTTACGGGGTTCGGTCCTGGAGCGTGACGATGCATGCGTCGCGCCCATGCGGCGCACCGTCCCACGAACCCATGCACCCCGCCCCTCGACAGTGAGCGGGTGTGCAAGCGCGAGCATCAGCCATTCACTACTCCGCGTGGCGTGCAGCGCTCTGGTTTGTCGGGAGATGCCGAGCATGGCTCGGCACTACAAAACCCTCTCCCTTCACTTATCCCCTTCCCATTCCCCTTCCCCTTCCCCTTCCCCTTTCCCTTTCCCTTCCCCTTCCCCTTCCCCTTTCCCTTCCCCTTTCCCCCTTCCCCCTTCC
>NZ_DAMAGC010000062.1:0-23593 GCF_031995405.1 Stenotrophomonas sp. | reverse complement strand
GGTGTGTGGGTTCGCGGGACCGTCGTACGCCATGGATGGCGTACGCGAGCCTACATGGGTGAAGGCGCATTGCTTGCGAGGCATTGCCTCGCAGGCGACTGAACGCACAGCCGCCAGGCTGGGCCGGGCCGCGGAGCGGGATTTACGGCGTGTCCCGCGAACCCACACACCCTCGCCCAAACCAGCAAAGGCGCGCACTCGCCGCCGTTGCTCCGGCACTGTTTACCTAACCGGGCCAAGCGAAAAACAGGAGCATCGTTCAGAAGGTATTGCGCGATCAGCGCAACGCCGGCAACAGCGTCTTCGGATCGCCGTCGTTCGGTGCGGCGGGAATGCCGAGCAGGCGGGTCAGCAGCGGATAGACATCGACATTGTCGAAACCCGGCAACGTCTCACCCTGCTTGAAGGATGGACCGTGTGCGATGAATACCGCGCGCATCGACGGCAGCGCGTTGTCATACCCATGCGAACCACGATCACCCGGCGTGCGCTTGGCGATGCTCGCGCGCGACAGCGCATTCCAGCCCTCATGCATCTGGCAGACGATCGGCGGAATGCGCGGGTTGCTGCCGTAGTGCCAGCGTGCCGGCAGCGTCTGGCGCGTCCAGCAGTCGTAACGCGCGTGTGCTCCCAGCAGCACCCGCTCGGCCTCCTGCTGCTTGCCCGGCAACGGCGCGAAACCCACCGACTGGCCGACTGAAACATCCTTGGCGATCGACGGGTCGACCATGTCCTCCACTGCGACGGTGTGGCCGTCAGGCACGCTCGCCATGCCGTGGTCGGAGACCACGATGACATTCGTGTCCGCCTCCAGACCGCGCGCCTGCAGACCATCGAGCAGACGACCGATCGCCGCATCGACCTGGACCACCGCAGCAGCATATTCAGGCGAATCCGGGCCGTTGTCGTGACCGGCGTGATCGACCTGTTCCATGTACAGCGTGATCAGTTGCGGCGCCTGCGCATCACGTTGCCCGGCCCAGGCCAGCACCTGGTCGACGCGGTCGGGCAGGGGTACGGTGTTGTCGTAGACGCGCCATTGGCTGGGGCGCACGCCCTGGATGGCCGCTTCGCTGCCCGGCCACGACCAGGTCGCCGTGCGCACGCCGGCCTTTTCCGCACCCACCCAGACCGGTTCGCCGCCCCACCAGCGCGCATCGGTTACCGCTTCAGGCTTGCCCAGGCGGAACGTGCCCAGGTCTTCGACCTGCATGCTGTTGTGGATGATGCCGTGGTGGTCCGGGCGCAGGCCGGTAACGATCGTGTAGTGGTTGGGGAAGGTCAGCGACGGATACGACGGCGTCATCCAGCGCGCACGCACGCCGTCGTGGACAATACGGGACAGGTTGGGCGTGATGCCGCGATCGAGCATGTCCGCGCGCAGGCCGTCGATGGAGACCAGCAGCAGTTTCGGTCGGGCGCGCGGCGCGGCGGGCGCCGCGGCCGCGCCGAGGCCGACGGGCGCAGGGGAAGGCGAGGTGGCGCAGGCGGCCAGCGTGAGAGCGGCGGCGAGCGCCAACGGAAGGCGAACGGAAGTCATCCGGCCATGATAGTTCGCCGCGGTGACGCGGCGAAGACACCCGATGGCACGGGAATCAGGCGAACAACGAATCGCGCTGTGCTTCCAGCTGCAGCAGCGCGGCCTTGGTCGGCAGGCCGCCGCCGAAACCGGTGAGCGCGCCGCTGCTGCCGATCACGCGGTGGCAGGGCAGCACGATCGGCAGCGGATTGCGCCCGTTGGCGGCACCGACCGCGCGGCTGGCGGTGGGGTGGCCGATGTGCCGCGCCAGATCCACATAGCTCCAGGTTTGTCCGAACGGAATATCGGCCAGCGCCTTCCACACGCGCAGTTGGAACGTCGTGCCGTGCGGTGCCAACGGCAGATCGAACTGCTGGCGCTGGCCCTGCAGATACTGCAGCAACTGCGTGCGTGCATCGCGCAGCGCATGCGCATCGTGCTGCCACTGTGCGCGGCCCTTGGCGTCGTAGCGGTTGTTCTCGAACAGGATGTGGTGGATGCCCTGGCTGTCGCCGGCCACGGTCAGGGGCCCGATCGGGCTGTCGAAGGTGTCGTAGAGCAAGGTCATGGGGTCACTCCTGAAGTGGGGGTGGACAGATGCCACAGGTGCAGCACGGCATAGGCGCGCCACGGGCGCCAGGCCTGCGAGTGGGCTTCGGTGGCGCGCTCACTCAGGCGGGTGTCGCCACCGAGCACCTGCTGCAGCACCAGGTCGCCGGCGGGAAACGCATCGGGCAGGGCCAGTGCGCGCAGCGCCATGTAGTGCGCGGTCCACGGGCCGATCCCGGGCAGGGCGATGCAGCGTTCGACGAACTGCTCCAGGCGCTGCCCGGCCTGGAAATCCAGGCGTCCGTCGGCTACCGCGGCCGCGACCGCGCGCACGGTGGCCGCACGCGTCTTCGGCAGTCCGATCGTTTCCAGCGGCGCATCGGCCAGCATCTGCGGCGTCGGGAACTGACGGTCCAGGCCCGTCGGCATGCCCTCAAGGACCAGGCCGAAACGATCCACCACGCGGCGTGCCAGGGTGGTGGCCGCGGCGACGCTCACCTGCTGGCCCAGCACCGCGCGCACCGCCACTTCAAAGCCGTCCCAGCCGCCGGGCACGCGCAGGCCGGGACGCTGGGCGATGCCGCGTGCCAGCAGCGGATCCTGGCCCAGCGTGGCATGCACGATGCGCAGGTCGGCATCGAGGTCGAAGATGCGCCGGACCCGGCGCACGATCGAGGGAATCGCGCGCGGATCGACCTGGCCCAGCTGCAGCCGCAGCTCCGGGCGCCTGGGATCGGCACTGACCCGGATCACGCTGGGGCGCTCGGGCGGGCCGATCACGCGCTGGTAGCTGTCCTCGTCGATGCACTCGATGCCGGGGATCGCCCGGCGACGCAGGAAGCCGAGCATCGCGGCGAAATCCAGCGGGGGCCGGTAGCCCAGGCGCAGGCTCAGCGCGCCAGCGTCCACGCTGCCGCGTTGGCGGCGGATCGCGGTGGGGGGCATGCCGCAGCCCTCGACGAACGCGGCATTGAAGCGGCGCAGGCTGTTGTAGCCCGAGGCCATGGCAACGTCGGTGATCGGCAGGGCGGTTTCGGTGAGCAGCTGCTTGGCCAGCAGCAGGCGCCGGGTGGCGTGGATCTGCGCCGGTGCCGCGCCCAGCCGGGCCACGAACAGGCGCTGCAGCTGGCGCGCGCTGAGCCCCAGCCGCGCGGCCAGACCGGCTACCGGTGCCTCCTGCAGGAAGCCGTCGTGGATCAACGCCAGCGCACGCTGCAGGGTTTCGTTGCTGAGCGCATCCTGCGCCTCCGGGGCCAGCTCGGGCCGGCAGCGCAGGCAGGGCCGGAATCCGGCCGCTGCCGCTGCCGCGGCCGTGGGGTAGTAATCGACGTTGCGGGGCTTCGGCGGCGGTGCCGGGCAGACCGGCCGGCAGTAGATGCCGGTGCTGCGCACCGCAGTGAAGAACACGCCGTCGAACCGCGCATCGCGTGCCAGTCGGGCGCTTTCGCAGGCGGCGTGGTCCAGGGGCAGGGCGGTATCCATGGGCGCCAGTCTATGCCCGGGGCGGCGGCCGGGCTCGCCATTTTCGGACACCAATGCAATCGCGCGACGGCATGGTTCAGGGCAGGTTGCCGCCAGACGGCCCGTGCGCACTAGACTGTGCATTCACGTGCCGCTGCGCGCGCTCCTCTGTCGGGATACCGGGTTGTTCATGTCGCTCAAGTCGTGGTGGTTGCCGTTGTTGTGCCTGGGCCTGGCGGGGTGCAGCCAGTTGGAGAACCCAGGCAATGTCACCGCCGCCGACAAGGCGGTGCGGGCGCAGAGCGCCGACGGCGACCACATGGTGTCGATCAACGCCGCCGATGTGCCCGCCCCGGTGCCCGCGCCGCCCAAGCGCGGCGATCAGGGCTGGCCGCAGGCCGCGCTGGAGAACGGCAAGGCATGGGTCAGTTGCGATACCGATTATGCCGGCGCGGCCGGTGACGGCATCGCGTTGGAAGCACTGGATCGGCAGAGCATCGAGGCGGCGCTGGCACCGTGCGCCGAACGCGGCCTGGTGCGGGTGCGCTACGCGGGCAAGATCAACCCCGGCTTCTCCGAACTGGTCGCGCGGCTGGCGATGGTGGCCGACGCACATCACATCTCCAAGCGCATCCTCGACCTGGATTCCAGCGGCGGCCAGGTCGAAGCGGCGATCGTGGCCGGCGACCGCATCGGCGAATCCAACTGGACCATCTGGATCCGCGAAGGCTCGGTCTGCCACAGCGCGTGCGTGTTCGTGCTGGCTGCCGGCGACAACCGCCTGGTGGCCGGCAAGGTCGGCATCCACCGCATGATGCGGATCAGCTCCAAGGCAACCTCGCGCGCCGAGCTCAATCGCGAACTCCACGAGGTCTACGACAACGTCAAGGATTACCTGCAGCGCAACGGCGTGGCGGTGGGCGTGGCCGACCTGATGATGACCGTGCCCAACCGCAGCCTGCGCCTGCTGAGCAGCGAGGAACTGCGCCAGTTCGGGCTGGACGGCACCAACGCGGTGCAGGATGACCTGGAGCGGATCAAGCAGATGCGCAAATGCGGCGATGATTTCGTGCGCCGCAAGGACGCCTTCCTCGTCGCCTTCGACCAGGAGTGCAAGCGCGACGGCAGTGAGCTGGAAGCGGTGAACAGCTGCGGACAGACGCTCAAGCAGCGCTTCGGCTTTCCCGATGTAACCTGCCCGGACGAGAGCCCGCTCTCGGAAATCGATGTGTCCACGCTGCTGCCGTCGAGCGTGACGCCGGCGCGCGAGGCACCGACCGAACGCACTGTCGGTGACGCAGGGCAGGCACCGCCGGAGGCGGCCGAACGCAACTGACGGACCACTCACGGGGTTCCCGTAGACTGGCCTCCTTCTTTCCAGCCAACGGTGTCCCGATGCGTGTTCCGCTGCTGCTGTCCTCGTTCCTGCTGGCCGCCGTGGCCCATGCGCAGACCCCACCCCCGGCCACCCCGGCGCCGGCACCGGCGCGCCCGGCACCGGCCGCTGCACCGGTCGCACGGCCGGCGTTGACCCCGGCACAGCAGGCACAGGTGCACAAGCAGGATGCCGAGTTGAGTGCCGCGGCCCTGCAGGTGGCGCAGCTGGTGGACGCCAACCGCGCCGCCGAGGCCTGGAAGGGCGCCTCGGCGATCGCGAAGAAATCGGTCACCGAACAGGCGTTCGTCAGCCAGCTCACGGCCGATCGCAAGCGCCTGGGCGCATTGGCCTCGCGTGGGCAGCCGGTGGTGACCCGGGTCAAGTACGCGCCGGGCGCGACGGTGCCCGAAGGCCTCTACATCAACGTCAGTTTCCCCACGCGGTTTGCCAACAGCGCCCAGCCGGTGCGCGAGCTGGTCTCCTTCCGGCTCGACGAAGACCGGGTCTGGCGTCTGGCCGGTTACAGCGTGCGTGCCGCCACTCCCTGAGGAATGCCCATGAGTATCGAGATCCAGATGTTGGTGTGGTCGATGGTGCTCGGCCTGGTGCACCTGTTTGCCGCGTCCACCGCAGTGACCCACGAGCGCGGCCTGAAGTGGAACGCCTCGCCGCGCGATGCCCAGGGCCCGCCGGTGCGGCCGCTGACCGGGCGCCTGCAGCGTGCCCAGTCCAACTTCATGGAGACCTTTCCGTTCTTCGCCGCTGCGGTGCTCGCGGTGGTGCTGACCCAGCGCCAGGACGGCACCACCGCGCTGGCCGTGCAGCTGTATTTCTGGGCGCGGGTGGTCTACCTGCCGCTGTATGCCGCCGGGGTGCCATATGTGCGCAGCCTGGTGTGGGTGGTTTCGCTGATCGGCATCATCAAGCTGATTTTCGTCCTGCTGTAGTGCACGGGTGAACCCCGGCCGACCCTGCTGATCCAGATCAAGGCGCGGCCTCGATCAATGGCGTTACGCTGGCAGGCACACGCAACCGCAGGATGGAACATGTCGGACGCAAGCCCGCAGCAGCAGCGAATGCCGGAGCAGTCGGTGGATGTGGTGGTGGTCGGGGCAGGGCCGGCCGGGTTGTGCTTCGCACGCTCGCTCGCCGACAGCGGGCTGAGCGTCACCCTGGTTGAACAACAGCCGCGCGCCGCCCTGGCGCAGCCGGCGTTCGACGGCCGCGAGATCGCGTTGACCCACGCCTCGCGGCAGATCCTGGAAACGCTGGGCATCTGGGCGCGGCTGGACCCGGCCGAAATCTCCCCGTTGCGGGACGCCAACGTCATGGACGGTGGCTCGCCCTTCGCGTTGACGTTCGCGGCGACCCAGCGCGATGGTGTCGACCTGGGCTGGCTGGTGCCCAACCATCTGATCCGCCGCGCCGCGTGGGACAGTGTGCAGGGTCAGCGCGGCCTGCAGGTGCTGGATGAAACGCGGGTAGCGGGCGTGGTCGCCGGGCCGCGCCACAGCGTGGTGACGCTGGCCGATGGGCGTCGCCTGGCCGCGCGCCTGGTGGTCGCCGCCGACAGCCGTTTTTCCAGCACCCGGCGCATGCTCGGCATCGGCGCGCGCATGCGCGACTTCGGCAGGTCGATGCTGGTCTGCCGGATGCAGATCGAGGTGCCGCACCAGCACACCGCCTGGGAGTGGTTCGGCTATGGGCGCACGATGGCGCTGCTGCCGCTCAATGGCGACCAGGCCTCGGCGGTGATCACCCTGCCACCGCGCCAGATCGAGGCATTGCTGGCGCAGGACGAAGACGGCTTCGGGCGCAGCATCAGCACCTTCTTCGAACACCGGCTGGGCGCGATGCGGCCGACGGCGCGGCCACAGGCCTATCCGCTGGTGGGGGTCTATGCCAACGCGTTCGTCGGTGATCGCTGTGCATTGATCGGCGATGCCGCCGTGGGCATGCATCCGGTCACCGCCCATGGGTTCAACCTGGGGTTGCTCAGCCAGCATCGGCTGGCCACGATCCTGACCCGGGCGGCGGCGCGTGGCAGCGACATCGCCGCCCCGCGTGGGCTGGCCGCCTACGAGCGCGGCCACCGGCTGGCCTCACGCCCGTTGTATGAGGCCACCAACGCGATCGCCGCGCTGTATACCGACGACCGCCTGCCCGCCCGGGTGCTGCGCCGGGCCGGGTTGCGCCTGGCGCACGGGGTGGCCCCGTTCCGCCAGCTGATCGCCGCCCACCTGACCCAGCGCTGAGGCGTGACCACCAACGGAGGTGACCTGCCGGTCAGGGCGCGTCGGAATCGGCGATGATGTGGATGACGGTATCGCCGAACTGGACCACCTGGCCTGCGCGGATCTTGCAGGCCTTGCGCAGTTCCACTTCGCCATCGACCAGGACCTGGCCGTCGCCGATCACGGTCTTGGCTTCGCCCCCGCTGGTGACCAGGTCGGCCAGCTTGAGCAGCTGCTTGAGCTCGACGTAGTCGCGGTCCAGTTCAAATTCGAGGGTCTGCATGGCGCGGGTATCCTGGGAAGGGGCGAGGCCGTCGGGCCGGGCCGGAAAAGGGCGCGTATTGTGCGCCAGCACGCGGCAGAACGGCATCCAGGCCGAAATCTGTACACGTTGTTCAGGAACGATGCGGTATCATCGCCCCCTGAGCGAGTGAATTCTCCTCCGACCGAGCAGCGCCAGGGCACGCGATAAGAAAGGGCGCCCAAAGCGCGGACCATCCCCTTTTTTATCTCACTGCCTCCCAAACGGCAGTGCTTTGGAGTTCCCCATGTCCCAAGAATCCTCCGCGCCGCTGCTGTTCGCAGACCTCGGCCTGTCCGATGCTGTCATGCAGGCGGTTGCCACCGTCGGTTACGAAACCCCGTCGCCGATCCAGGCCGCCACCATTCCGGCGATGCTGGAAGGCCGTGACGTGCTGGGCCAGGCCCAGACCGGTACCGGCAAGACCGCCGCCTTCGCGCTGCCGGTGCTGTCCAACCTCGATTTCAACCAGACCAAGCCGCAGGTGCTGGTGCTGGCGCCCACCCGCGAACTGGCCATCCAGGTCGCCGAGGCGTTCCAGACCTACTCCTCGGGCATCCCCGGTTTCCGCGTGCTGCCCGTATACGGCGGCCAGCCCTACGGCCAGCAGCTGTCGGCGCTGCGTCGTGGCGTGCACGTCATCGTCGGTACCCCGGGCCGGGTGATCGATCACCTCGAGCGCGGCACCCTGGATCTGTCCGAACTGAAGACCCTGGTGCTGGACGAAGCCGATGAAATGCTGCGCATGGGCTTCATCGACGACGTCGAAGCGGTGCTGAAGAAGCTGCCGGAGACCCGCCAGGTCGCCCTGTTCTCGGCCACGATGCCGTCGCAGATCCGCCGCATCGCCCAGACCTACCTGAAGAACCCGGCCGAAGTGACCATCGTCAGCAAGACGACCACCTCGGCCAACATCCGCCAGCGTTACTGGTGGGTGAGCGGCATGCACAAGCTGGACGCGCTGACCCGCATCCTGGAAGTGGAACCGTTCGACGCGATGATCATCTTCTCGCGCACCAAGGCCGCCACCGAAGAACTCGCCGAGAAGCTGCAGGCCCGTGGCCTGGCCGCGGCCGCCATCAACGGCGACATGCAGCAGGCCCAGCGTGAGCGCACCATCGGCATGCTGAAGGAAGGCAAGCTGGACATCCTGGTCGCCACCGACGTGGCCGCCCGTGGCCTGGACGTGGAGCGCATCAGCCACGTGCTGAACTACGACATCCCCTACGACACCGAAAGCTACGTGCATCGCATCGGCCGTACCGGCCGTGCCGGCCGCACCGGTGATGCGATCCTGTTCGCCACCCCGCGCGAGAAGGGCATGCTGCGTGCGATCGAGCGCGCCACCCGCCAGCCGATCGAAGAGATGCAGCTGCCGAGCGTGGACGCGGTCAACGATACCCGCATCAGCAAGTTCATGAGCCGCATCAGCGATGCGCTCGATGCCGGCGGCACCGAGTTCTACCGCGACCTGCTGCAGCGCCTGGAAGGCGAGAAGAACGTGCCGGCGATCGACATCGCCGCCGCGCTGGCCAAGTTGCTGCAGGGTGATTCGCCGTTCCTGCTGACCCCGCCGGTGCGTGGCGCGCGCGAAGAGCGTGCCCCGCACCAGCGCAACGAGCGCAGCAACGACCGTGGCGAGCGGCCGGCCCGTTTCGAACCGCGCTTCGAGCGTGGCCCGCGTCGTGAAGACGACCGTGGCCCGCGTCCGCCGCGTCCGGAAGGCGACTTCGGCAACAGCGACGGCGGCTTCGAGCGCGCCCCGCGTCGTGACATCGCCCCGCGCGGTGCCGCCGAGCCGGGCATGGAAACCTTCCGCATCGAAGTGGGCCATGTGCACGGCGTGAAGCCGGGCAACATTGTCGGCGCGATCGCCAATGAAGCCGGGCTGGAAAGCCGCTTCATCGGCCGCATCGACATCCACGACGACTTCTCGGTGCTGGACCTGCCGGCGGAAATGCCGCAGGACCTGCTGACCCACCTGAAGAAGGTCTGGGTCTCCGGCCAGCAGCTTCAGATGCGCAAGGTGGAGCCGGGTGAAGACCTGACCCCGTCGCCGCGTCCGGCGTTCAAGCCCAAGTTCGGTGGCAAGCCGCGCGGCCCGGGTGGTCCGGGTGGCCCGCGCAGCGGCCCGGGCGGCAACGACCGTCCGCCGCGTCGCGACGGCTTCAAGCCGCGCGGTCCGCGCAACGCCTGATCGCCCCGGCGGTCCAGACAACGCCAGCCTCCGGGCTGGCGTTGTCGTTTCCGGGTTTCGCACCGCCTCAACATTGCCCGCTCTAGCCTGATCGCCTGACTACATCGGACTTGACACCCACTCCATGGTTCCGGGGGGATCCGCGATGCTGGCAACTGGCAGGGATGTTGGTGCAACGGCGGTACCGTACCTCACGCGGGGCCTGACCCTGCGCTTCGTTCTGCTGACCGGCATGGCGATCGGGCTGGTGGGCATTTCCGCGCTGATCCAGGAACTGCAGGCGGCCTCGACGGCGTGGATCGTCGGCCAGAGCCACTGGTCGCGCAGCCAGCAGCAGGCCAGTTTCGCGCTGGGCCGCTATATCAGCTCGGGCGACCCGGCCGACCTGGCCGAAGCGCGCACCGCGTTGACGGTGCCGCTGGGCGATCTGGATGCGCGGCGGGCGCTGGAACAGGCCGTTCCGGACCTGGCGCGGGCGCGCCGCGGTTTCGTGCAGGGCGGCAACGCGCCGGGCGACATCAACCGCCTGATCGTCTCGTTCCGTTACCTGGGCCGCATGAGCTACTTCCGCGACGCGGTGCGGCTGTGGCGGCAGACCGATGCAGGGCTGCAGCAACTGGCGCAGATTGCCGGGCGCGCGGCGGCGATGCACGCCAGTGGCGGCGGCAGCGCACCGCAGCGGCAGGCGCTGCTGGACCACCTGCACCTGCTGGATCGCAGCCTGCAGGCGCAGGCCAAGGCCTTTTCGCTGTCGTTGCTGCGCACCGCGTCGATCGTGCGCGTGACCACGCTGCTGGTGGGCGGCTTGTCGGTGCTGCTGATCACGCTGGTGGCGGTGCTGCTGTCGCGACGGGTGCGGCGTGACCTGCTGGAGCAGGAAGGGCGTTTCCGCGCCGCGTTCTACCAGGCCACGGTGGGCATGCTCAAACTCGATCATGCCGGGGTGGTGCTGGAAGCCAACCAGGCGATGGCCGACATCCTCGACCACCGCCGGGAGGCGCTGCTGGGGATGCCGCTGCAGGACCTGCTGGTGGAAGGCGAGCTGGTGCTGGATGCGCAGGGCGGCATCGACTGGATACGCCAGCTGCGCCCCGGCGAACTGCGCTTCCGCCGCGCCGACGGCGGGCTGATGTGGGGGCGCTGGAGCGGCACCGTCGTGCGCACGCCCGGGCGCGAACCGACGGTGTTTGCCATCGTCGAGGACGTCTCGCAGAACCACGCGCTGGCGCGGGAAGTCGAACACCATGCCAGCCACGACCCGCTCACCGGCCTGATCAATCGCCGCGAGATCGAACGCCTGCTCGAACAGGCGCTCATCGACGTACGCAGCCACGGTGGCGTGCACAGCCTGTGCTACCTGGATCTGGATTATTTCAAGCTGGTCAACGACGGGCTTGGCCACGCCGCCGGTGACCAGTTGCTGCACAGCTTCGCCGATTACCTGGTCGGGGCGGTCCGCGAGGGCGACTGGGTGGGGCGCATGGGCGGGGACGAGTTCGCCCTGTTCCTGGCCAACGCCGGCCAGGACGAAGCCAAGCACGTGCTGCAGCGGATCGTGCGCAACCTGGGCCAGGCCAGCTTCCAGCATGGCGAGGGTTCGCCGCGGCTGAGCTGCAGCATCGGTCTGGTGGAAATCACCGACGAGGCGGTGGACGTCAACTGGCTGATGAGCGCGGCCGACAGTGCCTGCTATGCGGCCAAGGAGGCCGGCCGCAACCGCGTGCACTGCTACAACGAAAGCCGCCCGGCGCTGGAGGAACGTCGGCTGGAAGCCGAACGCCTGGCGCGGGTGTCCAGTGCGATGGCCGAGAACCGCATGCTGCTCTACGCGCAGCGCATCGAGCGGGTTGGTGATCCGGCGTTCCTGCATTACGAAGTGCTGGTGCGCATGCGCAGCCCCGAAGGCGTGCTGCAGACGCCGGGCGACTTCATGCCCGCCGTCGAGCGCTACGGCATGGGCATGGCGCTGGACCGGCATGTGTTGGGACTGCTGTTCCGCCACCTGCAGGTGTGCCCGGCGCATGTGCAGCGTCTGGGCCTGTGCAACGTCAACGTGTCGGCGCAGTCGATCGCCGAACCCAGCTTCCTGGCCTTCGTCTGCGACCTGCTCGAGCGCAATCGCGGGCTCGCGCGCAAGCTGTGCTTCGAGGTCACCGAGACCGCGGCGATCAGCAACCTGGCCCAGGCACGCAGTTTCATCGAGGCGGTCAAGGCGCGTGGCTGCCGGGTCGCCCTGGACGACTTCGGTTCCGGCCTGTCCTCGTTCGGCTACCTGCGCCAGCTGCCGGCGGACATGCTCAAGATCGACGGGGTGTTCGTGCGCGACATGGACATCGATCCGGTCAGCCGCGCAGCGGTGCGCGCGATCACCGAGATCGGCCGCGAACTGCACATGACCGTGATCGCCGAGTGGGTGGAGTCGGCCGAGGTCGCCGAACAGTTGCAGGTGCTCGGCGTGGATGGGTTGCAGGGCTATGCGATCGAACGGCCGATGGCGCTGGAGCGGATGACCCAGCCGGCGCTGTGGCCGGCGCGGACCGGCATGGCCGCCGACGGCCGCAGCGGGGTGCCATGACAGCCCACGGGCGCGCCTGAACGGCGGCAGCGTGAAGGCGCCGCGATCTTGCGATAATCCCGCACAGGGGCGGCACGCAGCGTGCGTGACGGCAAAGGCGATGGGCGGGCAGGGGTGTGGGGCACAGGCTTGGCAGGGTCGTTGGCAAACATGCAGTAGCGCCGTTGCTGGCCTGGCTGTGGCTGTTGCTGTGGCTGCCAGCGCTCGCCGCTGCCGCCGGGGTGCCGGCTGGACCGGCCCGGGTCGGCACCGACGTACTGCTGCTGGGCGCGGCCACGGCCGAGCGCACGCCGCAGCGCGCCTGCTCGGCCGATGTCCTGGCGCGTCACCAGCAGGTGCTGGCGGTGCCGGCACCTGCTCAAGGCTGGTCGGGCGAACCGCAGGCGGTGGACGTGTTCGGCGTGCTCTCCGGCGAGGTTCGGATCAGCCATGGCGACCGCCAGATCTGCGGCAGCATGCACGACGCGCGCACCCGCGATTCGCGCTTCCGCGCCGGGGTAGGCATGGTGGTGGTGCCCAAGGCCGGTGAGCACGAACCCATCGTGGTGTCCTGGGCCACCCCGCTCAAGCCGCGCTGGATCCCCACCGTGCAGCTGGGCGCGCCCAGCCCGGTGCAGCAGAACGACACCGCCCGGCTGCTGGTGCGCGCGGCCTGCATCGCGGTGGCGATCGCGCTGGCGCTGTCGGCGCTGATCGGTTACGTCACCGCCAAGGACCGTTCCTTCCTGATCTATGTGGGCGTGTGCCTGCTGTTCGTGCTGTGGCAGGCGGTGCTGGGGGGCCTCAGCGGCTATCCCGAGCCGTGGCTGCCGGTGGACGACCGGTCCTCGTGGTGGCTGGTGGCGCTGAGCGCGTTCACCGAGGCGATGCTGCTGCCGGTGCTGTGGCGGCTCAACGGTGGCGACCGGCTCTGGCCCGGCTCGCGCGCGGCGCAGCAGGCCGTGCTGTGGGGGCTGGTGGCGGTGGGCCTGTGCGTGCCGTGGATGGGGCTGGCCGCACTGACCTGGTGGGCGGCGGCGCTGGAAGACCTGTATCTGCTGGGCTGCGTGGTGTGCCTGGGCGTGGGCGTGTGGGCGCTGGCGCGCCGCGACCGCTATGCCCTGGCCGGGCTGAGCGCGCTGGCGCCCTGGTGGATCATGATCATCGCCGATGCGCTGCACGCGCAGTGGCTGGTGGCCTACCGGATCGAAACGCTGCAGCTGGCCGCCACCTGGTTCCTGATGATGTCCGCCTATGCGTTGAACCTGCGTCTGGGCCGGCTGCGCCAGCAGCGCGACGAAATGCGCCAGCTGGCCGACACCGACGCGCTGACCGGGCTGCCCAATCGCCGTGCCGGCCTGCGCCTGCTGGCCCAGTACCTGGAGCGCGCGCGCCAGGACGATCAACCATTGGCGATCGGTTTCCTGGATATCGACCTGTTCAAGGACATCAACGACCAGTACGGCCACGAGGTGGGCGACCAGGTGCTGGTGGCGGTGGCGCGCAACCTGCGCGATTCGGTGCGCAACCGCGACGATGTGATCCGCATGGGCGGGGAAGAGTTCCTGGTGCTGCTGCCCGGCGCCAGCCGCGGCAGCGCCCTGGCCCGGCTGGAGAGCGTGCGCCTGCAGGTCCAGGCGGTCACCGCGATCCTGGCCATCCCGGGCCTGAACGTGTCAGCCAGCATCGGCCTGGCGGCGATGCGCGGCGACGGCGACGATCTGACCTCGCTGCTGCGCCGCGCCGACCATGCCATGTACTGCGCCAAGCGCGCCGGCCGCAACCAGGTCTACGACGCCGAGCAGGCCGTCCCGGCTGGCGATCCGATGACGGTCTGAGTCGCCATCGCCCTGCGCGGGCCGGGTTTGCCGGATAATGGCCCCATGACTATTCGACTCAACAAGCACATCGCCGACACCGGCTTCTGTTCCCGTCGCGAAGCCGACCGCCTGATCGGCGAGCGCCGCGTCACCGTCAACGGCCATCCGGCCGGCACCGGTGCGGTGGTCGGCGAGGGCGACGTGGTCCTGGTGGACGGCCAGCCGCTGCGCGCCCGCGAAGCGAAGAAGGCCGGTGGCCGCAAACACGTCTACATCGCGCTGAACAAGCCGGTGGGCATCACCTGCACCACCGAAACCTCGGTCAAGGGCAACATCGTCGAGTTCGTCGGCCACGAGCAGCGGATCTTCCCGGTGGGACGCCTGGACAAGGATTCCGAAGGCCTGATCCTGCTCACCAGCAACGGCAACATCGTCAACCAGATCCTGCGTGCCGAGAACGGCCACCAGAAGGAATACATGGTGGCGGTCAACAAGCCGGTCACCGACGAATTCCTGCGCGGCATGGCGCGCGGCGTGCGCATCCGCGAGGAAACCACGCTGCCGTGCCGCACCAGCAAGCTGGCCAAGTACGGTTTCCGCATCACCCTGCAGCAGGGCCTGAACCGGCAGATCCGCCTGATGGCGGCCGCGTTCGACTACCGCGTCACCCAGCTGCGCCGCGTGCGCATCGACAACATCAAGCTCGGCGCGCTCAAGCCGGGCCAGTGGCGCAACCTGACCGACGCCGAGCTGAAAGGCCTGCTGCCCAAGCAGCTGGAGTGGTGATGCCGTGCGTCACGCGGTGACGCCGCACCGGGGCTAGACTGCGCAGGCACCTGACAACGCCCGCCCCGATGATCAAGCCGTCCAAGCCGGACAACGAAGAACAGCGCCTGTTGGCGCTGCAGCGCTACCAGATCCTGGATACGCCCAGTGAGCGGTCGTTCGAGGATCTGGTCACCATTGCCACGGCCTTGTGCGGCACCGGCATGGGGGCGGTGACGCTGGTCGACCGCGACCGCCAGTGGTTCAAGGCGCGACGGGCGGTGGACGCGAGCGAAGCCAGCCGCGATATCTCGTTCTGCGGCCACGCCATCCTGCAACCGGACCAAGTGATGGTGGTCGAGGATGCATTGAAGGATCCGCGCTTCCACGACAACCCGTTGGTGGTGGACGACCCTCACGTGCGCTTCTATGCCGGTGCACCGTTGCTCAGCTTCGACGGATTGCCGCTGGGGACGTTGTGCGTGTTCGACGCCAGCCCGGGACACCTTCGCCCCGAGCAGGCCCAGGCCCTGGCCGCGTTGTCCCGGCAGGTCTCGCTGGTGATGGAACTGCGCCGCTACGCGCATGAAATCCAGCAGCACATGCGCGACCGCGCGTGGTACGAACAGCGCCTGGCCGAATACAACAGTCTGCTTGAACAGCAGAATGCCGACCTGGCCGAGCAGAGCCGCACCGACCCGCTGACCGGGCTGCCCAACCGTCGCGCGATGAGCGCCGCACTGGAAGCGGCGGTATGCGATGCCGATGGCCAGCCACGCAGAACGGCCGTGGCGCTGCTGGACATCGACCATTTCAAGCAGGTCAACGATCTGTACGGCCACGCCACCGGCGACCACGTGCTGGCCGAGCTGGCCCGGTTGCTGCGCGCGCATTTTGCCGGGCAGGGGCTGGCGGCGCGCTTTGGCGGCGAAGAGTTCGTGGTGCTGATGCCCGACACCGCGCTGGCCACCGCCGAGCTGCAGTGCGATTTCCTGCGCATGGCCGTGGCCGACCTGCCGCTGGGCATCCCGCTGACCATCAGCATCGGCGTCGCCGCCCACCGCCATGGCGACACTGTCGAGCAGACCCTGGCGCGTGCCGACGCGGCGTTGTACCGGGCCAAGCACCAGGGCCGCAACCAGGTTGTCCGCGGCGACTGAGGGCGCATTCGCAGGCGCTGCGACGTGGCGGTGGCATGCTGGTATCCCGCCTGCCACCGCCCTTGCCATGCTGCAGACCCTGGCCATTGCCAACTACCGCTCCCTCTACGACCTGGTCGTGCCGATGGGACGGCTCAACCTGGTCACCGGCGACAACGGCAGCGGCAAATCCAGCCTCTACCGGGCGCTGCGGCTGCTGGCCGAAACCGCGCAGGGCGGCGTTGCCGCGGCGCTGGCGCGCGAGGGCGGGCTGGGCTCGGCGCTGTGGGCCGGGCCCAGCCGGATCGACCCACGCATGGCACGGGGCGAGGTTCCCGTGCAGGGCCAGGCCCACGCGCCATCGGTTGCGCTGCGGCTCGGATTTGCGGCGGAGGATTTCGGCTATGCGATCGACCTGGGACTGCCGGTGGGCAGCAGGTCGATGTTCGACCTGGACCCGCAGATCAAATGCGAGAGTGTCTGGGCCGGGCCGTTCCTGCGCAGCGCCAATGCGCTGGTCGAGCGGCGCGGCGCGCTGGTGCGGCGCCGCCATGGCCGGCAGTGGGAGGTGGTTGACGAACACCTGTCGGTGTTCGAAAGCCTGTTCACCCAACTGGCCGATCCGCAGCGCATGCCCGAAGTGCTGGCGCTGCGCGAGTCGATCCGCGGCTGGCGCTTCTACGATCATTTCCGCAGCGATCCGCACGCACCCGCGCGGCAGGCACCGCTGGCCACGCGCACGCCGGTGCTCAGCCATGACGGCCATGACCTGGCGGCGGCCTGGCAGACCATCGTGGAGATCGGCGACCCGCAGGCCCTGGCGCGCGCGCTCGACGATGCGTTTCCCGGTGCGCAGGTGCTGATCGAACCGCACGAAGGCCGGCTGCACCTGAAGTTCCAGCAGCCTGGCCTGCTGCGGCCGTTGTCGGCGGCGGAACTGTCCGACGGCACGTTGCGCTACCTGCTGCTGATCGCGGCGTTGCATACCCCGCGTCCGCCGCCGCTGATGGTGCTCAACGAACCGGAGACCAGCCTGCACCCGGACCTGTTGCCGGCGCTGGCACGGTTGATCATCGCCGCGTCCGCGCGCAGCCAGCTATGGGTGGTGTCGCACGCCAGTCGTCTGATCGCGGCGCTGCAGGAAGATCCGGCCTGTCACTGCATCCGCCTGCACAAGGAATTCAGCCAGACCCGCGTGGTCGGCCAGGGCCTGCTGGATGCGCCGGCCTGGTACTGGCCATCGCGGTAGGTGCCGGTCGGTGGCCGCCAAGCGGCGCACGGTTCAGTCGGCGATGTTGCGCGCTTCGGCGGTACCCAGGATTTCCGGATGCTGCACCGGCTTGCGCCGGTTCAACAGCGGGTGCAGGAATACCGCGCCGACGATGATCGCCACGCCGGCGTAGAACAGCGGGGTCAGTTCGCGCTGTTCGCTCAGCAGCACCATCGCCAGCAGGATCGCGTAGACCGGTTCGAGGTTGGTCACCAGTTGCACCGTGTACGCGCTGAGGTGGCGCAGCGCGACCAGCGCCAGGGCGAACGGCAGCAACGTGCACAACCCGGCCAGGGCCAGCAGCAGCACGCTGTCGTGCAGGTTGGGCACCACCCACAACGGGCTGGCCAGCGCCGGCAGCAGGAACGGCAGCGCCGGTGCCAGCAGGGTCAGCGTGAGCGTGCCGGCGCCGAGTTCCAGTGCGGTCACGGTAAGCGGGTCGGCATGGCTGACCATGCGCTTGTTGAGCGAGCCGAACACCGCCACCAGCAGCGCCGACAACGCGCCGATCAGGACGCCGACGCGCATGCCATGCGGAACCCCGCCCACCACCAGCGCCACCCCGGGCAGCACCGCGATGCCGAAGGCGAGCTCACGCAGCTGGAACGGGCGCTTGGCCACCCAGGGTTCGATCACCGAGGTGAACACCGGTGCCAGTGCGATGCAGGTGGCCGCGACCGAGGCATTGGCCAGCTTCACCGCGCCGTAGAAGGTCAGCCAGTGCAGCGCGACCAGCGCGCCGATGCCGCAGTAGCCGGTAAACAGTGTCGGCGACAACTGCCGCAGCCCGCGCCACACCCGTGGCAGCAGCGCCAGCATCGCCACCACCAGCAGCATCCGCCACCACACCAGCGGCAAGGCGGGCAGGGTGATGAGCTTGCCGAGGATGGCGGTGACGCCCCACAGCAGCACGCAGAAATGGATTTGCAGAAGCGCTCTGCGGGTATCGGTCATCGGCATCCCGCTATTGTGCGACAAGCCGGGCGCCGCCGCGATCCATCCACCTCACGTTCAAGCCGGCATGGCATCCTGCGCCAATGAACACCACACCGCTCCCCGCACCGTCCACGCGTGCCCGCGCCCTGGCCGGGCTCACCGCGCTCACCGCCATTGCATCGGTGGCGCTGCAGTACGCGCTGCTGCTGCAGACCGTGGGCGCCACGGCCGGCACCGGGCAGGCACTGCTGCGACTGTTGGGCTACTTCACCATCCTCAGTAACATCGGCGTGGCCGCGGTCTGCCTGGCACGCCTGCGTGGGCGCAGCGACGGCATGGCCGCGCCCGCGGCGCGTGCCGCCGTGGCGCTGTACATCGGCATTACCGGGCTGGTCTACGTGCTGGTGCTGCGCACCCTGTGGCACCCGCAGGGGGCGCAGTGGTGGGCCGACACCGGCCTGCATTACGCCGTCCCGGTGTTGTACCTGCTGGGCTGGCTGAGCGGATCGCATGGTGGCCTGCGCTGGCGCCAGCTCGGCGCGGCGCTGCTGTTCCCGGCGGTGTACCTGGGCTGGGCGCTGCTGGTCGGACGTTGGAGCGGGCAGTACCCGTATCCGTTCCTGGACCTGGCCGCGCTCGGTGCCGCCACGGTGGCCCGCAATGCGCTGGTGGTGGGGCTGGCCTTCGTCGCGCTGGGGGCGTTGTTGTGGCGGATCGATGCGCGGTTGGGCGCGCGCGAGGCTGCATCCGCCCGGCGGTAGGTGTCGAGCGTGGGTCGATCGGGATCTGGTGCGGAAGATGAAGGCAGCCGACCAACGGTCGGCTCTACGGGCAGCCGACCAACGGTCGGCTCTACGTGGCCCCTACGCGGGCCAACTGGTCGCGCAGCGCCATCGCCGCGCCAGGATTACGCTGCTTGGCCGCACCGATGAACAGCACGTAGACCTCGCGCGGACCGGTGGATGCGGCCTCGGCGCTCACATGCGGCAGGTCCGGGTTGTCCTCGCCGCGCGCCCAGCGCATCGCACGCAGGCACCACTGCTCCAGCGCCCGTTCCGGATAGCCCGCCCGCAGGTTGGGGCGCGCATGCATCAGCCGCGCATAGACGAAATCCGCGGTGGGGTCGGCAAAGCTCGGATGCTCGGCGGAGCCGCTGAACACCAGCGCCACGTTGTGCGCCCGCGCCACGGTCACCAGCTCGGGCGTCCACGCCGCCGGATTGCGCACCTCCAGCGCATGCTGAAGGCGCCGCCCGTCGGCCTGCTTCGGCAGCATCTGCAGGAAACCGTCAAACGCCTCCGCATCGGCCGGGTGGGTATCCCCGAACTGCCACACCAGCGGGCCCAGCCGGTCTTCCAGGGCAACGATCCCGCCGACGAAGGCGTCCACCCGCGGCCCGACCTTGGTCAGGTCATGGGTCTGGGTGATGGTGCGCGGCGCCTTGGCCGAGAAGCGGAAGCCCGGCGGCGTCTGCTCGCGCCATTGCGCGTAGATGGCCGGCTTCTGCGTCCGGTAGAAGGTGCTGTTGATCTCGATGCAGCCCAACGCGGCACTGGCATGGGCCAGCTCTTCGCGCTGCGGCAGCCCGGCCGGGTAGAACATGCCGCCGCGCCAGGCCGGAAACACCCAGCCGCCGATGCCGGTGCGGATGCGGCCCGCTGCGGCCGTCATGCGGTGCCTGCGTGGGCGCGCCACGGATCGTAGCTGCCGAACCACCACAGAAACCCCTCGGGATCGCGGCACGCATAGCCGCGGCCGCCGTAGGGCTGGTCGGCGATGTCGATCACCACCTGCGCCCCGGCAGCCACGGCCCGCGCGTAATGGGCGTCGGGATCGGCCACGATCACGCAGGCGCTCTGGGTCTGGCGCCCGCCGACCTCATCGGGCTGCACGCTGTGCCGGCCCCAGTCGCTGCTGGTGTCGACCGAGCCGAGCATGATCATGCCGTGGCCGTAGACCAGCTGCGCATGGTGGACGGTATCGCCCTCGGCATACACCGCCTGCGGCTCGAACCCGAACGCGCGCTGCAGCCAGGCGATCGCCGCCCGGGCGTCGCGGTAGCGCAGGCAGGGAATGACGGTGGATACGGTATCGGCAGGGGCGGTCATGTCGGTCTCCGGGAGGGTCCTCCTTCTGGCACAGGCGAGCCTGAGCGCGCGCGCGTTACCATCGTGCGAAACCGGCGAGCGGGCCCGCGCAGGCCTCAACGTCCCCGCGACACGCACCTGGAGACACTGTTTGAACACATCCTGGATCGGAGGCATCGTGCTGCTTGCATGTGCATCGTTGGCATCGGCGGCGGTACCTGCGCAACTGCAGCGCCTGGACAGCACGGTCGAACGCGTCCGCAGCCAGTTCGACGTGCCCGGCATCGCCGTGGCCGTGGTCAAGGATGGCCAGGTGGTGTTCGAACGCGGCTACGGCGTGCGCGAGCTGGGCAAGCCGGCACCGGTGCAGGCCGATACGCTGTTTGCGATTGCCTCCAACACCAAGGCCTTCACCGCCACCTCGCTGAATCTGCTGGCCGAGCAGGGCAAGCTGAAGATGGACGACCGGGTGATCGACCATCTGCCGGGGTTCCGCATGTCCGATCCCTACGTCACCGGCGAGATGCGCATCCGCGACCTGCTCTCGCACCGCAGCGGGCTCAGCCTGGGAGCGGGCGATCTGCTGTTCTGGCCGACCACCGGCTACAGCAACCGGGAGGTCGTGCAGCGTTTGGCCAAGGTGCCGCTCAAGGCGGGTTTCCGTGACCGCTACGCCTACGACAACATTCTCTACGCGGTGGCCCAGCAGGTGATCGAGCAGGTCTCCGGGCAGTCCTATGCCGATTTCCTGCAGCAGCACATCTTCAACCCGGTGGGCATGGACGGTACCCGCTACAACGCCGACCACCTCAAGCCCGGCGACAACGCCGCGGTCGGCCATGCAAAGTACGACTTCAGCACGTTGCGTACCGTCGCCCCGCTGACCTGGTCCAACAACGCCGGTGCCGGTGGCATCTACTCCAGCGTGCACGACATGGCGCGCTGGATGAACCTGCAGCTGGCCCACGGCACGCTGGAGAACGGGCGGGCGCTGTTCAGCGCGAAGAGCCAGCAGGGCATGTGGCAGATGATCACCCCGCAGGTGGTGGCCGAGCCGAGCGTGCCGCAGCTGGCGGCGGCCAAGCCCAACTTCGCCGGCTATGGCGAAGGCTGGAGCCTGAGCGATTACCGCGGCCAGAAGCTGGTCTGGCACACCGGCGGCTGGCCGGGCATGGTCTCGCGGGTGACCCTGGTGCCCGAACAGAAGCTGGGCATCGTGGTGCTGACCAACCAGGAAGTGGGCGCGGCCTTCAACGCGATCACCATGGACGTGCTCGATGCGTACCTGCAGGCGCCACAGACCGATTGGGTCGGCGCGTATGCCGCGGCGGTGGCCAAGGCACAGGACAAGGCCGACGAAGGCTGGGCAACGCACCAGGCGGCACGCGATGCCAAAAGCAGGCCGTCGCTGCCGCTGGCAGGTTACGCCGGCGGTTACCGCGATGCGTGGTATGGCGATGTGTCTGTCGAACGCGACGGCGGCAAACTGCGCCTGCGGTTCGGCAAGACCGCCCAGCTGGTCGGCACGCTGGAACACTGGCAGCACGACACCTTCATCGTGCGCTGGGACGACCGCTCGCTCAACGCCGATGCGTTCGTCAATTTCAGCCTGGATCCGGACGGCAAGGTGCGCGACATGCGCATGCAGGCGATCTCGTCGCTGACCGATTTCAGCTTCGATTTCCAGGACCTGCTGTTTGTGCCGATCGCCGCCGACGCCACGGGTTGAGCCCCACCGTCGGCCTGTGATGGAGGCGCGAGTAAAAGCACGGGCCGCGGTGGGATAATCGCGGCCTGTTCTGTTTCGGGTGCACTGCGATGTTCCGCTGGTTCGAGTCGCTGATTCCGGTGTTTCCGCCCCTCGACGGCCGCATGCCGCCGCGCCGGGTGGTGCCGTTCTACATCCATTACCTGCGCCCGGTGTGGCCGGTGCTGCTGGCCACGTTGATCGCCGGGCTGCTGCTGGCGCTGGTGGAAGTGGCGATGTTCGACTTTCTCGGCCGCATCGTGGACATGGTCGCCGAGCAGCCCGGCAGCGGCTTCTTCGCCCGTCACGCCAACACGCTGTTGTGGATGGCCGGCATCACCCTCATCGCGCGGCCGCTGCTGGTGTCGCTGCACAGCCTGCTGGTCAACCAGGCCATCGTGCCGGGGCTGAGCAACCGCTCGCGCTGGCTGATGCACAACTACGTGGTGCGGCAGAGCCTGAGTTTCTTCCAGAACGACTTCGCCGGCAGCATGGCCAACCGGGTCATGCAGACCGGCACGTCACTGCGTGAATCGGCGGTGCAGATGGTCGACTCGCTCTGGTACATCATCGTCTACACCGGCACCGCGCTGTACCTGTTCGCGCAGGCCGACTGGCGGCTGATGATTCCGCTGGGGCTGTGGATGGGCGCTTATGCGGTGATCATGTGGTACTTCGTGCCACGTGCGAAACAGCGGGCGTGGATCGCCTCGGAAGCGCGTTCCAAGGCGATGGGCCGAATCGTCGATGGCTACACCAACATCCCCACGTTGAAGCTGTTCGCCCATGGCGGGCGTGAGCAGGCGTACGTGGCCGAATCGATCCAGGAACTGGCGGTCAAGCATCGCGGCCAGACCCGCGTGACCACCGGGCTGGAAGTGACCATCGCCATCGTCAACGGCTTCCTGATCGTGGGCACCTGCGGGCTCGCGTTGTGGCTGTGGAACGGTGGCCACATCACCGTCGGCGCGATCACCCTGGCCACCGGCCTGGTGATCCGCATCCACAACATGTCCGGCTGGATCATGTGGACGATCAACGGCATCTTCGAGGACATCGGCACGGTGCAGGACGGCATCACCACCATCTCCCAGCCGCTGACCGTGCAGGACCGCCCCGATGCGGTGCCGCTGGTGGTGGCGCGGGGCGGTGTGCATTTCGATGACATCCATTTCCACTACGGCAAGGCCGGTGGGGTGATGGCCGGGCTCAACCTGGACGTGAAGCCGGGCGAGAAGATCGGCCTGGTCGGTCCGTCGGGTGCCGGCAAGTCGACGCTGGTGAATGTGCTGCTGCGTCTGTACGACCTGGAAAGCGGGCACATCCGCATCGACGGCCAGGACATCGCGGCGGTCACCCAGGAGAGCCTGCGCCGGCAGATCGGGGTGGTCACCCAGGACACGTCGCTGCTGCACCGCTCGATCCGCGACAACCTGCTGTATGGCCGTCCTGACGCGACCGAGGCGCAGTTGCGCAGCGCGGTGGCCAAGGCACGCGCGGAGGCATTCATCGAGACGCTGCGCGACGGCGAAGGGCGTACCGGTTACGACGCCCACGTGGGCGAGCGCGGGGTCAAGCTGTCCGGCGGCCAGCGCCAGCGCATCGCCATCGCCCGGGTGCTGTTGAAGGACGCCCC
>NZ_DAMAGC010000061.1:0-24404 GCF_031995405.1 Stenotrophomonas sp. | reverse complement strand
ACGGCGTGGCCGCCGCCGCCGAAGGCGTGCGCGAGCGCACCATGAAAGTGCTGCGCATCGCGTTCCTGTCCTCCACCGTGCTGGAATTTTTCGCCTCGGTCAGCGTGGCCATGGTCGCGCTGTATTTCGGGCTGAGCTACCTGGGCCTGATGTCGTTGCACACTCAGGTGCCCACACTGGGCGTGGGCATGTTCTGCCTGTTGCTCGCGCCGGAGTTCTACGCGCCGCTGCGGCGCCTGGCCGCGCACTACCACGACCGCGCCAACGCGCTGGCCGCAGCCGCCGAGGTGGAGCGCCTGCTCGGTGAGCTGCCGCCGGCCTCCGATGCCGACGATGCGCCGGCCGCCGTGCCGCGCGCACCGGAGCTGCTGGAGCAGCACGCACCGCCCGTGGTGGTCCGCGACCTGGTCCTGCGTCCGCTGGGCGCGCAGCACGATGTGATCCAGCAGCTCTCGTTCCAGATCGAGGCAGGCCAGCGCCTTGCACTGGTCGGCCCCAGCGGCAGTGGCAAGAGCACGCTGCTCGAAGCACTGGCCGGGTGGCTGCCGCCGCAGTCGGGCAGCATCGTGCTGCGTCCGGGCATGGAAGTGGGCTATGCCGGCCAGCGCCCGTACCTGTTCCACGGCAGCATCGCCGACAACCTGCGCCTTGCCGACCCCGGTGCCACCGATGCGCACCTGCGAGCAGTGGCCGAGGCGGCGCAGGTGATGCGCTTCGCCGCCGCGTTGCCAAAGGGCCTGGACACGGTGATCGGCGAGCGCGGCTTCGGCCTGTCCGGTGGCGAAGCGCGTCGCATCGGGCTGGCCCGCCTGCTGCTGCGCGACCCGCAACTGCTGCTGCTCGACGAGCCCACCGCCTTCCTCGACGCCGATACCGAAGCCGACCTGCTGCGCACCCTGGCCGCGTTCGCGCGCGGCCGCAGCGTGGTCATCGCCACCCATAGCGAGGTGGCGATGCGCTGGGCCGACACGCGGTTGACGCTCAGCGCCACGGGCACGTCGGTGACCACCACGGAGGCCTCGGCATGAGCACCCAACGTCCCTCGCACGCCGCCGCCGATTCGCTGCGCTCGGTGTTCACCCGCCATCGCGGCCGCCTGCTGCTGACCGTGCTGCTGCTGTGGACCACGATGCTGGCCGGTACCGCGCTGCTCGGGTTGTCCGGCGGCTTCCTTACCGCGGCCGCACTGGCCGGCGCGGCTGGGCTGGGCAGCGGCTTCAACTTCTTCTCGCCATCGGCAGGCATCCGTGGCCTCACCATGGCGCGCATCGCGTCGCGTTATTTCGAAAAGCTGGTCGGCCACGATGTCACCCTGCGCATCGCCCGCGACCTGCGCGTGTGGTTCTTCCGCCGCGCGTTGCCATTGGCACCGGCGCGGTTGGCCGGCGTGCGTACCGGCGAGCTGCTGGCGCGGTTGATGTCGGACATCGGCGAAGTGGATGGCCTGCTGGTGCGAGCCATCGGCCCACTGCTGGCGCTGGGCGGCATCTCGCTGGTGGGCGTGATCGCCGCCGGCATCATCTACCCGCCTGCAGCGGCGCTGCTGGGCGTGCTGGCGCTGGTGATCGGCGCGGGCGTGCCGTGGCTGACCGTGCGCGGTGCCGGCGACCAGGAGCGCGACCGCGCGCTGCATCGTGCACAGCTGCGCGCGCAGTCCTTCGAGGGCCTGGAAGGCGCGGCGGACCTGACCGCCCTGCAGGCGCGCGAGCATTGGAACCTGCGCGTGCTGGTGGCGGCCAAACAGCTGAAATCGCGCGACCGTCGACGCCGCTGGCGGTTGATCGGCGGCAATGCGCTGCATGGGGTGTGTGCTGCTGTTGGGCTGGTGGCAATGTTGTGGCTGGCATTGCACGGCTTTGAAACCGGCGCCATCGATGCTGCGCTGGCGGCCGGGCTGGTATTCCTCACCGTTGCCCTGTTCGAGCTGTGGGCGGGTATCGGCCTGGCCTGGCAGTCGTGGTTGTCCGGCCGCGTGTCGGCCGGGCGCCTGGAGCAGATCGTGGCGCAGGCGCCGGGCGTGGTCGAGCCGCTCGACCCGGTGGCGGTGCCTGCAGAGGCGCCCACGTTGAGTTTCGAGCGCGTCGTGTTCCGTTGGCCGGGCCAGGCGCGTGTGCTGCTGGACGGCGTGCAACTCCAGCTGCACCCGGGCGAGCGCATCGCCATCGGTGGCGACAGTGGCAGTGGCAAAACCACGCTGTCCTCATTGCTGCTGCGGTTGTGGGACCCGGAAGCGGGCCATGTGCGTTACGGCGGCATCGATATCCGCCAGTTCCGCCAGGAAGACTGGCACCGGCAGATCGCCTGGTTGCCGCAGAACGCGCCGGTGTTTGCCGGCAGCATTGCCGACAACCTGCGGCTGGGTGATCCGCAGGCCAGTGATGCGCGGCTGTGGCAGGTGCTGGCCGATGTGCGGTTGCAGGGCTGGGCAGAGCAGCTGGGTGGATTGGAGGCCTGGGTGGGCGAGAACGGCGCGACCATGTCGGCCGGGCAGGCGAGGCGGTTGGCGTTGGCGCGGGCGTTGTTGCGGGAGTCGCCGATTTTGCTGCTGGATGAGCCTACTGAAGGCTTGGATGTGGATACCGCGCATGCGCTGTTGCATGACCTGGTGGCGGCACTGGGGAGCCGTAGCCTGATGATGATTACGCATGATGTGTTGCCGGAGGGCATCGTGCATCGGAGCTATCGATTGAGCGCGGGGCAATTGGCGTAAAAAGAGGGGGCGGTCAGGTGCGTTCACCGGTATCTTCATTGCCAAATACTCGCAGCCTGGACGCACCGGGAATGATCCGGCGACGGATCGCCGCGACACGGGAATCGACACGGATGCGCACCGCCTGTCTTGCCATGCTTGCCACCTTCTGCCTGTTTGCTTCTCCCCTCGTGGGGGCTGCGACTGGGACAACCTATTCGGAAGAAGTTCCTCTGTGGCCCGAGGACTCCCAGGTTCTGAAGGATGGAATCAGGGCGCTTGCCCGTGAGGAGTGGGCGCTCACCCGCCCGACAGTGCTGGTCTACCGTCCGCGAAGAAATCCGGTGCATGCTGCCGTTCTTGTTTTCCCTGGAGGCGGCTACAAGGGTCTGGGTATTGGCGCCAAGAGCAGCCTCGGGCTCTATGGGGCCGATGTATGTCGGTGGCTGACGGATACCGGGATCACTTGCATCCTCGTCAAGTACCGGGTTCCCAACACCGGTTGCAACTGGAACGCGGTAGCGGGAAGACACGAAACACCCAAGGTGCCGATGGCGCTGCAAGACGCGCAGCGGGCTGTGTCGCTGGTGCGGTTCAATGCCGCGAAGTACGGGATTGAGCCGGACAGGATCGGCGTCATGGGGTTCTCGGCCGGTGGCCACCTTGCGGTGTTGTCCAGCACCGCATTCAACGCGCGCTCCTATGCTCCGATCGATGAGGTTGACCTCATCAGCAGCCGTCCCGACTTCGCAATCCCTGTTTATCCGGGACACCTGACGATGGAGCACAAGAACCGAACGCCAAAAGCGTTGGCGGCGCAGGAGCTCAATACCGATATTGTGGTGTCAAACGATGTGCCGCCGACGTTGCTGATACACGCCAAGGACGATCCCGTTGATCCGTCCTACTACTCTGAGGTGTATGCGCGGGAACTGCGGAAGGCGGGGGCCGAAGTTGAGCTCAATGTGTACGAAACCGGCGGGCATGCCTTCGGGGTTCGGAAACAGGGCAAGGATTCCGACCGATGGACACAGGATGCCGTCGGGTGGCTACGGAAGATCAGGATCCTCTGAATGCCTTGCTGTGCCGCATCCGATCGCGGAAGTCTCGGAATACGAGAGGATGAAAACGGGAGGGCGTCCAGTGGTTGTTCATGGCGGGCCGGGAGCGGTCATGATGCAAGGGGCAGTTGAACATGCTCGCCCTGCATGGATTCATCCGGCGATGTCGCGCAGGAACACGGCGAGTGTGGCGATGTTGGCCAGCACGCATAGTGCGAAGACCCATTGGAACGCGGTCTTGCGATGCTTGTGGCGAAACACCGACTGCCCCAGTAACGCGCCTGGCCAGCCGCCGGCGAAGGCGAGCAGCTGCAGGGTGCGTTCGGGGGTGCGCCAGTTGCCCAGGCGGGCGGCGCGTTTGTCGTGGCCGTACAGCGCGAATGCCAGCACGCTGGTGAGGGCGTACCAGCCGCCCAGCCACAATGGCAACAGGCCGGTGGCGGTCATGGCGATCAACGCGCCTGCCGCGGCCAGCGCGATGTAGCGTCGGGCGTGCTTCACAGTGCCTGCAGGAACTCGCCCACCGCCGGCCCGAACCGTGCGAAATCCACCAGGAACGCATCATGCCCCTGCGGCGAATCCAGTCCGATGAAGCGCGCGTCGGCGCCGCCGGCGCGCAGGCCGTCGGCGATCTGTTGCTGCTGCTGCACCGGGAACAGGATGTCGGTGTTGGCGCCGATCGCCAGCGCCTTGTCCACCTTGATCTTCGCCAGCCCGGCGAGGACGTCGCCGTCGGCGTACTCGGCCAGGTCGAACCAGTCCATCGAGCGGCTCAGGTAGAGGTAGCAGTTGGGATCGAAGAAGCGCACGAAGCGGCGTGCGTGGCCTTCCAGGTAGCTTTCCACCTGGAATTCCAGGCCAAACGGGTCATCATCGGCCTGGTCCGAATCCAGCCGTACGCGGCCGAAGCGGCCGTCCCATTCCAGCGCCGAGCGGTAGGTGATCACGCCAAGTTTGCGCGCCATGCGCATGCCCGATTCCGGGTAGCTGTCGTCGCTGTAGCGGCCGGCGTCCCACTTGGGATCCAGTCGGATCGCCTCGCGCTGCAGCGAGCGGATGGCGATCGAGAACGGCAGCGCCTGTGCGCTGCCGGAGATGTTGATGTGGCTGCGCGCGATGCCCGGATGCAACAGCAACACGGCCAGCGCGGTCATGCCGCCCATCGAGTTGCCGATCACGCAGGCCAGTTGCGCGATGCCCAGCGCACGCACCACCTCGACCGCGGCGCGCGCGCCGTCTTCGATCGACAGTTCGGGGAACTGCAGGCGGTACAGTGCGCCGGTGGCCGGGTTGATGGTGGCCGGGCCGGTGGAGCCCTTGCAGCTGCCCAGCGAGTTCACGCAGACCACGAACCAGCGGTCGGTGTCGATGGCCTTGCCCGGGCCGAGCATGCCCTCCCACCAGCCGGCGGCCGGGTTGTCGGCGTTGGCGGCGGCGTGCGCGTCGGGCGACAGGCCGGTGACGATGAGCACCGCGTTGCTGGCCTGCGCATCCAGCGTACCCCAGGTTTCATAGGCCACGTGCGCGTCCAGCAGCTGGCCACCGCGCTTGAACGGGAAAGGCGAGGGCAGGGCGTGGTAGCGCGTGCCGGGCGGGATGAATTCAGTCATGCGCGCATTTTAGCCGGGTCGGGGTGATACGCCGTGTCAGTGGCGGCACGCTGCATCGCGGCGGCCGCAGTCACGGCGTGCCGATCACCAGCGGCACGGCACCGTCATGCGGCAGGCGCACGCGGACCAGCGGCGAGTCGATGTCGCCTTCCTGCCGGTTGGCCTGCCCGGACGCGGACACGCGTGCGAACACCTCCACCTCCTGCAGTGCGGACAACGGCTGGGTCGGCATCGGGCTGTCCGCGTCATCCAGCGTCACCCGTAGCGGCAGGTCGCCGAGCGCGTGTTTTTCCACGGCCACCGGCATCGGCGGGCCGCCAGGCATGCGGGCGATCACAAACACGCTGGCACCGGCGAGCAGGCGCGCGCGGGCGGCAAATGCCGGGTCCAGGGCAACGGTGACGACCAGTCCCTGGCTGCGCAATGCGCTCACCGATGCGGTCGCGGCGGCAGGAACACCGGCCTTCTCGCGGGCGATGGCGATCTGCTCGCGAAGCGCAGTTGCAGCGGGCGGATCCAGTCGCGGCAGCAAGGCTTCCCAGGTGGTCGCCGCTTCGGCATCGAGCCCGCGCTGGCGCAGCGCGATGCCGATCAACCAGCCGGCGCGTTCGCTGTCCGGGGCAATCTGCTGTGCATGGCGCAGCCACTGCAGTGCGGTGTCGTCGAACTGCTTGCCCGGGTCGGCTTGGGCGCGGGCCTGTGCGGCTTCGACCAGCACGGCGGGCTCATCCGGTGCCAGCTGCAGGGCACGCGCATACGCGGCGTTGGCCTCGGCCAGCTTGCCCAGCGCCAGTTGCGAGCGGCCAAGCAGGGCCCAGCCATCGGCGCGCTGTGGATCGCGCGCGAGCGCCTGCTGCAGCTCCGCCACGCCATCACGCAGCGTGGCCGGCTCGCGCGGGTCGGCCATCTGCACGGCGGCCTGCGGGGTGCCCACCAGCAGATACAGCGCACCGGCCGCGGCGCCGATGGCCAGCACCATGGCGATGAACGGCGCGCGTCGTCCTGTACCGCGCAGCGGCCACAACACCAGCGCCGCGACGAGGGCGGTGGCCAGCGCGGCCAGGATCGGCAGAACAGCGCTCACCAGCGCTCCCCGGTGTCGTCCATCGGCTGGATCTGCCGGCTGCGCCGACGCACCACCCACACCAGCACGCCGGCACCGCCCAGCAGGAGGACGGCCGGGCCGAACCACAGCAGGCTGTTGCGCGCATCCATCGGTGGCCGGTACAGCACGAACTCGCCATAGCGGTCGACCAGGAACTGCTTGATCTGCGCGTCGTCGCGGCCCTGTTGCATCAGCGTGAGCACTTCACGGCGCAGGTCGTGGGCGATCTGCGCATTGGAATCGGCCAGCGACTGGTTCTGGCACTGCACGCAGCGCAGTTCGGCGGCCAGCGCATGGAAGCGCGCCTCTTCGGCGGCATCGCGATAGTGCAGTGGGGTCGGGTCGGAGACCGCCTGGGCCAACGCGGCCAACGGCATCAGCAGCGCCGCGGCGAACAGCGCGGCGAGCAGCACGCGGCCGCAGCGCACGTTACGGCGCGGCCGGCAGACGGTTCTGGGCATTGGCATTGGCGCGTTCCACCTTGGCCAGTTCGGGAATGAGCTGGGTGTCGATGACGCGCTGACTGAGCGCGCCGCTGTACTTCCAGCGCACAACGCCGCTGGCGTCGACCAGGAAGGTCTCCGGTGCGGCGGTGACGCCCCAGTCGATGGCGGTGCGGCCTTCGAGGTCGCTCAACACCAGCACGAACGGGTTGCCCAGCTGCTCCAGCCAGCGCAACGCATCGGCCGGTTCGTCCTTCCAGTTGTAGCCGATCACCCGCACCCGCTTGGTCTCGGCGAAACGGGTGAGGATGGGATGTTCTTCGCGGCAGGCCGCGCACCAGCTGCCCCACACGTTGAGCACGTACGGCGCGCCGCGCAGTTCGGTGCTGCTCACCTTGATGGTCGGGTCGTGCAGCACGGGCAGGATGAAGGCCGGGGCCGGCTTGCCGATCAGTGCCGAGGGCAGTACGTCGCGATCGGGCGCGCCGGACTTCATCACCCCGTACACCATCAGCCCGAGCAGCCCGAAGAAGAACAGCACGCCGATGACGATGGCCACGGGCGGCAGGGGACGGGAGGCGGAACGCGGATCGGACACGGGGAAACTCCAGGACTCAGGGACGACGGAAACGGCGGTCGGCGGCGGTGACGAAGCCGCCCAGTGCCATCAGCAATGCGCCCAGCCAGATCCAGCGGACGAAGGGTTTGACGTGCACGCGTACCGCCCATGCATTGTTGCCCAGCGGCTCGCCCAGCGCCACGTAGATATCGCCGTTGAGGCGGGCGTGGATGCCGGCTTCGGTCATCGTCTGGCCGCCACTGGCATAGGCGCGCTTTTCCGGGTGCAGCAGGGCGATCTGGCGGTTGCCCTGCATGACCCGCACATGGCCGCGGTCGGCGCTGTAGTTGGGTCCCTGCTGGTGGTCCACGCCTTCAAAACGCAGCACATAGCCACTCACCTGCAGCGATTGCCCCGGCGCCAGGGCGACCTCGCGCTGCACGTTCAACGCCTCCACCAGCAACGCGCCGGCCAGGAATACCGCCACGCCGCCATGGGCCAGCAGCATGCCGACCATCTCGGCGTTGAAGCGCCCATTGCCGCGCAGGCGGGTCCACACGAAGCGCGCGGTGCCGAAGGCGACCCACGCCGCCGCGGTGACCCCGGCGGCGGTCTTGAGCTGGCCCTGCGGCGCCATGAAGTACGCAATGACGCCCAGCAGCAGCGCCAAGGCCGCCCACGGTGCCAGCATCGCCAGCGTGCGCGAGGCCTGGTCGCGCTGCCAGTTGACCAGCGGGCCGAACGGCAGCAGCGCCACCAGTGGCGTCATCAGCAGCAGGAACAGCGTGCCGAAGTAGGGCGGGCCGACCGAGACCTTGCCCAGCCCCAGCGCATCGGCCAGCAGCGGGTACAGCGTGCCCAGCAGCACCATCGCGCAGGCGGCGGCCAGCAGCAGGTTGTTGGCCAGCAACAGCGTCTCGCGCGAGGTCGGCATGAAACCGCGGCGCGGATCGTCGTTGCCCAGCGCCCCGGCACGCAGTGCGTACAGCAGCAGTGCACCACCGATCACCAGGGCAAGGAAGATCAGGATGAAGGTGCCGCGCGAGGGATCGGCGGCGAACGAATGCACGCTGGTCAGCACGCCCGAACGCACCAGGAAGGTGCCCAGCAGCGACAGCGCGAAGGCGGCAATGGCCAGCAGCAGCGTCCAGCTGGCGAAGCTGCCGCGTTTTTCGGTGACCGCCTGCGAATGGATCAGTGCCGCACCGGCCAGCCACGGCATGAAGCTGGCGTTCTCCACCGGATCCCAGAACCACCAGCCGCCCCAGCCCAGCTCGTAGTACGCCCACCAGCTGCCGAGTGCGATGCCCAGGGTGAGAAAGCCCCAGGCCACGTTGGTCCAGGGCCGGGTCCAGCGTAGCCAGCGCGCATCCACGCGCCCTTCGAGCAGTGCGGCGATGGCGAAGGCGAACGGCACCGCAAAGCCGACGTAGCCCAGGTACAGCATCGGCGGGTGGATGATCAGCCCCGGATCCTGCAGCAGCGGGTTGAGGTCGTGGCCTTCCAGTGGCGCCGGCAGCAGCCGCGCGAACGGGTTGGAGGTGAAGATCAGAAAGGCGAGGAAGCCCACCCCGATGATGCCGAGCACGCCCAGCACCCGCGCCAGCACCACCATCGGCAGTTGCCGTGACCAGCGCGCCACCGCGCCGTTCCACAGCGCCAGCACCAGTGCCCACAGCAGCAGCGAGCCTTCATGCGCGCCCCATACCGCCGAGTAGCGGTAGGCCAGCGGCAGCAGCGAATTGGAATTCTCGGCGACGTAGCGCACCGAAAAATCCTGGGTGACAAAGGCCGCGGTGAGCACGCCGAACGCCCCGAGCAGGAGCACCAGCTGCGCGTAGGCGGCGGGCCGCGCGACCGCCATCCATGCCGGGTACCCGCGCTGCGCCCCCCACAGGGGCAACACCGCCTGCAGCACGGCCATCAACAGCGCCGCCACCAACAGGATCTGCCCCAGCTCGGGCAGCACTCAGCGCACCTCGGGTGCGGTGACGGGCACGTCGTGCCTGGTGTGCGCCTGGCCCATCTTGTCGGCCACTTCCTTGGGGATGTAATTCTCATCGTGCTTGGCCAGCACTTCATCGGCGATGAAGCGGCCGTCCTGCAACCGGCCCATGGCGACCACGGCGGTGCCTTCGCGGAACATGTCCGGCAGGATCCGCGAGGTGCTTACCGGCAAGGTGGCATCGCCGTCGGTCACCACGAAATGCGCTTCCAGCGAACCGCTGGCGCGCTCGAAGGAGCCCTTCACCACCATCCCGCCGAGGCGGAACCGCGACTGCGGATCGACATCGCCGCGCAGCACTTCGGCCGGTGTGTACAGATAGGCGATATTGCGTTGCAGGGCGAAGGCGACCAGCGTGGTGGCCAGCCCCGAGGCAAGCAGCACCAGCAGCACCCAGATCATGCGACGGCGCTGTACCGGGGTCATCGGCTCAACTCCGTGGCGGGCGTGGCGCTGCTCGGCGGCTTGGCACGCGCCTGCAGCCGTTGCTGGCGATGCCTGGCCTGCCAGCGTGCCAGGCGCAGGCGCAGCCACGAACCGAATGCGTCGAAACACAGCACCAGCCCGAACACCGCAAAGGCGGCAATGATGAAGGGCAGGTGGGTCATCGCGACGGCTCCGGGTCAACGGTGGGGTCACCGCTGCCGATACGCTCGCCGACCCACGCCTTGCCCGCTTCGCGCAGCAGGTTGTCGGCCCGCGCCTTGGCCAGCAGCGAACCGGCGAACCACAGCTTGGTACCCACCACCATCCACCACAGCGGCGCGATCAGCTCCGGACGGACCGCGTTGTCGCCGAACATGTTGATCGACTGGCGCTGGTGCAGCCCGCCCCACCAGTCCACCGAATAACGGATCACCGGCAGCAGGGCCACCCCGACGATCGCCAGCAGGCCGGCCGCGCGCGCGGCGCTGCGGCGGTCTTCGATGGCGTAATACAGTCCGATCACGCCCAGGTACAGGAACAGCAGGATCAACTCGCTGGTCATGCGCGGGTCCCAGTCCCACCACGTACCCCAGGTGCTCTTGCCCCAGATGCTGCCGGTGAGCAGGGTGATCAGAGTGAAGCCGGCACCCATCGGCGCGCAGGCCATCGCCAGGATTTCGCAGATCTTGATCCGCCAGACCAGCGCGATGGCCGCGTACAGCGCCATCAGCGCGAACACGAACAGGCTCATCCACGCGCTGGGCACGTGGATGTAGATGATGCGGAAGGCATCGCCCTGGCTCTGCTCCGGCGGCACCACGAACAGGCCCTGCCAGATCCCGATCAGCAGCACCGGCACCGCCGCCACGTAGAACACCCGCGACCAGCGCGCGGCAAAGCGGTCGAAGTGGGGCGGCGAAGCGGTTTGGTGGAACCAGCGGACAATCGGATGCATACGGCGGTGGTTATCCAACGAAGGGCGACGATTCAACGGACGTGGAGCGGCTTGTTGAACGATGACGCTGGAAACGATGATGCGGTGGACGATGGCTCACTGCAGTGAAATCCGGATGGCCGCGGCGGTGGCCAGCGGTGCGAGCACCAGTGCCACCACCAACCCGGCGCCGAGCAACAGCAGCGCACCGACCGGATCCTGCCCGCGCGCTGCGGCGGCCACGCTGCCTGCGCCAAACACCAGCACCGGCACATACAGCGGCAACGCCAGCAACGCCACGAGAATACCAGAGCGTCGGATGCCCACGGTCAGTGCGGCAACCACGCCGCCGATCAGGCTCAACAACGGCGTTCCCAGCAGCAACGATGCCAGCAGGATCGGCAGTTGGTCATGTGGCACGTGCAGCATTTCGGCCAGCAGCGGGGCGATCGCGATCAGTGGCAGGGCGGTGGTGGCCCAGTGCAGCAGTACCCGCACCAGCACCAGCCAGGCCAACGGCACCGGGGCCAGCAGCCATTGCTCCAGCGAGCCGTCCTCGGCATCGCTGCGGAACAGGGAATCCAGTGCCAGCTGGCCGGCCAGCAGCACCGCCAGCCACAGCACCGCCGGGCCGACCTGGGCCATCAGGGCCGGCTCGCGGCCAAGCGCCAGGGCAAACAGCACCACCACCAGCACCGCGAACATCAGCGGTTGCAGCGCATCGCCACGGCGCCGCCACAGCAGCTTGAGGTCGCGGCGGGCCAGCGCCCGCGCGGTCTGCCACAGGCCGGGTTCGGTGCCGGGCGCGATCATGCCGCCATCTCCGGTTGTGCCGGGTCCTGCGCCGCTCCCAACGTGAGCAGGCGGGTCTGCACGGGCGGGGCGGCATACGCGCCGTGGGTGGTGACCAGGGCCGCGCCACCGCTGCGCAGGTGCGCGGAAATCATCCGGTTCACCAGGTTGATGCCGTCCAGGTCGAGGTTGGCGTAGGGCTCGTCGAGCAGCCACAGCGGTGCCGGCGACAGCCAGATCCGTGCCAGCGCCAGGCGCCGCTTCTGCCCGGCCGACAGCTGCCGCACCAGGGTGTCCTCGTAGCCGGCCAGGCCGACGATGGCCAGCGCATTGCCCGGCATCTGGCGCGAGCGCCGGCCGTGCAGGCCGCACAGGAAGTGCAGGTTTTCCAGGGTGTCCAGGTCGGACTTCAGCGCCGGCAGGTGGCTCAGGTAGGCCACGAACTGCGAACGCTCCTTGTGCCCGGCCGGGCGCCCGTCGATCTGCACCTGCCCGGTATCGGCGCGCAGCAGCCCGGCCAGCACCCGCAGCAGGGTGGTCTTGCCGGCGCCGTTGTCGCCCTGCACCAGCAGCGCTTCGCCGGCATCGATGTGGAAATCGAGCGGGCCAAAGACCGGCTCATCGTTGCGACTGAAGCCAAGGCCATGGGCGGCCAGCAACGGAGGAGCGTTCAAGGGGCGGGATCTTTGCACCGGAAAGGGCGGACAGTGTAATGGGCGCAGGGGGGCACCCACCAACGGTGGGGACCTACCGTCTACACTGACGCTTCGTCATCTCTTTTCCGATCCTGCCGATGCAACCGCAAACCAAGCTGCCCAAGGTGGGCACCACCATCTTCACCGTGATGTCCCAGCTGGCCGCCGAGCATGGCGCCGTGAATCTGGGCCAGGGGTTTCCGGATTTCTCCGCACCGCAGCGCCTGCTCGATGAAACCATCACGGCCATGCAGGCCGGGCTGAACCAGTATCCGCCGATGACCGGGGTGGCGCCGCTGCGCCAGGCCATCGCGCGGAAGTCGCTGGACCTGTACGGCGCGCAGGTGGACCCGGACACCGAGATCACCGTGACCAGTGGTGCCACCGAGGCGATCTTCAACGCCATCCACGCGGTGGTGCGCCCGGGTGAGGAAGTGATCGTGCTCGACCCGGCCTACGACTGCTACGAGCCGGCCATCGACCTGGCCGGCGCGCGTGCGGTGCATGTGCCGCTGGACCCGCAGACCTTCGCGGTGGACTGGGACCGCGTGCGCGCGGCGATCACCCCGCGCACCCGCCTGCTGATGGTCAACACCCCGCACAACCCGTCCGGGGCCATGTTGACCGCCGATGACATGCAGGCGCTGGCCGACGTGCTGCGCGGCACCGGCATCTACCTGATCTCCGATGAGGTGTACGAGCACATCATCTACGATGGTCGTCGCCATGAATCGGCGCTGCGCTACCCGGAACTGCGCGAGCGCGCGTTCGTGATCTCCAGCTTCGGCAAGACCTACCACTGCACCGGCTGGAAGATCGGGTATGCGATCGCGCCGCCGGCGATGAGCGCCGAGTTCCGCAAGGTGCACCAGTACAACACCTTCACCAGTTTCGGTCCGGCCCAGTACGGCTTCGCCGCGATGATCCGTGACGAGCCCGAACATCACCTGGAACTGGGCGCGTTCTACCAGGCCAAGCGCGACCGCTTCCGCGAGCAGCTGCTGACCACCCGGCTGACCCCGCTGCCGGTGCCCGGCGGTTACTTCCAGCTGGTGGATTATTCGGCGATCAGCGATCTGCCGGACCATGAGTTCGTGAAGTGGCTAACCATTGAAAAGGGCGTGGCCGCGATTCCACTGTCGCCGTTCTACGAGACCCCGCCGCAGGGCCAGCGTCTGGTCCGGCTGTGCTTCGCCAAGAACGAAGCCACGTTGGACGCGGCGATCGCCCGCCTGCAGGTGCTGTGATGAGCGCCAGCGCCGAACGTCCCGACCTGCGCATCTCCCTGGTCCAGGGGAACACCCGCTGGCACGATCCGGCCGGCAACCGGGATCATTACGGCGCGCTGCTGGCGCCGCTGGCCGGGCAGACCGACCTGGTGATCCTGCCGGAAACCTTCACCAGTGGTTTCTCCAACGAGGCCATCGACAAGGCCGAAGGCATGGACGGCCCGACCGTGGCCTGGATCCGCGAACAGGCGGCACGGCTGGGCGCGGCGGTCACCGGCAGCGTGCAGCTGCGCGTGGGGCAGGGCGTCTACAACCGGCTGCTGTGGGCCACCCCGGACGGCGAGCTGCAGCATTACGACAAGCGCCACCTGTTCCGTTACGGCAACGAACACCTGCGCTATGCCGCCGGCAGCGAGCGCCTGAGCGTGGAATGGAAGGGCTGGCGGATCAATCCGCAGGTCTGCTACGACCTACGTTTCCCGGTGTTCTGCCGCAACCGCTTCGACGTGGAGCGTCCGGGCGAGCTGGATTTCGACCTGCAGATCTTCGTCGCCAACTGGCCCTCGGCCCGCGCATATCCGTGGCGCACGCTGCTGCGCGCGCGCGCGATCGAGAACCTCTGCTATGTCGCCGCGGTCAATCGGGTCGGCGTGGACGGCAACGAACTGCATTACGCCGGCGACAGCGCGGTGATCGACTTCCTCGGCCAGCCGCAGGTGGAAGTGCGCGAGGTGGAGCAGGTGGTCACCACCACCATTTCAGCGGCCGCACTGGCCGCGCACCGCGCCCGCTTCCCGGCGATGCTCGATGCGGACGCGTTCACCCTGGACGGCCCGGTCGACGCTGGCTGAACGGTCGCCTGATGGCGGCGCGTGGCCTCATCCGGGCCATACGCCGCCGCTGCTAGATTCGGCTCGTCACCCACTGAGTACGAGCGGATTGCATGAAGAAGTTTTCCCTGGCATTGATCGCACTGGCGGGTATTTCCGCGGTTCCGGCGGCGCAGGCGGCCGGCAACATCGACTGCGAACTGCACTACAACCTGGCCGGCTGGTCGGTGCTGTACAAGACCGCCTCCGGTACCGGCACCATCAGCTGCGACAACGGCGCGCGCATCCCGGTCAAGATCACCGTCAAGGGCGGCGGGCTGACCGTGGGCAAGTCCAAGATCGTCGACGGCAAGGGCAAGTTCTCCGGCGCCTATTCGCTGGATGACCTGATCGGCTCGTATGCCTCGGTCGAGGCGCATGCCGGCGCGGATAAATCCAGCAACGCGCAGGTGATGACCAAGGGCGACGTGTCGCTGGCACTGGCCGGCACCGGCAAGGGCTGGGACCTGGGCGTGGGCCTGGGCAAGTTCACCATCGAGCGTCGCTGAGGGCATCCACGTGCAGCCACCCATGGGGTGGCTCTACCGGTTTTGTCGGCGCAGCCCCAATAAAAAACCCCGGCCGAAGCCGGGGTTTTTTGATCTCAGCCTATCCGTGATCAGCCGCCGCGCGGGCCGCCGCCACGGTGACCGCCGCCGCCCGGACCACGGCTGCCGCCGGGACGACCGCCCGGGCCGCCGGGACCGCGACCGCCGGGGCCGCCCGGGCCACGGTTGCCGCCCGGACCGCCCGGACCACGGTTGCCACCGGGACCGCGTGCACTGGCGCCACCGGGACCCCGGCTGCCCGGACCACCGGGACCGCGATTGCCGCCGGGACCACCCGGACCACCCGGACCGCGATTACCGGCCGGACGCGCGCTGCCGTACGGGCTGACGCCCGGATTGGCGTGGTCGGACGGGAAGCTCGGGGCGTTGCCCGGGTGCCCGTACGGATGACGCGACGGACCCTGGCCGCCCTGGCCACCACGGTTGCCACCGGCGCCTGCGCCGGCCGGACGCCCCTGGCCGCCGTAACCGCCGCGGCTTTCGCCACCGCGATTCTCGCCGCCGTAACCACCACCGCCGGCATAGCCGCCGCGGCCTTCAGCGCCGCCGCCGTAACTGCCGCGTCCCGGACCGCCTGCGCCGCCCGGACCCTTTGGCTTGCCGTACGGGCGACCCTGGCCGCCGGCACCTGCGCCGGCACCCGGACCACGTGCGCCGGGGCCACGGGCTGCGCCCGGGCCGGCATTGCGGTGGCCGCTCGGACCGGTGCTCACCCCGTCCGGCACGTACCAGCTGCGGAATGCGGCCGGGTTGCCTTCCGGAAGTGCCCGGTTGCCCTTGTCCGGGCGCGCCTTGAACGGACGCTGCGACTGCTTGGCCGCCGCTTCGCCGCTGACCGTCAGGCCACCCTTGAAACCGCCGCCCTTGCCACCGCGACCACGGCCGCGCTCTTCGCGCACGTTGTCGAAACGACGCAGTTCGCGGCCTTCATCGGCCGAGTTGTGGCCGTTGACGTAGGCATTGCTGCGGGCACCGTCGCGCGACACGCGCACGGTGGTCTTGGCGGCGCGACGCTGGCCGATCACCGGCTGCAGGGTCAGCGCCGACGGCGCGCCTTCTTCCAGCTTCAGTTCGGCGCGCAGCGCCTCGACCTGCTTGGCCGGCAGTTCGACCGACTGGCCGCGCAGCAGTTCGCGCGGCAGGCTGACCTTGCCGTAGCGGGTGCGCTTGAGGCGGCTGACCTGGCAGCCCTGCGATTCCCACAGGCGGCGCACTTCGCGGTTGCGGCCTTCCTTGACGACCACGCGGAACCAGTCGTGCGAATCGGTGCCGCCGATGCGTTCGATCTCGTCGAACTTGGCCGGGCCGTCTTCCAGCGCCACGCCACGGGCGAGGCGGTCGACGATGTTGTCCGGCACCTTCTCTTCGCCTTCCGGTGCACGCACGCGCACGACGTACTCGCGCTCGACCTCGTAGGAGGGGTGCATCATCGCGTTGGCCAGCTCACCGTCGGTGGTCGCCAGCAGCAGGCCGGTGGTGTTGATGTCCAGGCGGCCGATCGCGATCCAGCGCGCGCCCTTGAGGGCAGGCAGCGCTTCGAACACGGTCGGGCGACCTTCGGGGTCTTCGCGGGTGGTTACTTCGCCTTCGGGCTTGTTGTAGGCCAGCACGCGCGAGGTTTCGGTCAGCGCGGTGGCGACGAAGCCACGGCCGTCCAGCTCGACCTTGTCGCCGCTCTTGATCGACTGGCCGGTCTGCGCGACTTCACCGTTGACCTTGACCAGGCCATCGGCGATGCGCTGTTCCAGCGCGCGGCGCGAACCGAGGCCGGCCTGGGCCAGCACCTTGTGCAGGCGTTCTTCCAGCTTGGGCTGGTCGGTGGCGGTTTCGCGCTTGAGCGAAAGCTTGTTCAAAGACGGCTTGCGGGGGGTGTCACTCATTTACTTGGCTCCGGCCGGCGACGGGTGCGTCGGCCTCTGGTTCGGGATCGGCTTCGTCAACAGCCACGGTCGTCTTCGCGACGGCGTTGTTTTCGGTTTCGTTCTGGGGCGCCGCGCGCTCTCCCGGCGCGGTATCGGGTTCGCCATCAGGGGCGGTCATTCCAGCGTCGTCGTCGCGGGGCGACAACGGCGCGTTGAATTCGGTATCTGTTTCTGCAGCAGCGTCGGGGGCGGGGATCTGCGCGCCGACGGGTGAATTGTCCTGCGATTCTTCTTCACCTGCCAGTGGCAGGTCGGTATCGTCATTGGCCGCGTCGCCGTCCAGCGCCGCATCCGGGGTGGACGCGCCGGCGGCCAGGCGACCGGCCGGCTGGCCGTCGTTGTCCAGCGGCAGCTGCGGTTCCAGTTCGCCCAGATCGCGCAGCTCGGACAGCGGCGGCAACTCGTCCAGGCGCTTGAGCCCGAAGTAATCCAGGAAGCCCTTGGTGGTGCCGAACAAGGCCGGCTTGCCGGGTACGTCGCGATGGCCGATCACGCGGATCCATTCGCGCTCCTCCAGGGCCTGGATGATGTTGCTGCTCACCGCCACGCCGCGCACCTGCTCGATCTCGCCGCGGGTGATCGGCTGGCGATAGGCGATCAGCGCCAGGGTTTCCAGGGTGGCGCGGGTGTAGCGGGTCTTGCGCTCGGTCCACAGCCGGGTGATGTAGCCGTGGACCTCGCTGGTGACCTGGAAGCGGAAGCCGGAGGCCACCTCGACCAGCTCCACGCCGCGATCGGCGCAGGCCTCGCGCAGCAGTTCCAGCGCGCGTTCGATGCTGCCCGGCGGTGCCGGCTCCTCTTCGGGGAACAGGCCCTGCAGCTGCGCCAGCGTCAGCGGCTGGCTGGAGGCCAGCAGCGCGCCTTCGACAATACGGTTGATCAGTGGTTGATCCATGCGTGGGTCGGGTGCTCAGTCGGATGCGTTGGCGGCGTCGGCGTCGTCGAACTCGCTGTTGAACTGCAGCGGTTCGTTGGTGTTGCCGGCGGCCAGGGATTTGACGTAGATCGGCGCCAGCGGTGCTTCCTGGACGATGTCCAGCAGCTGTTCCTTGGCCAGTTCGAGCAGGGCCAGGAAGGTGACCAGCACCCCGAGCTTGCCTTCTTCAGCGGTGAACAGCGATTCAAAACGGTAGAACCGGCCATCTTCCAGCCGGCCCAGCACATCGCCCATGCGCTGGCGGACACTCAGGGCCTCGCGCTTGATCGCGTGGCCGGTGAACAGCTCGGCGCGCTTGAGCACGTCGTACAACGCCACCAGCATTTCCTTCAGGTCCACCGGCGGCGGCAGCTTCACCGCAGCCCGGTCGGGAACGAAGGCATGGGCCAGGCTGGTGTCGCGGTCCTGGCGGGGCAGGCTGTCGATGTCCTCGGCGGCCTGCTTGAAACGCTCGTACTCCTGCAGCCGGCGCACCAGCTCGGCGCGCGGATCGGCTTCCTCGCCCTCGATGCTGGGCGGCCGCGGCAGCAGCATCCGCGACTTCACTTCGGCCAGGATCGCCGCCATCACCAGGTACTCGGCCGCCAGTTCGAAGCGCAGCTCCTGCATGACGTTGATGTACTCGACGTACTGGCGGGTGATCTCGGCCACCGGGATGTCCAGGATGTCCAGGTTCTGCCGGCGGATCAGGTACAGCAGCAGGTCCAGCGGACCTTCGAAGGCGTCCAGGATGACTTCCAGCGCATCCGGCGGAATGTACAGGTCCTGCGGAATCTGCAGGACCGGTTGACCATGCACCACGGCCAGCGGCATTTCCTGCTGCTGTGGGGCGGTCGGCCGGGTTTGCGGGTTCGCGTCGAGCGCGAGTTCGGAGGTCATCAAGTTGACGTCTGTATTGCAACGGACCGGTCGCCGCGCCGTGCCCGCGGCCGGAGCATTCCGGGCGGTACGATGGCTGGCCATGACACGCCTGGGTCGGCGCGGTTCCACACTTCGAACACAAAGGCGCGCCGCGATGGGCAGCGACAGAACTACAAGGAGGTCGTCTACGTGTGCTGGTGTGGGGCAGCGGGTCGGTCGTCGGGTGGCGGTGAAGCCTTGTGCCGACGGGGCTGCTGCGTCCAGCCACGTGCAATGGACCCAAGAGTACGGGTTCAGGCCGGCAGTGTCCAGCGAGGCGGGCTAGAATCGCCGGGTTCGTTTAGCTGAACCCTGGAGTTGCCTGTGTGGTATGTGATTGAAGGCTATGACGGCGCGGACGTGCTGGCCGCCCGTATGTCGGTGCGCGAGGCGCATCTGGCCCGTTTGACCGCGCTGCGCGATGAGGGCCGGCTGCTGCTGGCCGGGCCGTGCCCGGCGATCGACAGCGAGGACCCGGGTCCGGCCGGCTTCAGCGGCAGCGTGGTGATTGCCGAATTCGCCTCGCTCGAACTGGCCCAGGCCTGGGCCGATGCCGACCCGTATGTGGCGGCGGGGGTCTACACCCGCGTGCAGGTGCGCCCGTTCCGCAAGGTGCTGCCGTGAACCGGGTCGAGCGCATCCGCGCGGCCCTGCAGCAGGCGCTGGACCCGGAGCTGCTGGAGGTGGAGGACGACAGCCACCGGCATGCGGGGCATGCGGGCGCGCGCGACGGTCGCGGCCATTTCAACGTGCATGTGGTCAGTGCCGTGTTCGAGGGGCAGCTGCCACTTGCGCGCCACCGGGCCGTCTATGCCGCCCTGGGCAGCATGATGGACACCGATATCCACGCGCTGTCCATCCGCGCCGAGGCACCGGCCAAAAACCGCTGAAACCCTTGTCCCGCCTTGTCCTGGCGAGTCCACTGGGGCCCCGCCAGGGACAGGTTTGCGTTACCGCCGTACGACATTGGCCTAACGTAGTGTTTACATTCAGGATTGAAAACGCTTACATTCCGCGCCAAGCCCCAGATCTCTAAGCCGTGGAGGGCGGCGAAGTGAACAAGGCAGCCATCACAATCAAAGATGTAGCCCGCGAAGCCCGGGTCTCCGTGGCCACGGTCTCGCGTGCGCTCAATGGACACGAAAACGTCGCCGAACCGGTGCGCAAGCTGGTGCTGGAGGTGGCTGCGCGTCTGCGCTACACCCCGCATGCGGCGGCCCGCAGCCTGAGCAGCCGGCGCACCAACACCATTGGCGTGGTCCTGCCCGACCTGTACGGCGAGTTCTTCTCCGAGTTGATGCGCGGCATCGACGGGGTCGCCCGTGAGCGTCGCCAGCACCTGCTGGTGTCCAGCTATCACGGCGACCAGGAGCAGCAGGGGGCCGCGCTGCGCGCGATGCGTGGCCGGGTGGACGGCCTGCTGGTGCTGTCCCCGTATGCGGAAAGCCCGGGTTTCCTCACCGACAACCTGCCGCAGTCGCTGCCGACGGTGCTGATCAATACCTATCTGCCCGAGCAGGATCATCCGGTGCTGAGCATCGATGACCATGCCGGCGCGATGGCGATGACCCGCCATCTGCTCGATGTCGGCCACCGCCGCATCGCCTTCATTTCTGGTCCGGATCTCAACTTCGATGCCCGCGAACGCCTGCGCGGTTTCCGCGATGCGTTGTCCGCCTTCGGCGCGGACGCGGCAGGCATCGAGTTGCCCGGTGACTTTGACGAAGCCTCCGGCCATCGCGCCGGACAGGAGTTGCTGGCAGCCGGTGCGCTGCCCGATGCGGTGTTCGCTGCCAACGACATGATGGCGCTCGGTTGTCTGTATGCGTTCGCGCAGGCAGGCGTGCGGGTGCCGGCCGATGTCGCCCTGGCGGGCTTCGACGACATTCCGCTGGCGCGTTTCGTTCACCCTTCGTTGACCACGATGCAGGTGAGTATCGCCGACCTCGGCGATAAGGCGATGACGCGTCTGTTGCAGTTGATGGACAGCAACAACACGGAAGCGGCCGGCGACAAGCAGACGCTTGTACCGAGCCTGATCGTGCGTGACTCAAGCAAGCCTCGTACCACTGTGTAGATCACGACCGCTGGTTGTGACGCGACAAAATCACGCTGTAGATCACGACCCTTGGTCGTGATGCATTCAAACAACGCAGTAAAAAAACGACAGGGGCCGCAAAGACGGCCACCACCACCCGGAGATTTACATGACGTATTCCAATCACCGCAATCGCACGCCGGCCCGCAGCCTGCTGACGAGTGCATTGGTCACCTGCCTGATGCTGGGCGCCGCCCCGAGCCTGATGGCGCAGTCGGCCACCTCCTCGCTGCGCGGCCAGGTCGCCCAGGCCGAGGCCGGTACCGAAGTGACCGCGACCAACCTGGCCAGCGGCACCGTGCGCCGCGCGACCACCCGCGCCGATGGCAGCTACTCGCTGATGGGCCTGGATCCGGGCACCTACGACGTCGTGGCCAATGGCCAGACCCAGAAGGTGACGGTGACCGTTGCCTCCACCGCGACCCTGAACTTCGGCGGCGCGCCGGCCAACGGCAGCACCGCCAACGCCACCAACCTGGACACGGTCAACGTCGTTGCGCCGACCCTGCTGCAGGAAGTGCGTACTTCCGAAGTGGGCAAGACGGTCAGCCTGCAGCAGATCCAGACCACCCCGCAGGTGTCGCGCAACTTCCTGGAATTCGCCGACGCGGTCCCGGGCATGATCTTCACCCGTGATGCCAAGGGCAACACCTCGCTGCGCGGCGGCGCCACCAATGCCGACGGCACCAACGTCTACATCGACGGCGTGGGCCAGAAGAGCTACGTCAAGGGCGGCGGCGTGGCCGGCCAGTCCGGCAGCGCCGGCAACCCGTTCCCGCAGCTGGCCATCGGCGAATACAAGGTCATCAGCGGCAACTACAAGGCCGAATACGGCCAGGTGTCGAGCGCGGCCGTGACCGCGGCCACCAAGTCCGGTACCAACGAGTTCAAGGGTGAAACCTTCTACCGTTACACCAACGAAGACATGCGCGCCAAGACCCCGGCCGAGCGTCAGGCTGGCCAGACCAAGGAGGCGTCGGCCGAGAAGGAGTACGGTTTTGCATTGGGTGGCCCGATCATCCAGGACAAGGCCCACTTCTTCGTGACCTATGAAGCCAAGCGCTTCGACCTGCCGGTCACCATCGCGCCGGAAGGCTCGGTCACCAACCGCGTCGGCCTGCTGCCGGCAGACGCCGCCGCCGGCCTCGGCCCGTCGAGCCAGCCGTTCGAGCAGGACCTGATCTTCGCCAAGATCGACTTCGAGCCGACCGACAACGATCGCATCGAGCTGAGCTTCCAGGACCGCGACGAGACCCAGCAGCAGTTCAGTGGCCAGACCGCGCCGGAAGCCGGCCGTGAAGTGGTCAACACCGATCGTCGTTACGCGCTGCGCTGGAACCACAGCGGCGAGCGTTACTACAACGAAATGATGCTCACCCATGAAGATTCGTTCAACAACCCGACCCCGCTGACCCTGGGCAACGGCTTCACCTACACCGCGCCGGACGGCACCGAAGACCGTACCCTGGTGAAGATCGGTGGCGCCTCGGCGCTGGATTCGCAGGTGAAGGGCCAGAAGGGCTGGGCGATTGAAGACAACCTGACCCTGGATGGCATCCAGTGGGCCGGTGACCACACCATCAAGATGGGCGCCAAGTACAAGCAGATCGACCTGTACGCCTCCGACGCGGCGCAGATCAATCCGCAGTTCACCTACTCGCTGGGCGATCCGGACTTCCCGTCCGACATCCCGTACAAGGCGCAGTTCGTCAAGCCGGTGACCGGCGTGTCGGGCGTGTCCGGTGAGGTGCGTTCGAAGTCCAAGCAGATCGGCCTGTTCATCCAGGACGACTGGCAGGTCAACGACCACCTGCAGCTGAACATCGGCCTGCGCTGGGACTACGAAAAGACCCCGTCCTACCTGGACTTCGTGACCCCGCAGGCCGTGGTCGACGCGATCTACTCGCAGGATCCGCGCGCTGCCGCGGGCCAGACCTACGCCGATTCGCTGGCGCTGGGCGGGCTGGACATCAGCAACTACATCAGCAACGGCCACAACCGCAAGGCATTCAAGGATGCCTGGCAGCCGCGCCTGGGCTTCTCGTATGACATCAATGCCGACGAGCAGCACGTGATCCACGGTGGCGCCGGTCGTTCCTACGATCGCGACCTGTTCGACAACCTGCAGCTGGAAACCACCAAGCTGGCCCTGCCGCAGCCGACCATCTACTTCCGCAACCCGGCCACCGGCAGCTGCCTCAATGGCCAGGCTGCCTGCTACGACTGGAACCCGAACCTGCTCAACGGCATCGGCAACCTGCAGGCGCTGGTCGGCTCGACCAGCAATGCCGGTCTGGAAGTGGACCTGTTGAACAACAACCTGAAGGTGCCGTACTCGGATCAGTTCAGCCTCGGCATGAGCAACCAGGTCGGTGACTGGCTGACCGATGCCACCATCGCGCGCACGCTGAGCTACGACGGTTTCGCCTTCACCCTGGGCAACCGCTACCCCACCGGCCAGTTCTTCGATGACCCGCGCCTGTGCGGCGGCACCGACCCGGGCCTGAGCCAGGCCTGGAGCTGCAACGTGCCGGGCTTCGGCAGCCTGATCATCGGCCAGCAGGGCATCAAGACGCGCGCAACGCAGGTGCTGCTGTCGGCGCAGAAGCCGTTCACCAAGGAAAGCGGCTGGGGCACCTCCATCGCCTACACCTGGACGACCGCACGCCACAACCGCGACATCAATGAGAAGTACGCGTTCGACCGTGGCCTGATCGAGGACTACCCGACCATCCGCTCCAACGGCGCGCCGCGCCACCGCCTGGTGCTCACCGGTTCGTATGCCGGCTTCTGGGACATCACCTTCGGCGGCAAGATCACCCTGGCCACCCCGACCGCGGTGAACGACTGGTACCCGGTCACCCAGTCGACCGGCTACGACCTGCCGACCCCGGGCGCCGCAGTGCCCAACGGCAATGGCAAGTTCCTGCTCGGTGGCAAGATCTTCGGCTACCGCTCGGTCGACCTGCAGGCCACCAAGACGTTCAAGATGCCGGGCGATACCGAGCTGTATGCGCGTATCGACATCATCAACGTCTTCAACTTCGACAACTTCTCCAACTACAACTACACCAAGACCAACGGCAAGCTGCTGGCCAGCTACAACGAGACCGGCGACATCGTCGGTACGCCGCGCCAGGTCAAGGCGGAAGTCGGCTTCCGCTTCTGATTCCTGCAACAGCCGGCATCGTCCCCAGGGGCGGTGCCGGGCAGTACCGCCGGCCGGCTTGGGCCGGTCGGCGGGACTGTACAGGCGCTTGCCGTATCCTGATGGGCAAGCGCGTGTGCGGTTGGCAACACCGGTATACCGACATCCGCCCCGGCGGATTTTTTTGGATCGTGATCTGTAAACGATTTCAGCTTGGTTGAGGCTATGCTCTCCAGCACGAACATGGGCAAAAGGTGGTGGTCGATGAATGCATCTCGGATGGTGTCGCTGGCGTTGCTCTCCGTGGCCATCGCCGGGTGCCAGAAGCAGGCGCCGGACAAGCCCGAAAAGCCGAAGCCGCCGGTGATCCTGGTCGAGGCCGACGTGCCGCCGCGCCCGATGAAGCCCGAGCT
>NZ_DAMAGC010000060.1:0-24505 GCF_031995405.1 Stenotrophomonas sp. | reverse complement strand
CCGGCCGCTGGCCGGCTCCGCAGTCCATCTGGATCGTGCGACGAGCCGGCCAGCGGCCGGCACTACCGGGGCGGGTTGCCCCGGGGGGCTGCAGCCGGTGTTATTCCCCGATCCAGCCATCCAGCAGATCGGCGAACTCGTCGGCGTGTTCCTCTTCCTGGGCCAGGATTTCTTCGAGGATGCGCTTGGTGGTGGTGTCCTTGTCGCCGACGAAATTGATCATCTCGCGATAGCTGTCGATGGCGATGCGCTCGGCGATGAGGTTCTCGCGGACCATGTCGCGCAGGTTCTTGCCTTCCTTGTATTCGGCATGCGAGCGCCGGGTCAGCGTGTCCGGGTTGAGGTCCGGCTCGCCGCCCAGCTGCACGATGCGTTCGGCCAGCTTGCCGGCGTGCGCCTGTTCCTGCTGGGCGTGTTCGAGGAACTCGGCCTTGATCGAATCGGCGAGCATGCCCTTGGCCATGAAGTAATGGCGGTAGTAGCGCAGCACGCACACGTACTCGGTGGCGAGCGCGTCGTTGAGCAGCTTGATCACCGCCTTGCGGTCGGCGCTGTAGCTGTCGGTGATGGCGCCGTCCTCGATGTCCTGGCGAGCCTTGGCGCGCAGCGTGGCGGTATCGCTGATGCCCGGCGGTCGCGAGGGATCGGCGCGTTCGGCGGTGGTGGTGGAGGCGTTGGGGTTCTGCTTGGCTGGCTTTGACATGGCTGGCCGGGTTCCTTTGTTGCGTGGATTCAGCTGGGCAGATGCGCCAGCACGTAAGTTGCCGAGGACACCTCGAACTGGCCGGGCTCCTCGATGAAGGTCTGCCGCACCACGCCGTCCTCGACATACAGCGCGAAGCGGCGCGAGCGCAGGCCCATTCCCGAGCTGCTGGCATCCATCTCCAGGCCGAGCGCGCGGGTCAATTCGCCGTTGCCGTCGGACAGCATCTGCAGGCCATCGGGCACGTGTTGGCTTTCGCCCCAGGCCTTCATCACGAACGGATCGTTGACCGCCATGCAGAACACGTCGATACCGCGGTGGCGGAAATCGGCGAAGTGCTCCACGTAGCCGGGCAGATGGCGGGCCGAACAGGTCGGGGTAAACGCGCCGGGCACCCCGAACAGCACCGCGCGGCGGCCGTCGAACAGGGCATGGGTGTCGATGGTCTCCATGCCCTCGCGGATGCGCTTGAGGGTGACTTCGGGTATGCGGTCGCCTGCTTGGATGGTCATGCGGACTCCTTGGACGCGTCCAGCGTAGTGAGCGGGATGGGATGGCGGTGTCAAAACGTTGAAAACCGGCGTGGCAGACCCATTTCAACGGCAGCGCGGTGCAGCCGGGGCCAGCATGGGCGCCCCGCGGCATGGGCGCATTGCGCAGGATCATGCCGGGGCGTCACGGCACGGCCGGCGCCAGCCGCTAGAATTGTCGGGACGGTGTCCGCCGGCGCGGGCGACCGAACTTATTCGAGGTGTATCGATGGAATTCAAGGATTACTACGCCACGCTCGGGGTGGAACCGAGTGCGGGCGATGCGGAAATCAAGACCGCCTACCGCCGGTTGGCGCGCAAGTACCATCCCGATGTCAGCAAGGAGGCCGGCGCGGAAGACAAGTTCAAGGCCGTCAACGAGGCCTATGAAGCGCTGCGCGACCCGCAGAAGCGTGCTGCCTACGACCAGCTCAAGGCGCAGGGCTACCGGCCCGGCGAGGAGTTCCATGCGCCGCCGAACTACGGCGGTGGGCAGGGCTTCGACTATGAGGAAGTGTTCGGCGGCGGTGCCGGCGGCGGTGGTTTCAGCGATTTCTTCGAAAGCCTGTTCGCGCGTCAGCGCGGCGGCGGTGGTGGCCGCGCCAGTGGCTTCGGCGGTGCCAGCCAGGGCCCGCAGCCCACGCGTGACACCCGCGCCAAGCTGTCGGTGCCACTGGAAGCGGCCCACCAGGGCGACAGCCTGCGCATCAACGTCAACGGCAAGCAGCTGGATGTGCGCGTGCCCAAGGGCATCCGTCCGGGCCAGGTGATCCGCCTGGCCGGGCAGGGCACCGGCGGCGGCAACCTGCTGCTGGAAGTGGAGTACGCCGAGCACCCGCAGTTCGAGGTGGACGGCCGCAACATCCTGTACACCCTGCAGGTGACGCCCTGGCAGGCCGCGCTGGGCACCAGCATCAGCGTGCCCACGCTGGGCGGCTCGGTGGAATTGAAGGTGCCGGCCGAGTCCGATGCCGGGCGCAAGCTGCGCCTGCGCGGTCGCGGCCTGCCGGGCAACCCGGATGGCGATCAGATCGTCGAACTGGAGATCGTCGCCCCGGCCCCGACCGAAGAAGCGCAGAAGAAGGCCTACAAGGCGTTGGCCAAGGCGTTCGGCGAAAAAGTGTAAGCGCCTGGTGCCGGCCGTTGGCCGGCAACCACAATCCCGTCGGGTGACCGCACCGCCGTGCTTACGCCGCCGGCGGTTCCTGGTTGCTGAAGACCCGCTCCAGCACTTCGGACAGTTCGTCCTCGGAGAACGGCTTGGTGATGTAGGCCTTGGCACCCTGGCGCATGCCCCACATGCGGTCGGTGTCCTGGTCCTTGGTGGTCACCAGGATCACCGGGATGTGTTTGGTGGTGGCATCGCGCGCCAGCGTGCGGGTGGCCTGGAAACCGTTGAGGTTGGGCATCACCACATCCATCAGCACCAGGTCCGGCAATTGCGCCTTGGCCGCTTCCACGCCCGCCGCGCCATCGGTGGCGGTCAGGATCTCGTGCCCGAGCTTTTCGACGATCCGCTGTATCCCCAGCAGCTGCGACGGTGAATCGTCGACGATCAGAATGCGTGCCATGTTGTTCCCCATGTAATGCCCGCAGTGTAGTGCTGCGCGCACAAGGCCGGAAGCATCCGGCCTGCCGTCCGTCGCCTGCCTGCGACGCTCAGTCGATCCGCACCACGGTACGCCCGCGCGAACCGCCTTCCAGCATCGTGTCGAAGACATCGGGCAAGTCGTCCAGGCCGACTTCGCGCGTGCAGATTGCGTCAAGGTGGCGCGGCTTCCACGCCTCGGAGAGTTTCTCCCAGACCTGTTCGCGCAGCCCGCGCGGTGCCGCCGCCGACGACACGCCCAGCAGCGAAACGCCGCGCAGGATGAACGGCATCACCGTCATGTCCAGCGCCGGACTGGCGGCCAGGCCGGCGCTGACCACGCTGCCGTAGGGCACGGTCTGGGCCAGCAGGCTGGCCAGCATCGGGCCGCCGGCATTGTCCAGGCCGCCCCCGAAGCGCGTGGACTCCATCGGCCTGGTCGTGCCCAGTGCCTCGCGCGGCAGCACCTGGCGCGCGCCGAGACCGCGCAGGTAGTCCACCTGGTCGGCCTTGCCGCTGATGGCGTGCACCTCGAAGCCGGCGCGGCTGAAGATGTCCACGGCCAGCGAGCCGACCCCGCCGGTGGCGCCGGTCACCGCCAGCGGGCCATGCGCGGGCGTGAGCCGGTTGTCGGTCATGCGCAGCAGCGCCAGCGCGGCGGTGAAACCGGCGGTGCCCAGCACCATCGCCTCGCGCGGGCTCAAGCCTTTCGGCTGGGCGATCACCGCGCTCGATTCCAGCCGCACGTACTGGCTGTAGCCGCCGTCACGGGTCTCGCTGAGCCCGCAGCCGGTGGCCAGCACCGCATCGCCCTCGCGAAACGCCGGATCGGTCGAGGCAACCACCGTACCGGCCACGTCGATCCCGCCCACCAGCGGGAAGCGGCGCAGGATCCGGCCCTTGCCCGTGCCGGCCAGCGCATCCTTGTAGTTCACCGAGGACCACTGCGCGCGGATCACCACCTCGCCGGGGCTGAGCTGCTCCAGCCCCATCGCTTCGATGCCGCTGTGGTGGCCGCGGTCGTCCTGGTGGATGCGGAAGGCGTTGAACCGGGCGGGGATAGCCATGAAGATGCCTGACGAGGAGGGAGGCAACACCTTACCCGCTCCGACCCGGCCGGTGCCCGGGCGGGCACGGGGCAGGGGGATGAATCGCGCCCCGCTGCCGCCTGGCCCTTCCAATCCTGTCGATCCGCCCCATCTTGTAGAATCGAGCAGGATTTACGGTTGACGGTGCGGAATGACCCGCAGGCAACCTTTCACTGATGGAGCGTGCATGGCCTGGAATACACCCGGCGGCAACAAGGGCGGACAAGGTCCCGACGAGAATCGACGGGGGCCGTTTGGACCTCGCGGTAGCGGCAATGGCGGCGGCTGGGGCGGTTTCCCCGGGCCACTCAAGGACCTGTTCGATGGCGGCATCCTGCGTTGGGTGGGCGTTGCGGCGGTCCTGCTGCTGCTGTTCTCCAGCTTCCAGCTGATCGGCGAGCAGGAACGCGGCGTGGTGCTGCGCTTCGGCCAGTTCTCGCGGATCCTGCAGCCCGGCCCCAACTTCAAGCTGCCCTGGCCGATCGAGTCGGTCAACAAGGTCAACGCCACCCAGATCAAGACCTTCAGCAGCCAGGTACCGGTGCTGACCCGTGACGAGAACATCGTCAACGTCTCGGTCAACGTGCAGTACCGCATCGACGATCCGCGCCTGTATCTGTTCGGCTCGGTCTCGGCCGACCAGGTGCTGGAGCAGTCGGCGCAGAGCGCGGTCCGCGAGCAGGTCGGTCGTGCCGACCTCAACACCGTGCTCAACAACCGCGGCCCGCTGGCCGTGGTTGCAGAAGAGCGCCTGCAGGCCTCGCTGAAGGCCTACCGCACCGGCCTGTCGGTGACCGGCCTGACCCTGCCCGATGCGCGTCCGCCGGAGGAGGTGAAGCCGGCCTTCGACGAGGTCAACGGTGCCCAGCAGGTCAAGGAACGCCTGATCAACGAAGCCCAGGCCTACGCGGCCAAGGTCGTGCCCGAAGCGCGTGGCCAGGCCTCGCGTGCGCGCACCACCGCCGAAGGCTACAAGCAGGCCGTGGTCGCCAAGGCGCAGGGTGATGCCGAGCGCTTCAGCCTGCTGCAGGTGCAGTACAAGGACGCCCCGGAAGTCACCCGCAAGCGCCTCTGGTTGGAAACGGTGCAGCAGGTGCTCGGCCAGAACCGCAAGATCATCGGTGGCGATGGCCGCCAGCTGATCTACGTGCCGATGCCGGCCGACACCCGTGGCGGTGCCGCCGCCCCGGCTGCCCCGCCCGTGACCCCGGAAGTGATGCTGCCGTCGCTGCCGGCCAGCACGCCGGTGGATGGCGTGCGCAACACCGAACGTCCGACCACCCGCCCCACCGGTCGTGAAGGAGTCAGCCGATGAAGAGTTCCCTTTGGATCGGGCTGGCCGTGGCCGCCCTGCTGGCCCTGCTGGGCTCGGTGTACGTGGTCCGCGAAGACCAGACCGCGATGGTGCTCAACCTGGGCAAGGTGGTGCGCGCGGACATCAAGCCGGGCCTGCACTTCAAGGTGCCGCTGGTGGAAACGGTGCGGGTGTTCGACCGTCGCTTCCAGGTGCTCGACACCGCGCCGGCGCGTTACTTCACCGCCGAGCAGAAGGACGTCAGCGTCGACTTCTTCGCCATCGGTTACATCTCCGACGTGCGCGACTACTACCGTGCCACCGGCGGCGACGCCACCGTGGCCAATGCGCGCCTGGCCCCGATCATCACCGACTCGCTGCGCAACCAGATCAACTCGCGCACGCTGCAGCAGCTGGTGTCCGGTGATCGCAGCGAACTGATCGCCAACCAGCTGACCGGCATCAACAAGTCGGTCAAGGACCTGGGCATGCAGATCATCGACCTGCGCATCAAGCAGATCGACCTGCCCACCGACAGCCAGGTGATCAACGATGTGTACGAGCGCATGCGCGCCCAGCGCAAGCAGGAAGCGGCCAAGCTGCGCGCCGAGGGTGAAGAGCAGTCGCTGACCATCCGTGCCCAGGCCGACCGCGACAGCACCGTGATCGTGGCCGAAGCCGAGCGTGATGCCCAGCAGATGCGCGGTACCGGCGATGCCGAAGCCGCGCGGATCTACGGCAAGGCCGGTTCGGCCGATCCGTCGTTCTATGCCTTCTACCGCAGCCTGGAGGCCTATCGTGGCTCCATGGCCGACGGCAACGGCGTGATCGTGCTCGACAAGAACGACCCGTTCCTGCAGTACCTCAAGAGCGATCGCTGAGGTCGGAGGCGGTAGCAGCCCACGGGGACCCGGTGCAGACCGGGTCCCCGTTTCATTTGGAGCGCCATGAACGACCTTTTCTCCGCCCTGTGCCTGGTCGCGATCCTCGAGGGCCTGTTCCTGTTCGCCGCCCCGTTGGCCTGGAAACGCATGGTCGAACAGCTGCTGATGCTGCGCAGTGCCGCGCTGCGCACCTGGGGCGGGGCGATCCTGCTGGCCGGGCTGACCACGCTGTGGTGGCTCAAACACTAGGCAGTGCCAGCCGCTCACCAGATCCGGTAGTGCCGGCCGCTGGCCGGCTCCCCACCATGCCCGCGGAGCCGGCCAGCGGCCGGCAGGACAACGGGGGATGAAGCCGGCGGTTCCCGGGGTGGCAACCCCCACCGGAAACCCGGATAATGCACAAAAGCCGGACGGGCACTCTGTTTCAGAGTCACTCGTTCGGCTTTTTCCGTGTCTGGGCACCCCATTGCCGGCGCGCTCCCCGTTGGAGCCCGCCATCCCGTGATGGTCCGCGCCCGGCCATGGTCCCAAACCCGCGGCCCCGATGGCCGCACAAAAGCAAGGAGTTACCCGTCATGGGTCAGTCAGTTGTCGTGTTGGGTGCCCAGTGGGGCGATGAAGGCAAGGGCAAGATCGTCGATCTGCTCACCGAGGAAATCGGCGCCGTCGTGCGCTTCCAGGGCGGCCACAATGCCGGCCACACGCTTGTCATCAATGGCAAGAAGACCGTGCTGCACCTGATCCCGTCGGGCATCCTGCGTGCCGACGCGCTGTGCCTGATCGGCAATGGCGTGGTGATCTCCCCGGCCGCGCTGCAGAAGGAAATCGCCGAGCTGGAAACCTCCGGCGTGGAAGTGCGTTCGCGCCTGAAGATCTCCCCGGCCGCGCCGCTGATCATGCCGTACCACATCGCCCTGGACCAGGCGCGCGAACGCGCTGCCGGCGGCAAGGCGATCGGCACCACCGGCCGTGGCATCGGCCCGGCGTACGAAGACAAGGTGGCGCGTCGCGGCATCCGCATCGCCGACCTGCATTACCCGGCCCAGCTGGAAGAACTCCTGCGCACCGCGCTGGATTACCACAACTTCGTGCTGACCAATTACCTGAAGACCGACGCGGTCGACTTCCAGAAGACCTACGACGAAGCACTGGCCTTCGGCGAATACGTCGAGCCGATGAAGTCCGACGTCGCCGGCATCCTGCACGACCTGCGCAAGCAGGGGAAGCGCGTGCTGTTCGAAGGCGCCCAGGGCGCGCTGCTGGACATCGACCACGGCACCTACCCGTACGTCACCAGCTCCAACACCACCGTTGGCGGTGCACTGGCCGGTGCCGGCGTGGGCGCGGACGCGATCGACTACGTGCTGGGCATCGCCAAGGCCTACGCCACCCGTGTCGGCGGCGGCCCGTTCCCGACCGAGCTGGACGATGAAGTCGGCCAGGGCATCCGCGACCGCGGTGCCGAGTACGGCGCCTCGACCGGCCGTCCGCGTCGCTGCGGCTGGATGGACATCGTCGCGCTCAAGCGCGCCGTGGCCATCAACGGCATCAGCGGCCTGTGCATCACCAAGCTGGACGTGCTCGACGGCATGGAAAAGCTGAAGGTCTGCATCGCCTACGAATACCGCGGCAAGCGCACCGAATACGCGCCGCTGGACGCGCAGGGCTGGGAAGAGTGCACCCCGGTGTACCTGGAGTTCCCGGGCTGGACCGAGAACACCCACGGCATCACCAACTGGGACGACCTGCCGCCGGCCGCCCGCGCTTACCTGCGCGCGCTGGAAGAGCTGGCCGGTTGCCCGGTGAGCATCGTCTCCACCGGCCCGGACCGCGACCACACCATGGTCCTGCAGGACCCGTTCGCCTGAGCCGGCCCGGCAGGTAGTGCCGAGCCATGCTCGGCAACGCCAACCGGCCATGCGTAACGCAGCATCGAAAAGCCCCGCGAGAGCGGGGCTTTTTCGTTTTGGCTTGCCGCCATACCCAATTTGGGTACGACCCTACCCAGATCGGGTAGAACGGGAAGGGAGCGCCCACCACCTGGACGTCCCCAACGTGAACCGTCACCGTTCCGTTAAGGCTGCGTGATCAAGAACACCTCCGCGTGGGCCGATAACCCGGCACCCCCCACGTTTGGATGCAGTCATGGATTTGTTGAGGAAGGTCAGCGTCGTCTGGCGTCTAGGTACGGGCTTTGGCCTGTTGTTGCTGCTGGTCGCGGCCGTGGTTGCCACCGGTGCCACCGGCAGCGCCGTGCAGAAGCACGCGATGCAGGACGTGGTCGAGGTGGGCGTGGCCAAGGTGCGCCTGCTCTCGGAGATGCTCGACGCCAACAACCAGATGATGGTCGTGCGCCGCGAGATGCTGATCCGCCAGGGCCAGGAGCGTGACGCCGACGAGGCGCGCATCGCCGACCTGGTCAAGCGTTACGAGGCCAGCTGGACCGCCTACCAGGCGCTGCCGGGCGATGCGCAGGGCAAGCAGATCGGTGCCGCCATTGCCGCCAGGCGCGCCATTGCGCGCCCGTTGAACAAGCAGACCAGCGAACTGATGGCGCAGGGCGACTTTGCCGGCGCGGTCGCGCTGACCCTGGGCCCGGTGCAGGAAGCGGCCAGCGGCTGGAACAAGGCGCTCGCCGAGGGTGTGGCCTACGAGGAAAAGGAAAGCCGCCAGGCCGCCGCCGAAGCGATCCGCCTGGGCGAGCGCACGCTGCTGCAACTGCTGGTCCTGGGCGGCATCGCGCTGCTGGTGGGCATTGCCGCCTCGGTCCTGATCGGTCGCAGCCTGACCGGGCCGCTGGCGCGTGCCGTCAGGCTCGCCGACCGCATGGCCAAGGGCGAACTGGAGCAGGATTTCCGCCTCGGCGGACGTGATGAGCTGACCCTGCTCGGCGATGCGATGGGCAGCGTGCGCCAGAACGTGCAGGCCGCGATCACCGCCCAGCTGCAGATGGCGCAGCAGCACGAAGCCGGTGCGATCCGCTACCGCATGGATGCCGACGCACTGCCGGGCGACTACGGCCGCATGCTGCGCGCCACCAACGAACTGGTGGGCTCGCACGTGGCCGTGCAGTCGCATATGGTCGATGTGATGGCCGACTATGCCGTCGGCGACCTCAGTCGCGACCTGGACAGCTATCCGGGCGAGAAGGCCCTGCTGACCCGGACCATGGCCACGGTCAAGGCCAGCCTGATGGCGATCAACCAGCAGATCGACACGCTGGCCAGCGCCGCGCGTGCCGGCGATTTCTCCGTGCGTGGCGATGAGGCCGCGTTCCAGTTCCAGTTCCGCGCGATGGTCGCCAACCTCAACGGCATGATGGCCAGTTCGCAGTCGAGCATCGCCGACCTGTCGCAGGTGCTGCGTGCGATCTCCACCGGTGACCTGACCTCGCGCATGAGCGGTCATTACGAAGGGGTGTTCGCGCAGATGCGCGACGACGCCACTGTCACCGCCGCGCAGCTGACCGGCATCGTCCAGCAGATCCAGGGCGCGGCCGGCAGCATCAACGACGCCGCGCAGGAACTGGCCGCCGGCCACAACGATCTGTCGCGCCGCACCGAACAGCAGGCCGCCAACCTGGAAGAGGCGGCCGCCTCGATGGAAGAGCTGACCTCCACCGTGCGCCAGAACGCCGAACTGGCCAACCAGGCCGACCACGAAGCGCACGCGGCCGGTGCCGCGGTACGCGCCACCGAGCAGGCGATCGCGCAGATGGCCAGGGTCATGAGCGAGATCGACACCTCCTCGGCGCGCATCGGCGAGATTTCCTCGGTGATCGATGGCATCGCGTTCCAGACCAACATCCTGGCGTTGAACGCGGCCGTCGAAGCGGCGCGCGCCGGCGAGAACGGTCGCGGTTTCGCCGTGGTCGCCAGCGAAGTGCGCACCCTCGCACAGCGTGCCGGCACGGCCGCCAAGGAGATCAAGGACCTGATCGACGCATCCAGCGAGAAGGTCAAGACCGGCCTGAGCGTCACCGTGGAATCCGAAGCGGCCATCGCGCGCCTTACCCAGGCCAGCTCGCGCACCAATCAGTTGATGAGCGACATCGCCGCGGCCACCAAGGAACAGGCGGCCGGCATCGAGCAGGTCAACCAGGTGGTGGTGCAGATGGACCAGGTGACCCAGCAGAACGCGGCACTGGTCGAAGAAGCCACAGCCGCCAGCCGCGCGCTGGAACAACAGGCACACGCGCTGATCGAATCGGTGGCGGTGTTCAAGCTGGAGCAGGGCAGTGCGGTGCGCGTGGCGGCGCGGCGCGCGGCCTGATCCACCGGAGGGAGGGTGCGGCGGCAGGACGCCGCTGCATCCGGATCATGTGTGGCTTGCGCGGGGAACGCGCTATGGCGGAACTGGCCAGATGCCGAAACGGGGTCTCAGCGATCCCGCACCTCGAAGCTGGACTGCAACGGCAGCTCGACACCGCGGTTGACGTCCTTGACCTTCACCCGCACGGTCCAGACGCCCTTCGGATCATCGGGTTCGACCACCATCTTCACCGCGATGCTGGTCATGTACACCAGGGTGGGATCGCCTTGCAGCCGCGTGTTGAAGCAGGGCACTTGCCGGTGCTGCGCCCCATGGCTGCCGTCAGGACGCTGGATGTCCAGATCGCAGACGACGTTGGTTTCGCCCTTCGCATCCAGCATCGGATTGGACAGCAGGGTGAGCACGTACAGCTCGCCCCCCGGGCCGACGCTGTCGGCGCCGCCCAGCGTGGGCGTGTTCTCCGGCGGGGTCTCCCACTTCTTCTGCCAGTCGGCATCGTCGGTGATCAACAGCGACGCGGCGAAGCCGCCTTCGGAGCGGGCCGCGTCAGTGTCCGGCATCGGTTTGCCGTCGGCGTCGCGCCAGCCACTCTGGGCCATCACGGTACCCGGCAACAACAAGGCCAGCATGGCCAATAGCGAAGCGCTGCGCATGATCGTTCCTCGATCGCCGCGTCCTGCGGCGTGCCGCGAGTATCGCCGATGCATCATGGCGGGCGTCAACCCGTGGTGGAACCACGACCGGCCGACCCCGTAGAGGATCGGCCGGTCTGCAACGGCGGCGGCTTACCGTGCGGCCGCGTTGCCGGCGTCACAGCGACGCGGCGGGCAGCGTGGCGGGGTGCCGCGGGCGGCCCCCTCTGCATCGGCGGCCCCCATCGCACCGGCCCCCACGCCGCCGCCCGCACCGCCGTAGCTCACGCGCAGTCCCACGCTGCTGGCGCGGCTGGAACCGCGCGTCTGCTCATGCCCCAGCAGCAGCGACAGCAACCAGCCGCGCTGCAGGCGCACGTCCATGCCGGCGGCGACCGACAGCGCGTTGTCGTTGTAGCTCTGCATATCCAGGCGATAGTCATGCGCACGCGGGCCGACCACGTAGTTGAGGTAGGCCGCGCCCTTGTCGTCGATCGCCTGGCGGTACTCGATGCTCCAGAACGGACGCACGCGGCCTTCGCCGTCGCCGGCCACGTAGGCACCTTCCAGCCCGAGTGCGACCGCGCTGTTGCGCACCACCTGGCGGCGGTAGTCGAGGTCGTACAGGTCCAGACCGGTCTCGCGATACGCATCGAGCGTGGTGCGGCTGGCTTCCACGCGGCCGTAGCCGGTGAGGGTCATGCCGGCGTTGCGGTGCTCATAACCGAAGGCCAGTGACCCGAACCACTGGTCGCCATCGCGGCTGCCGCGTGCGAAGGCATCCACGTCATTGCTCCAGCGGCGGGTATCGAAGTCCAGCGCGCCGCCGGCGATGACGCCGTCGACGAACAGGTGCTCGCCGCTGCGCCACAGGCCATAGGCAGCCAGCGAGTGCTGCCGGCCTTCCACCCGCGAATCGCTGCCATCCATCTTGCTGTCGTTGCGCGCCAGGCTGGCGGCCACGCCCAGCAGCAGGCGCTCGCCCACCGCGCGGTCCAGGCCGACGCTGAGGCCGTCGGTGTGGAAGGCGTAGCTGCTGCTGCGGTCGCCATCGCCGAACGTGGCGTTGCCCGAGGCCCACAGACCCCAGCCGGTCGGCAACGAAGGCCACGGTGCCGCCTGCATCGGAGCCAACGGCATGGCCAGGCCGGGGCGATCGCGGCCGCCGGCGTAACCGAGTGCCAGCTGGTTGCTGGAGCCGTTGTCGCCACTGCGCACCTGGCGCAGACGGTCGCGGATGTTGGACTGCTGCGCGCTGGCGAAACGCACGCTGGCATCCACCTGTGCCTGCACGCCGGCGACCACGCCCGGGTCGCGGGTCGGGTCGGGGCGCTGGGTGACGGTCAGGCGCAGCTGTGCGCTGCCGGGGGCGAAACCACCGGATGCGGCCTGGGTGACGGTGATGATCGCCACGCCTTCGCCGTGCAGGGTGACGGTGCGACCCTGCACGCTGGCCACGTTCGGTGCGCTGCTGCTGTAGCTGAAGCCGCCACGGCTGGGGCTGACCGGATCGATCAGGTCGAACGCGGCTTCGCCGTACAGCTTCTGCAGCTCCTGCGCCCACTGCAGCACCGGCACGGCGGCGGTGATATCCACGTCAAGCGTGGCCTGGGCGGCGGCCTGGTACTGCGCGTTGCCTGCCTGGTTGGCGGTCAGGCTGCAGCGCCCGGCAGTCAGCATGAGCACGGTGTTGCCGTCCACGCGGCATACCGTCGGGGTGGTGGTGGCGAACACGACGGGATTGCCGGAGGCGCCGCCCGTGGCCGAGACCGCGAAGCGACCGTTCACGCTGTAGGTCGGCGCGGTCGGGTTGGCAACGAACGCGCTGATCTGCTGCGCCGCTTCGATCACCACCATGGTGAAGGACTGGCTGGCAGTGAAGCCGTTGGCATCGGTGACGGTGACGTCGAAGGCATAACTGCCGGCTGCTGCCGCCGCGCCCGACAACAGGCCGTCGCTGGCCAGGGTCAACCCGGTCGGCAGCACTCCACCGGTGACCGCGAACGTATACGGCGCCGCGCCGCCGGAGACCTGCAGCCGCTGGTTGTAGCTGGCCGCGGTGAACGGCTGCGGCAGGCTGGGCACGGAGAAGGCGATCTGTGGTGCAGCGACCACCAGCGTGTACGTACGGGTGCCCGTGAACGGGCCGGTACCGGTGCTGCTGTCGGTCACCTGCACGGGAATGCCATAGCTGCCGGCCGTGGTCGGGGTCCCGCTGAATTCACCGTTGGCGCCCAGGGTGATGCCGGCCGGCAGCGGGCCGAGGGCCTGATAGGTGTAAGGCGCCGCGCCGCCGCTGGTGGTCAGGGCCTGCTGGTAGCTGCTGCCGGCCGTACCGGCCACCAGGGTGGTCGGCGCCAGGCTCAGCGTGGGCGGGGACACGGTAACGCTCACCACGGCGGCGGCCGAGGTGGTATTGCCGTCGGTCGCGCGATAGCTGAAGGCATCCGGGCCCGCATAGCCAGCGGCGGGCGTGTAGGAGACCGTGATGCCGTTGACCGTGACGACGCCGTGGGCGGCCGGGCTGGTCACGCTGACGCTGGTGGCGATGCCGCCGATATCCAGCGTGATCGGCGTGGCCATGCCGTATGCCACCGTGGCGCTGGATGCATTGGCCACGATCGCATCGGCGGCGGTGGCGGCATTGGATGCGGTCGATGCAAGGCCGGTGCCGGCGCTGTTGGTGGCGGTGACGGTGAAGGTGTAGGACTGGCCGACGGTGAGGCCGGTCACCCGGACCGGACTGCCTGTACCGGTGGCGGTGATGCCGCCGGGAGTGGCGGTCACCGTGTAGCCGGTGATCGCGCTGCCGCCGTTGGACGCCGGCGCGGTGAAGCTCACCTCGATCTCGCCGGTGCCCGAGGGCGTAGCGGTACCGATGCCCGGTGCGGCCGGCGCGACGGCATTGACCTGGAAGGCCTGGGTAACGGTCGAGGCGGGCAGGTAACCGCCATCGCCGGCCTGGTTGGCCTGGATGCTGCAGGTGCCGGCGCTGATGAAGGTCAGCATGCCGCCCGAGGTGATGGTGCATACCCCGGTGGTGGTGGAGGTGAACGTCGGGGCCAGCCCGGAACTGGAGGTGGCGCTCAACGTCGGCGTGGTGCCGAAGTTCTGCGCGCCCGGGTTGGCGAAGGTGATGACCTGCGCCGCCGCCGGGGTGATCGACATGGAGGCGCCCGACGCCGCGCCCGTGCCCGCGCTGTTCGTTGCGGTGACGGTGAAGACGTAGGCGGTGCCGTTGCTCAGGCCGGTGAGGATGATCGGCGAGCCGATACCGGTGGCGGTGATGCCGCCGGGGCTTGCCGTCACGGTGTAGACGGTAATGGGGGCGCCGCCGTTGCTGGCCGGTGCGGTGAACGTCACCGTGGCCTGGCTGTCACCCGCGGTGGCGGTGCCGATGGTGGGGGTGCCGGGTACCACGGCGGCCACGCTGAACGTCTGGCTGACCTGCGGCGCCGCCGCGACGCTGGCATTGCCGTCCTGGTTGGCGTCGATGCTGCACGTGCCGCCGGTGATGAAGGTCAACGTGCCGCCGCTGGTGATCGTGCACACGCCGGTGGTGGCGGAACTGAAGCGCACCAGCAGGCCGGCGCTGCTGCTCGCGGTCAAGGTGGGTGAGGTGCCGAAGTTCTGTGTGCCGGGATTGCCGAAGCTGATGGTCTGCGCCGCCTTGGGCGTCACCGCCGCCGATGCTGCGGAGGCGGCGCTGGTGCCGCTGGCATTGGTCGCGGTCACGGTGAAGGTATAGGCGGTGCCGTTGCTCAATCCGGAAACGAGCAGTGGCGAGGCCGCACCGGTGGCGGTGAAGCCGCCCGGGGAGGCGGTCACGGTGTAACCGGTGATCGCCGAGCCGCCATCGCTGGCCGGTGCCGTGAAGGCGACCGACACCTGGCCGTTGCCGGGCGTGGGCGTACCGATGCCGGGTGCGCCGGGCGCGGTGGGGATGGCCACGGTGTGGGCCGCACCGCTGGAATAGGCGGCAATGTTGCCGTTGCCGACGGTGTCCGTGATCCCGGAAGCGGCCTTCAGGTCCAGGCGCAGGGTGCCGGTGCCGGTGATGTTGTCCACGGCCACGGTAAGCACGTTGCTGCCGGTGCCGGTGATGGTGCCGACCGTGCCAGCCGCCGAACCGGTCGCGGTCAGGATGAAGTCGGCGCTGGAGGGCGTGACCACCGCTTCGCTGAAGGTCACCAGATAGGCCACGCTGCTGGCGGTTGGCGCGGGCGAACCGCTGAGGGCGATGCTGCTGACGCTCGGCGCAAGGTCGTCGGTGACGGTGATGGTGAACGCTTTCTCGACGCTGGCTCCGCCGCTGTCGGTGCTGCGCACGCGCACGCTGTAGCTGCCGGCGGGAAGGTTGCGCGCGTCGTTGGCGCGCAGCACGTTGCCCTGGATGTTGAACTGCGCGTTGCCGGTGTCGCCACTGCCGCTCACCAGGCTGTAAGTGAAGACATCGCCCGCGTCGGCATCGGTAGTGCTCAAGGTGCCTGTCACCCCGTTCTGGCCGGCGCTCTGGTTGAGCGACGTTGCGCTCAGGGAAAGGTCGGTGGGTGCGGTATTGATCGGTTCGACAATGATGTTGTTGATTGAATGCCAGGTGCGCATTCCGGGATCGGTGCCACCACCGGTCAGGCGGATGCGGATCTCGTCCACATTGCGGAACGCCGCCGGGAGCAGGGTGATCGTAACGGGATTGCGCATGGCGAACGGAATGGAGAAATTACGTGTTCCTACGAGGGCTCCGTCGAGGTAGCCTTCGACCACGTAGGTGTTGTCCGTGTCCGCGCCCCAGTTGTAATAGCGGAACGAGGTGATGGAGAAGTTGCTGCCGTTGGCCGAGCGCACCACCATTCCGACCAGGCCGTCCTGTTCGGTGTGGGTAAGGCCCGACCAGCTGTTGTCACCACTGGCCAACCAGGTGTTGTCCTTCCAGGTGATGCCCGGTACGGGAGTGCCCGCGGCGTTGCTCGCGTTGAAGACCTGCAGGGTCAGGCCCGGTACGTCGGCCGATCCTCCCTGTCCGTCCTGTGCATAGGTTCCCCCGATGCCCGCGTTGCTGCTGAACACCACTTCCACCGGTGCGGCCTGTGCCGACCACGCCGCGCCTGCCAACAGGACAAGCCAACCCAGCATCCGCAGCAGCGGATGGGAAAATGTAGACCCCGACATGCAGTTCTCCCCTGAATCAATCCACGAATGACACCGCGCAGGCTGCGCGCACCCGCGCGCCGCCTGCCTCGGCTTCCCTGTTCCACTGCTGTGTGTTCAGCGGCAGCAACGCCGGTTGCTGCTGCACGTGCAACGGTGCTGCCCCGACCGTGCCCAGGTGCACGTGTTTCCCCATTGCACTGCCGCCGGCGGGTCGCGACGGCGGCGATTCTAGCGGTTTTATCGGCGTTGCCAATTAATCATTCAGTGCGGTGATTGCGCTGCCGCCCTTCAGATCGACCCGAGTGTGTCGATGCAAGCGCCATGCCAGAAATGCCGCGTGCCCCATCGCGTTGCTGATGGCCGGCCTGCGCGATCAGGCCTGTGCGGCGATGCTGTTGGGCAGCATCGCGCAGACGCCGTGCCGATCGCTGCGACCAGGCGCCTGCGTTCGGTGGGGAGGTGGTGCGGAAGAACCCCGTGCCTGCAGTCTGCAGGAAGGGCGACTGTCGTCACGCCGAGGTTGACGCGCGCGGACCGCGGGCCGGCGCACGGAGCGGATGCGGCAGCGCACGGCTGCCGCATCCGGTCATGGCTTCAGCGGGTAGCCTTTTTCGCAGGCACCCGCGTGGCGGTCTTGCGCGCGGTCCGGGTTGCGGCCTTCTTTGTCGACTTGCTGGCCACGGTCTTCTTCGTTGCGGCCTTCTTCGTGGCTGTGCGAGCGGGGGCTTTCTTTGCCGCTGCCTTGTTCGCAGGCGTCTTCCTTGCGGCGGTCTTCTTCGTGGCGGATTTCTTCGCCGTCTTCTTCGTGGTTGCCTTCTTCGTCGTCGCCTTCTTCGTGGCCGACTTCGTCGTTGTCTTCTTCGCCGCCGTCCCCGCCTTTTTCGCCACGGTCTTTTTGCTGGCCGCCTTCTTCACCACCGCTTTCTTCGCCGTCTTTTTGGCGGTCGATTTCCTGGCCACCGTGGTGGAGGTCGGCTTCGCCGTCGATTTGGTGGCGGCCTTTTTCACCGGCGCACGCTTCTTCCCGCCCCCATCCTGCTTGTTGACGGTGGCCCAGGCGATACGCTCGGCCGCGTCCTCGCCGCGGCCCTGTTCCTTCTCGCTTTCTTCGATGTGCTCGGCCTGGCGTTTCTGCTTGTCGGTGTAGCTGGATTTGTCACCACGCGGCATGGGATGTCTCCTGTGAGGGATGGAAGGGAATCAAGCCAGGGTGCGTACCTTCGGCTCACGCGCCCATTGCCGCGTCGCCGCCGCCGCAAGGAAGCCCTTGGCGTCTTCGGCCTCCACCACACCGGCATCGTTGCCCACGCGGGCGGCCTTGAGCAGCGCCTGCGCGCCTTCATCGGCGGCAATCGCCTTTAGGTGGGCCCAGGCGTCGGCGACGAAATCCACGGCGGCCGATTCCTTCTGCAGGCGCTTGGCGGCCTCGGTGCTGAGCACCACCGCCACCGCATCGAACACCACCGACGGCGTACCGGCGAGCTGCCCATCGGCGGCAAGCACCTTGCCGTCGCTGAGCTTGCCGCCGCCGATCTTCGGCGCGACCAGCTTGACCTTGGCACCGGCCTTGTCGGCAGCCTTGCGCAGGTTGCTGATCAAGCCCGCATCGGAGCCCTCGTCGAACAGGATGCCGATGCAGCGGCCCTTGAGCAGGTCCTTGGTGCGGCCGATCACGCGCACTTCCTGCGCCTTCGGGAAATCCTGTGCCGGCGTCGCCGTCGGCGCGGGCTCGGGCAGGGCGGGCATGGCCAGCCCGGCAGCCACGCGCTTGGCCAGCGACTCGTCGATGTTGCGCAGGTGGCTCACCGTGCGCTCGCGCACCTTGACCGTTTCCACCTTGGACAGCTCGAACACCAGCGCCGAGGCCAGATGCGCCTGCTCGGGTGCTTCCAGGCTGCGGAAGAACATCCGCGCCTGGCTGTAGTGGTCGGCGAAACTCTCGGCACGCACGCGTCCCTTCACGCCGTCATCGGGCGCGGTGGCGTGGCTGGGGAATCCATCGACCACTTCGCGCGGGCTGTCATCCTGCAGCGAACTCGGATCGTAGGCGACGCGACCCTTCGGGATGCCCATCTGCATGTGCCCATCGCGCTGATGGTTGGCGAACGGGCACTTGGGGGCATTGACCGGGATCTGGTGGAAGTTGGGCCCGCCCAGGCGGCTCAGCTGGGTATCCAGGTACGAGAACAGGCGGCCCTGCAGCAGCGGATCGTTGCTGAAGTCGATGCCCGGGGGCACGTTGGCGGGGCAGTAGGCTACCTGCTCGGTCTCGGCGAAGAAGTTGTCCGGCCAGCGGTCCAGCACCATCCGCCCGATCACCGTCAGCGGCACCAGCGACTCGGGGATGATCTTGGTCGGGTCCAGGTGGTCGAACGGGAAGGCCTCGGCGTCCTCCTCGCTGAACAGCTGCACCGCCAGCTCCCACTCGGGGAAGTCGCCGGCGGTGATCGCTTCGAACAGGTCGCGGCGGTGGAAGTCATTGTCGGCCCCCTGCAGCTTGACCGCCTCGTCCCACACCGTGGACTGGATGCCCAGCTTCGGCCGCCAATGGAATTTGACGAAGGTCGATTCGCCTTCTTCATTGAGGAGTCGGAAGCTGTGGATGCCGAAGCCTTCGATCATCCGCAGCGAGCGTGGGATGGCGCGGTCGCTCATCGCCCACATGATCATGTGCATCGATTCGGGCATCAGCGAGATGAAGTCCCAGAACGTGTCATGCGCGCTGGCCGCCTGCGGGAAGGCGCGGTCCGGTTCCATCTTCACCGCATGGATCAGGTCGGGGAACTTGATCGCATCCTGGATGAAGAACACCGGGATGTTGTTGCCCACTAGGTCCCAGTTGCCTTCGCGGGTGTAGAACTTGACCGCGAAGCCGCGCACATCGCGCGGGGTGTCCACCGAACCGGCACCGCCGGCCACGGTCGAGAAACGGGTGAACACCGGCGTACGCACGCCGACCTCGGTGAGCACGCGCGCGCGGGTGAATTCCTGCAGCGAACGGGTCAGTTCGAAATAGCCGTGCGCGGCGCTGCCACGCGCGTGCACGATGCGCTCGGGGATGCGCTCATGGTCGAAGTGGGTGATCTTCTCGCGCAGGATGAAGTCTTCCAGCAAGCTGGGTCCGCGCGGGGTGGCGCGCAGCGAGTTCTGGTTGTCGCCGACCGGGATGCCCTGGTTGGTGGTAAGCGCGGGATGGCCGCCCCCGGCGTGCTGGTGCAGTTCGTCGCCTTGGCCACGGCTGTCGGCGGGAGGGGTGGATTTGGTGCGGGGCTTGCTGGCGGCCATGGGCGGCTCCGTGCTGGCGGGAAGGCAATGCCCAACACTGGCGCGGCCGCCGTTAATCGTCGGTGCTCAATTCGGCCGCCGCTTGCACCCGCGCTTCACATGCCGCGCTGGGTCGCGCGGGGCAGGGCGCGTATCCTTGGCGGGTGTCCACCTGCCGCCCGCCCTCGCATGCGCGTTGAACCTGCCGACATCGAAGCCCTGTTCGATGCGATTCCCGACGTGCTGTTCTTCATGAAGGACCGTGAGGGGCGCTATACGCACATCAACCAGACCATGCTGCGTCGGCTCGGGCTGAAGTCGCGCAAGGAGGTGATCGGGCGTACCGCCGCGGAGATCTATCCGACCGGGCTGGGCGCCGACTACGCCACCCAGGACGAGCAGGTGCTGGCCGGCAAGGTGATCGAGAACCTGATGGAACTGCATCTGTTCGCCAACCGCGAGCCGGGCTGGTGCCTGACCTGCAAGCGGCCGCTGCTCGTGGACGGGCAGATCAAGGGCCTGATCGGCATCTCGCGCGACCTGGGCCAGAAGGACAGCCTGGGCACCCAGTACGAGCAGCTGCGGCTGGCGCTGGCGCATCTGAACGCGCATTACGCCGAGAACGTGCGCATGCAGACCCTGCTGGACATCACCGGCTTCTCGCTGTCCAAGCTGGAGCGCACGTTCCGCAAGGTGTTCCAGATGACCCCGCAGCAGGTACTGACCCGGCTGCGTATCCAGATGGCGGTACACCTGCTGCACGGGGCGGACAGCATCGCCAGCATCGGCCAGGCCTGTGGTTTCACCGACCAGAGCGCGTTCACCCGCAAGTTCAAGGCCGAGGTCGGGCTGTCCCCGCGCGGCTACCGGGCGCAGATCGGCGAGCGCGCCGAAACCTGAGCCGGGGCGGGCCTTGTGGCCTATCCCGCCGGCCGGCTGGACAGGGTATCGTGTCGCACCTGTTGCCCGCCTGCGATTCCGATGCCCGCATCCCAGACTCCGACGCCTGCCACCGCGCCTGCCGACACCCGCCTGGGCCACGCGCTCAAACCCCGCCAGCTGATCATGATGGGCCTGGGCAGCGCGATCGGCGCCGGCCTGTTCCTGGGCTCCGGCGTGGGCGTGCAGGCCGCAGGGCCGGCGGTGTTGCTGTCCTACCTGGTCGCCGGTGCGCTGGTGATCATCGTGATGAACGCGCTGGGCGAAATGGCTGCCGCCAAGCCGACCAGTGGCGCGTTCTCGGTGTACGCCGCCGATGCCATGGGCGCCACGGCCGGGGCCACGGTGGGGTGGCTGTGGTGGGTACAGCTGGTGATCGTCATCGCTGCCGAAGCGGTGGGTGCGGCCGGCCTGCTGGCCACGGCCTGGCCGGTGGTGCCGGTGCCGATGGCCGCGCTGGCCTTCATGCTGTTCTTCACCGCGATCAACCTGCTCGGGGTCAAGAATTTCGGCGAATTCGAATTCTGGTTCGCGATCCTCAAGGTCGTGGCGATCGTCGGCTTCATCCTGATCGGCATCGCGCTGCTGATGGGCTGGCTGCCGGACGTGGCCTCGCCGGGCCTGTCCAACTTCACCGGACACGGTGGCTTCGCGCCCAAGGGATTGGCCGGCGTGGGGGCGGCGCTGCTGGTGGTGGTGTTTGCCTTCGGTGGCACCGAGATCGTGGCGGTGGCCGCGGCGGAAACCGAAGATCCCGAGCGCAGCATCGCGCGGGCCATCCGCACCGTGGCCTGGCGCATCCTGGTGTTCTACATCGGCTCGCTGAGCGTGATCATCGCCGTGGTGCCGTGGACCAGCGAGGCGCTGAAGTCGCCGTTCGCCGCGGTGCTGCAGGTCGCCAACATCCCGGGTGCGGCTACGGCGATCACACTGATCGCGGTGATCGCGCTGCTGTCGGCGCTCAACGCCAACCTGTATGGCGCCTCGCGCATGATGTATTCGCTGGCCCAGCGCCAGGAGGCACCGGCGGTGCTTGGCTGGGCAGACCCGCGCCAGGTGCCGATCATCGCCGTGCTGGCCAGCGTGCTGTTCGGTTTCGCCGCCACCGTGATGGAACTGCTGTTCCCGGACAAGGTGCTGCCGGTGCTGCTCAACATCGTCGGTTCCACCTGCCTGCTGGTCTGGACCATCTCGCTGCTGTCGCAGCTGATCCTGCGCCATCGCGCCAACCGTGATGGCACCCGCCTGCCGTTCCGCATGGCCGGTTACCCCTACCTGACCGTGATCGGCCTGGGCGTTCTCGCGCTGATCTTCGGCCTGCTGCTGTCCGAATCGCACACCCGCCTGCAGTTCCTGTCGATGGCCGCGCTGACTGCGGTGATCGCCATCAGCAGCGAAATCGCCCGACGCGTGCGCGCCAAACGTCAGATCGATTGAGCGGGTAGTACCGGCCGCTGGCCGGCCCCCGCGCACACCGCCAACAAAAACGGCCCGCTTGCGCGGGCCGTTCTTCATTGCAGCCGGGCAGGGAGGCTTAGACCTCCACGCCCTCGTCTTCCTTGTACGCATCCACCGGGATGCACGCACACATCACGTTCTTGTCGCCGTACACGTTGTCCACGCGCGCCACCGGCGGCCAGTACTTCTGCTGGCGCAGGCTGGCCAGCGGGAAGGCGGCCAGCTCACGCGGGTAGGCGTGCGACCACTCGCTGGCCGACACCACCGCGGCGGTGTGCGGGGCATGCTTGAGCGGGTTGTCCTCGCGGTCCAGGCGGCCGTCTTCGATCGCGGCGATCTCCTCGCGGATCTGGATCATCGCGTTGATGAAGCGGTCCAGTTCGTGCAGCGACTCGCTTTCGGTCGGTTCCACCATCAGCGTGCCGGCGACCGGGAAGCTCAGGGTCGGGGCGTGGAAGCCGAAGTCGATCAGGCGCTTGGCCACGTCTTCGGCGCCGATGCCGGAGGTCTTCTCCAGCGGACGCACGTCCAGGATGCACTCATGCGCCACCAGCCCGTTGCGGCCGGTGTACAGGGTCTTGAAGTGCGGGGCCAGGCGCTTGGCGATGTAGTTGGCGTTGAGCAGCGCCACCTGGGTCGCCTTGCGCAGGCCGGCGGTGCCCATCAGGGTGATGTACATCCAGCTGATCGGCAGGATCGAGGCGCTGCCGAAGCTGGCCGCGCTGACCATGCCGACGTCGCCTTCGCCGCCCAGCACCTTGGGCAGGAACGGCGCGAGGTGCGACTTCACCGCACACGGGCCCACGCCCGGGCCGCCGCCGCCGTGCGGAATGCAGAAGGTCTTGTGCAGGTTCAGGTGCGACACGTCCGAGCCCCACTTGCCGGGCTTGGCCACGCCGACGAGGGCGTTCATGTTGGCGCCGTCGGTGTACACCTGGCCACCGTGCTTGTGCACGATCTCGCAGATTTCCACCACCTCTTCCTCGAACACGCCATGCGTGGACGGGTAGGTGATCATCAGCGCGGCCAGGCGGTCGCTGTACTTCTCCGCATTGATGCGGATGTCGTCCAGGTCGACGTTGCCGTTGGCGTCGGTCTTGGTCACCACCACCTTCATGCCGCACATCTGCGCCGAGGCCGGGTTGGTGCCGTGTGCCGAATCGGGGATCAGGCAGACATCGCGATGGCCCTCACCGCGCGAGCGGTGGTAGGCGCGGATCGCCAGCAGGCCGGCGTACTCGCCCTGCGCGCCGGAGTTCGGCTGCAGGCTGACCGCGTCGTATCCGGTGCATTCCACCAGCATGGCTTCCAGCCCGTCGATCAGTTCCTTGTAGCCGGTGGCCTGGTCGGCCGGCGCCAGCGGATGGATGTTGGCGAATTCCGGCCACGTCACCGGGATCATCTCGGCGGTGGCGTTGAGCTTCATGGTGCAGCTGCCCAGCGGGATCATGGTGCGATCCATGGCCAGGTCCTTGTCCGCCAGCGAACGCAGGTACCGCAGCAGTTCGTGCTCGCTGTGGTGGGTGTTGAACACCGGGTGGGTCAGGAAGGCGCTGGTGCGCACCAGGCCGGCCGGCAGCGCATCGGCGGTGGCCGCATCCAGTGCGTCCACATCGACGGTGGCGCCAAACAGCTGGCCCAGCGCGACGATGTCGGCGCGGGTGGCGGTTTCATCCAGGCTGATGCCGACTGCATCGCTGTCGATCGCACGCAGGTTGATGCGTGCGGCCGCAGCCTTGGCGTGGATCGCCTTGGCGTCGACGTCCTTGACGTGCAGGGTGTCGAAGAAGTGCTCGCCCACGTTGACGCCGGCAGCGCGCAGCGCGCTGGCCAGGATCGCGGCCAGGCGATGGGTGCGGCGGGCGATGCGGGTCAGGCCTTCCGGGCCGTGGTACACCGCGTACATCGAGGCCATCACTGCCAGCAGCACCTGCGCGGTGCAGATGTTGGACGTGGCCTTCTCGCGGCGGATGTGCTGCTCGCGGGTCTGCAGGGTGAGGCGGTAGGCGGCATTGCCCTGCGCATCGACCGAGACGCCGATCAGGCGGCCCGGCATCGAGCGCTTGTAGGCGTCGCGGCAGGCCATGAAGGCCGCATGCGGACCACCGAAACCGAACGGCACGCCGAACCGCTGCGAGTTGCCGACCACGATGTCCGCGCCCCATTCGCCGGGGGCGGCGATCAGGGTCAGCGCGAGCAGATCGGTCGCCACTGCCACCAGGCCGCCACGCGCGTGCACGGCATCGGCCAGCGCCTTGTAGTCGCCGATATGGCCGAAGGTGTCCGGGTACTGCAGCAGCACGCCGTAGGCTTCGGCCTCCATCGCCTCGGCCGGGGTGCCCACGCGCAGCACGATGCCCATCGGCTCGGCGCGGGTGCGCAGCAGTTCCAGCGTCTGCGGGTGCACGGCGTCGTGCACGAAGAAGGTGTCGGACCTGGACTTGGCCGAACGCTTGGCCAGGGTCATCGCCTCGGCCGCCGCGGTGGCTTCATCCAGCAGCGAGGCATTGGCGATTTCCATGCCGGTCAGGTCCGCGCACAGGGTCTGGAAGTTGATCAGCGCTTCCATGCGGCCCTGCGAAATCTCGGCCTGGTACGGGGTGTAGGCGGTGTACCACGCCGGGTTTTCCAGCACGTTGCGCAGGATCACGTTCGGGGTGAGCGTGCCGTAGTAGCCCTGGCCGATGAAGGTGCGGAACACC
>NZ_DAMAGC010000059.1:0-25185 GCF_031995405.1 Stenotrophomonas sp. | reverse complement strand
CGCGACGTAGCCGGGCAGATCGGCCTGCGCAGGGCCTGGTAAGCGCCGCGGGGCGCACAGGGATAGAATAGCGGGCTGTACCGTCGCCCTGCCGTTTTCGCGGCGGGCGACCACCGTATTTCGACCCCTGGAGCTGCCTCATGACCACCGCGCATTTCTATCCGATCGGCACCCCCGGCCAGCCCTGGGGCGACGCCGAGCGGGCGCAGTGGCGGGCTGCGCAGCAGCGCCAGCGCAGCTACCACGACGACGTGGTAGCTGCGCTTGAGCGTCTTGGCGAACGTTTCGAGGTGGTCCAGTATGGCCAGCTCGACTACGCGCCCGATCACTACCCCTTGTTTGCCGTGGTCAACCAGGACTGGGATGCCGCGCTGCCGACCGCGCTGATCACCGGTGGCGTGCACGGCTATGAAACCAGCGGCGTGCATGGTGCGCTGCAGTTCCTGGACGAAAACGCCGAGGCCTACGCCGGCCGCATCAACCTGATCGTCGCGCCGTGTGTGAGTCCGTGGGGTTATGAGCGCATCCAGCGCTGGAATCCCGATGCCATCGATCCCAACCGCAGCTTCCGCGAGGGCGGCCTGATCGAAGAGGCGCGTTCGTTGATGCAGTGGGTGGCCGCGCGCGGTGACACCCTGCTGGTGCACCTGGACCTGCACGAAACCACCGACAGCGATCTCAACGAGTTCGATCCGGCCCGCTGTGCGCGCGACGGCAAGGCGCTCGTGCCGGACATCATCCCCGATGGTTTCTATGTGATCGGCAACAGCGAAGACCCGCAGCCGGCGTTCCAGCAGGCGCTGATCGCCGCGGTGGAGAAGATCACCCATATCGCCCCGGCCGACGCCAAGGGCGAGTTGATCGGCATGCCGCTGCAGTCCAACGGCGTGGTCTGGGGCGAGTCGCGTTCGATCGGCGCGTGCGCCGGGTTCACCGATGCGCGTTATGCCACCACCACCGAGGTCTACCCGGACAGCCCGCGGACCAACCCGCAGGAATGCAACGACGCCCAGGTGGCGGCGGTATGCGCCGGGCTGGATTTCGCACTCGCCCAGCGCTGAGGTCGGCCAGCGGCCGCACGTCAGGCGGGGGCCTGCACCCGGAGCGGCCTTGCTCGATCAATGCGGCGCCGGAAGGTTCTCCTGCGCCGCGCCGTACCCGATGCCGCCGTGGCGGCTTACAGGATGGTGCCGTAGGAGCAGCCTACGACCACCCAGCCGGGTGAGTAGCTCAGGTCCACCAGGACCCGCACGTTGCGGTTGTCGCTGAGTGCCTTGCGGTAGTCCATGCCTTTCCAGCCGTAGGTCTCTTCCATGGCGGCCTGGTCAGGGCGTGGCGACATGCCGCCGATGCGATCGACGATGGCCTTGCCGCGGGTCAGTTCCTGGCCGGGCGCGACCTTGAATGCCAGGTGCATTTCAGTGGTACTCGACAGGTCGACCAGGTTGGAGGTCTCACCCCATGCGGTGATCGGCGCATCGCTCTTCCACAGGCTCAGGGCCGCGTCGCCGGAAGCGTCCGATCCGACATGGGCGAAGTCCTGCACCTCCTCGGCATTGATACGGTCGGTGAACGCGGCGACCTCGGCGGCGGTGAGCTTGCATTCGAGCAGGCGCGACAGCGTGGATGCGGTGTTGTCCTGGGCCATCGCAGCGGCAGGAGCAAGCAGGCCGAGCAGGGCGCACAGGGTGGTGGACTTGATGGACATGGAGCCTCGATGGGTTGGGTGTTCGTGCTGTGAGTGCCGGGCGCACGTTCCGTGTGAGCACGTCGCCGCGGCGAGTGAATTCTGCCCGATTCCCCGCTGCTATTGCATGCGTGGGCGCCCGCCGTTCTGCAGGCGTGAAGACGCGGAAAAGATCACATTTTCGATGTGTAGTATCATGGGGCGCTTGATCATTGCCTCGGGCCATTGCCCGTCTCTCGGTCATCCTTCCTGCAGCGCCGTGGAATTCCACGCGGCCGTCCGGGATCGCCTGTTGCCACCCCTCTTCGCGCATCGTGCCGCGTTCTACCGGAGGCGGTTCTTTCCTGTGCCGTGCGCGGGACCTCGGGCGTGGTGATGGCCATGCTTCCAGGAGAAAGCACCATGCAGGACCTGCACGCCGCACATGCCCATTTCGGCTGGTTCAAACGCCGCCGCCAGGTACAGGTGGACGAAGTCACCGTGGTCGACCGGCCGATGCTGAAAAAAGCCGTCGGCGCCGCCGCACTCGGCAATGCGATGGAGTGGTTCGATTTCGGCGTGTACGGGTATATCGCAGTCACCCTGGGACAGGTGTTCTTTCCCTCCAGCAATCCCACCGCACAGCTGATCGCCACCTTCGCCACGTTCACCGTCGCCTTCCTCGTACGTCCGCTGGGTGGGCTGGTGTTCGGTCCGTTGGGCGACAAGTACGGGCGGCAGAAGGTGCTGGCGTTCACCATGATCCTGATGGCGCTGGGCACCTTCAGCATCGGCCTGATTCCGTCCTACGACCGCATCGGGTTGTGGGCGCCGGCGTTGCTGCTGCTGGCGCGGCTGGTGCAGGGGTTCTCCACCGGCGGCGAGTACGGCGGTGCGGCGACCTTCATCGCCGAATACTCCACCGACCGCAACCGCGGGCTGATGGGCAGCTGGCTGGAGTTCGGCACGCTTGGCGGTTACATCGCCGGCGCCGGCACGGTCACCGCGCTGCACATGGCGCTCAGCAGTACGCAGATGCTGGAATGGGGCTGGCGCATTCCGTTCCTGCTGGCCGGCCCACTGGGGCTGCTCGGCCTGTACATGCGCATGAAGCTGGAAGAGACCCCGGCCTTCCGCGCCTACGCCGAAGAAGCCGAGAAGCGCGACCACGAGCGTCCCGGCCTGGGCGCGTTGTTCCGCGTGCACTGGCCGCAGCTGCTCAAGTGCGTGGGCCTGGTGCTGGTGTTCAACGTGACCGATTACATGCTGCTGACCTACATGCCCAGCTACCTGAGCGTCACGATGGGGTATGCCGAAAGCAAGGGGCTGCTGCTGATCATCATCGTGATGCTGGTGATGATGCCGCTCAACGTGGTCGGCGGGTTGTTCAGCGACAGGCTCGGCCGCCGGCCGATGATCATTGGCGCCTGCATCGCGCTGTTCGCGCTGGCCATCCCGTGCCTGAAGCTGATCGGCACCGGCAACGACTGGCTGATCTTCCTGGGGTTGATGCTGCTGGGGCTGGCGCTGGTGTGCTTCACCAGTTCGATGCCCTCCACGTTGCCGGCACTGTTCTACACCCCGGTGCGCTACAGCGCGCTGTCCATCGCCTTCAACGTTTCGGTGTCGCTGTTCGGCGGTACCACGCCGCTGGTCACCGCCTGGCTGGTGGAGCGCAGCGGCGATCCGCTGGTGCCGGCGTACTACCTGATGGGCGCGGCGGTGATCGGTGTGATCACCATGCTGTTCGTCAACGAGACCGCGCGGATGCCGCTGCGTGGCTCGCCCCCTGCGGTGGCCAGCGAGGCCGAGGCGCGTGCGCTGCTGCGCAGCGATGCGCCGATGACCGTGGACAGTGCGCAGCCGACGCTGCCCGAAGCGGCGGTGCCGGACGAGGCGCGACCGGCGTAACGGGGGGGTGGGGCGGGCCGACAGGATGCCAGCGGTCGCCTGCGTGCACGCCGTCGCGCATACTGGGCCCAGTTCACGAGGAGCTGGGCCATGACACGGAAGGTGATGGGGCGCGTCCTGCTCCTGTTGGCAGTCTTCCCGGCAACGGGGGCTGTGCTGGCCGGTGATCGGCTGACGTTGGACGCGGCACGGCGCGCCGTCGCGGCGACACTCGATATGCTTCCGCCCGACGACATTGTTTTCGATTACCGGCCGGTCGAGATCCTGGTGGCCGATCTCGACGATGCGGGCACCCGCGGCATCGTTTATACCTATACCGCGACCACGTCCGGCTCGACCGGCAATCTGCCCAACGAACTGGTGGTGATGACCGCGCTGCAGCCGGGGGATCGGCGCGGACAGTCGGCCTATCCCGGCAATGTGGCCTCCGATGACGCGGCATTCGCGATCCTGCGCGAGGTGGGCTATGCCAACGAGGTTTCGGTGCACATTCCCGGCGAGCTCATCGGGCTCGAGGTGGCAGGTGGGGAGATTCGGGTGCGTTTCGAGAGTCGACTTGAATCGCCTACCTGCAAGCGCGCCGCCGTCACCGCCGGCGGTGAGCCGCGCGCCAACGACTGCCCGCCACCGGGGCTGCATCATTGGCGGTACCGCTGGACGCCCGGTCATCTCACCCTGATCGGGCGGGACCGGCCGGCAGCGGCAGGCATCGATGGAGTGGGCCACCCCTGACGACGTCGCGTCCGTTCGCGGCGCACTGCAACATGCGGCGGCTCCGCCCCGATGCTAGGATCGAGTCCACCTTGAATCGATCTAAATTCAACGCCATGACGAAAACGGGGACGCTACGCTGGTTGGGGCTCGCGGTCGGAGCGATGTTGGTGGCCGGGACGGCAGGGGCGGCGACGGCGAAGGTCGGTGAGCGCGCATACGCCGCCGTCGATCCCTTCATCGGCACCGGCGGGGAAGGGCACACCTATCCCGGCGCCACGGTCCCCTTCGGCATGGTCCAGCTCAGTCCGGACACGCGCATCCAGCCGCGGGAGAAAGCCTACGGCTGGGCCGCCGGCTACCGCTACGACGACAGCAGCATCGTCGGCTTCTCGCATACGCACTTCTCCGGCAGCGGCCATTCGGATCTGGGCGATGTACTGGTGATGCCGTTCACCGGCGATCCCGGCCTGGAGCGCGGTGATCCGGACAAGCCGCGCAGCGGTTACGCCTCGCGCTTCCACCACGACAACGAAAAGGCCGAGCCCGGCTATTACGCGGTCACCCTGGATGACTACAAGGTGCGCGCCGAACTCACCGCCAGCGCCCGCACCGGCGTGCATCGCTACACCTATCCGCGTGGCCAGCAGGCGCGCGTGCTGCTCGACCTGCGCACCAGCCTGTACGACTATCCCGGCAAGATTTCGTGGTCGCGGCTGCGCCTGCGACCCGATGGCACCGTCACCGGCTTCCGCGAAACCCGCGGCTGGGCGCCGGGGCGGCAGCTGTATTTCGCGATGCGTTTCTCGCGTCCGCTGACCGCGCATGCGCTGCACAACACCGAGACCGACATCGCCTACAAGGGCTTCCCGCCGCCGGGGCAGAACGACCCCGGCCAGCGCCCGCAGATCGAAGGGCGGCAGCTCGTCGGGACGTTCGATTTCGGTGCGCTGGACGCGCCGTTGATCGTCAGCGTGGCGATTTCGCCGGTGAGCGAGGCCGGCGCCATCGCCAACCTCGATGCCGAGGCCAGGGACCAGGACTTCGACCGCGTCCGCGCCGAGGCAAGGCAGCAGTGGACCCAGGCGCTGTCGGCGATCGAGATCGACGCGCCCGAGCACGACCGCCGCAGCGCCTATACCGCCCTGTACCACAGCATGCTCGGCCCGACCCTGTTCATGGATGCCGACGGCCAGTACCGCGGCTCGGACAACGCGGTACATCGCGCCGAAGGCTATACGAACTATTCCACGTTCTCGCTGTGGGATACCTACCGGGCGCTGCATCCGCTGCTCACGCTGGTGCAGCCGGAAAAACGCAACAGCGATTTCATCAATTCGCTGATCGCCCACCAGCAGCACAGTGCCTACGGCATGCTGCCGGTGTGGGCGTTCCACGGGCAGGAAACGTGGTGCATGATCGGCTACCACGCAGTGCCGGTGATCGCCGACGCCTACCTCAAGGGCATCCGCGGTTTCGACGCGGACAAGGCGCTCGATGCGATGGTCGCCACCGCCAACTACGGTCCTTACGATGGCATCGCGCAGTATCGCGAGCTGGGCTGGGTGCCGATCGACGAGGAAGGCGAAGCGGCGAGCAAGACGCTCGAATACGCCTTCGACGACTGGACCATCGCGCGCATGGCCGAAGCGATGGGCCGCAAGGACGTGCAGGCCACGTTCGACAAGCGTGCCGGCAACTGGCGCCATGCCTACGACGCCGGCACCGGCTTCATGCGTGCACGCAAGCGCGATGGCAGCTTCCGGGAGCCGTTCGATCCGTCGGCCAGCGGTTACGGCACCGATTACACCGAAGGCAACGCGTGGCAGTACTCGTGGTACGTGCCGCAGGACGTGGCCGGGCTGGCGCAGGCCCATGGTGGCAGTGACAAGCTGTTGGCGCGCCTGGATCAGGTGTTCGAGGCCAAGGTCGACCCGTCGATCTTCGAGCACATGGAAGACATCACCGGCCTGATCGGCTGGTACGCGCATGGCAATGAGCCCAGTCACCACGTGGCCTACCTGTACGCGCACGCCGGTCAGCCGTGGCGCACCCAGGCCCGCCTGAAGCAGATCATGGACACCCAGTACGCCGACCGTCCCGACGGCCTGGCGGGCAATGATGACCTGGGCCAGATGTCGGCGTGGTATGTGTTCACCGCACTCGGTTTCTATCCGGTCGCGCCTGGCAGTGGCGAGTACATCATCGGCCGGCCGTTCCTGCCCAGGGCCACGCTGCACCTGCCCAATGGCAAGACCTTCACCGTGATCACCGAGGGCATGGGCAAGGGCCATGACTACGTGGGCACGGTCACCCTCAATGGTCAGCCGCTGCAGCGCACCTTCCTGCGCCATGCGGAGATCCTGGCCGGTGGCGAACTGCGCTTCACCCTGCAGGCCGAGCCGAACCGGGCGTGGCCGGGGCAGGGCGCGCAGGCGCCGTACTCGATGTCGCGTTGAGGGATGGCCGGCCCCGGCCTACGGGGTTGGTCCGGTTGCCAGCATGGGTAGTTTTGGGTTAAACGGGATTTATATCCAATTTACCAAAAAGGGGTATTATGGCCCCAACCCCCCCCGCGCTGGAGCGTGCCATGACCCTGCCACTGGATCTGCCCGGCCTTGAGAAGGCGACGGCCTCCTCGGTGAAAACCCGTGGCTGGCCGAGCCTGATGCGCACCGTGCGCGAAAAGCAGGCGCTGGTGATCACCAACCACAACCACCCCGAAGCGGTGATCGTGGACATCAAGGCCTACCAGGAACTGCTGGCCAAGGCTGCCGGCGCCGGTGGCGACGAGCGCGGCGGTGCGCTGGAACGCCTGCGTGCGCAGTTCGATACGCAGTTGGCCGGGCTCAATCGCGACGGCGGGCTTGGCAAGGTGCTGGGCAAGCCGATCCATCGCGGCAAGATCACCCCCGGCAAGTCGCTCTGACCGATGGGGCGGATCCTGGTGCTGGCCGGCGTCAACGGCGCCGGCAAAAGCTCGCTGCTGGGCACGCTGCTGGAGGCGAAGGGGTTGTCCTGGTACAACCCCGACGCGTTCACCCGCGCCCTGGTCGAGGCGGGATGGGCGGAGGCCGAGGCCAACGCGATGGCCTGGCACGAAGGCACGCGGCGGTTGCGCCAGGCGATGGCCGATGACAGTGATTTCGCCTTCGAAAGCACGCTCGGCGGCAATACCATCCCGCGCCTGCTGCGCGAGGCCTGCGCCTCGCATGAGGTCGCCATCTGGTTCTGCGGCCTGGACAGCGTGGCCCTGCACATCGAGCGCGTGGCGGCCCGGGTCAGCCGCGGTGGCCACGACATCCCGCAGGACAAGATCCACGCCCGCTACGATGCCTCGCGCGAGAACCTGATCGACCTGCTCCCGTACCTGGCCGAACTGCACGTCTACGACAACAGCGCGCCGTTGGACGAACAGGGTCGCGCCGACCCGCGCCCGCTGCTGCAACTGGACCGCGATGGCCTGCATTACCCGGTCTCGGTGGCCGAGCTGCTGCATACGCCGGACTGGGCCAAGCCGATCGTGATGCGCGCGATGGAGCTGCACGCCACCGCGTCCTGAGGCGGGGCGGCGCAGGGCAAGGCGCACACGCCGCACACACATCCGTATGCGCGGTGCTTACATCTACCTGCCTACCTTGGACGTCGGGCGCAATGGCGACCCGTTTTCCCAAGGAGTCCACGATGCAGCAGCATATTCCCGCAGGCACCCTCGTCGTCGTCGCAGACGGCGGCTCGGCCCGTGTGTTCACCAACGTCGGCGATGGCCGCACCCTGCAGCTCAAGCAGCACGACGAGCTGAAGGTCCAGGACATCAGCGCGCAGGGTGTTTCCGGCCAGGGGCCGTCGGGCTCGATGCCGCAGGACATGAGCATTTCGCAGTTGAACGAGGCCACCTTCGCCAAACAGCTGGCTGGCCAGTTGAACGAGGACGCGCTCAACAACCGCTACGCCCACCTGGTGCTGATCGCCGATCCACAGACGCTGGGGCGGATCCGCCCGCAGCTGCACAAGGAGGTCCAGTCACGGTTGCTCGCCGACCTGGCCAAGGATCTTACCAACGCACCGCTCGAAGACATCCAGCGGGCGCTCGAGCAACCGCGATGAGCTACAGCCGCGACTATGTCCGCCAGGAACCGTCCCGCGCCGAGATCGACGCGGGCAGCGGCTGGCAGCTGGTCGAGTTCGGCGCCCCGTGGTGCCCGCATTGCAGTGCCGCCCAGCTGGCCCTCAAGGAGTGGCTGGGTGAACACGAGATGCCGCACCTGAAGATCGAGGACGGAAAAGGGCGGCCTGCGGGCCGCTCGTTCAAGGTCAAGCTGTGGCCCACGGTGATCCTGCTGCGTGATGGGCAGGAGGTGGCGCGGGTGGTGCGGCCGCGCGGCGAGGGCGATCTGGCCGTGTTCGGTAGCGCGCTGCAGGGCTAGAATTCCAGCGTTGTTTGTTTGCCGGGATCCGCACGTGCCCTACCGAAAGAAGGACATCACCCCCGCCGATGGTCAGGGCCGCAGCCTGCCGTTCGCACCGGATACGCCGGTGCTGTGCCGGGCGCGCGATTACACCCCGGGCACGGTGATTCCGCTGCACCATCACCCCGATCGCCATCAACTGGTGTACGCCGAAACCGGCGTGCTGGTGGTGCAGGCGGGCGCGGGTCGCTGGGTGGTACCGAGCACGCGCGCGATCTGGATGCCGGCGGGCATGGGGCACAAGGTGAGCTGCATCGGTGCGGTCGGCATGCGCAGCCTGTACATCCTGCCGTCGGCCATTGCGCAACCGCCGGCTGCCGCGTCCACAGTGTCGGTCACGCCGCTGCTGGCCGCCCTGATCCGCGCCGCCGTCGACGTGCAGCAGCCGTATCGGCAGGACTCGCGCGATGGTCGGGTGATGCAGCTGATACTGGATGAACTGCAGACGCTGCCGGTGTTGCCGCTGCACCTGCCGCAACCGTTGGATGCACGGCTGCAGACCATTGCCCGCCGGCTCGAAGCCGCGCCGGATGATCCGTCCACGCTGCAGGACTGGGCACGCCGGCTTTCGGTGGACGTCAAGACGATCCAGCGCCTGTGTGCGCGCGAACTGGGCATGACGTTCGGCCAGTGGCGGCAGCAGGCGCGGTTGCTGCGCGCCCTCGAGCGGCTGGCGCACGGCGACAAGATCATCGATGTGGCGCTGTCGCTGGGCTACGCCAGCCCCAGCGCGTTCACCGTGATGTTCAAGAAGCGCTTCGGGCAACTGCCGAGTCAGTTCTTCCACTGACGCCCCGCACCGGTCGCGCGCAGCGTGGCGTCAGTGCGGCCGGGTTTTCGGCAGGAACGCCGTCGCCAGGCCGAGCAGCGGCAGGTACGAGGTGAAGTGGTATACCCACACGATGCCGTGGATGTCGGCCAGCTTGCCCAGGCCCGCCGCGCCGATGCCGCCGATGCCGAACATCAGGCCGAACATCAGCCCCGACACCATGCCGACGCGGCCGGGGACCGCCTCCTGCGCATACACCACCAGCGCGGCGAAGGCCGAGGACATCACCAGGCCGACCGCGATCGCCAGCACCGCCGTGCCCATCAGGTTGGCGTAGGGCAGGGCGAGCGCGAATGGCGCCACGCCGAGGAACGAAATCCAGATCACCGCCTTGCGCCCGATACGGTCGCCGACCGGGCCGCCGATGAAGGTGCCCAGTGCGATCGAGGCCAGGAAGATGAAGAGATACATCTGACTCTGCTGCACGCTCAGGTGGAAGCGTTCGATCAGGTAGAAGGTGAAGAAGTTGGTGAACGAAGCGATGTAGACGAACTTGGCGAACATCAGCACCGAGATCACCGCAATGGCCTGCACCACCTTACCGCGGCTGAGGCCGGTGCCGTGGCTGCGCGCCAGGCTGCTCATCTTGGCCTGACCATGGCGCACGGTCCAGCCGGTCAGCCGGAACAGCACGAAGATGGCGACGGCGGCGATCAGCATGAACCAGCCGATGGCGCGTTGCCCATGCGGAATCACCACCGCGGCGGCGAACAGCGGGCCGATCGCCGAGCCGGTGTTGCCGCCCACCTGGAACGTCGACTGCGCGGTGCCGAAGCGCCCGCCGGAGGCCATCCGTGCCACGCGCGAGGCTTCCGGGTGGAAGGTCGCCGAGCCCACCCCGACCACCGCGGCAGCCACCAGCAACATTTCGTAACGGTTGGCCAGCGCCATCATCGCGATGCCGATGAAGGTGGCCACCATGCCCGATGGCAGCAGGTACGGCAGGGGCCGTTTATCGGTATACATGCCCACCCACGGCTGCAGCAGCGACGCGGTGACCTGGTACACCAGCGCGATCACCCCGATCTGGCCGAAGCTCAGCTGGAATTCGCTCTTGAACATCGGATACACCGCCGGCAGCACGGCCTGGATCATGTCGTTGAGCAGGTGCGCGAACGCCGCGGCGCCGACGATGCGGATCGCAAAGCCCTGGTTGGCGGGTGCGGCGGGGGCGGCCGACGGGATCGGTGCGGGTGCGGGGGAGGGCGTTTGTGGGGTCATGGACGGCATCGAAAGCAGGGCACGCTTGCCGGCACCACGCAGCCACCGCATGGTCCCGGACCCGTGGGGAAGGGAGGGGACGCCAAGAATAGGCGCCTCGCCTTGTCCCGTCTCGCGCGATATGGGCGCGGGTCGTCGCAAATGGGGCATGAGGCGCGCCGCGTTGCATCGTGACGCTGATTTTCAGGCGTTCCCTCTACAATCGAGCGGTTGAAGCAATGAGGACACGGCAATGAATGCCGCAGCAGACAAGGACGGTGCAGCCAGCATCGCGCAGCACCGAACCGCCGCCGAGGTGGCCTTCAATCCCGATTACGGCTCGGCCAACAGCGAGTACCGCGCCGCGGTGGGCAGCGGTTCGATTACCTGGAATCCCGGCGATGGCGCGGTCAAGGGCGCGATCGAGCGCGACGTGGCCAAGGTCGGCTCCAGCGCGCAGACGCAGGCGCAGGCGGTTACCTTCACCCATGCCAGCGCCGACGGCCTGGTGAACTACCAGGTGCAGATCGAACGCTCGGCCGGCGCACGCGCGGAGGTGGGGGGCGGATCGAGCCGCGGCGCGGCCGCCGAAACGGCCAGCACCGCTGGCGTGCGCGGGCGCTATCTGGTCAGCCTGCCGGCCGGTGGCGACGCGGTCGATGCGGCGAAAGTGGACCCGTTCACGCCCACCACGATTCCCGTCGGTGGCCGCGTCACCCTGGATGCCCAGGCGTTCCAGGGCACCGCGCTGGACGCCAGCTTCCGCCACATCGCCACCCAGACTCAGCTCACCGAGGCCACGGGCGCCAGCTACCGCGTGGACCGCGTCGATGCGGGGCACGTGCGCGTGACCTTGGGGCCGAACCAGGCCGTGTCGGCATTCAACGGCCTGGGCGTGTCGGCCGGCGGTGTCAGCGCCATGCTTGGCCGGCAGGATGCACTGGGGCAATCGACGTTGAAGACGGCCACCTTCGACCTGGGCCAACCGGATGGTCAGGCGGCCTACGCGCATTTTGTGGGTACGGGCGAAATCGCCGCGCAGACGCCGGGCGTGGACGCGGTGGCCACGGTGGAACGGCTGGGCATGAGTTCGCAGACGCGGCTGAAGGTGGGCGTGGGCGAGAGCTTCAGTGCCGATCTGGGCGGTGCGCGCAACAGCGGTGAGGTGGTGCGCACGCGCTTCGAGGATGGCAGCCACGTGGATGCGCGCCGTGTGGAATACAGCGGCAACGTGCCGATGACCCGGCTCAGCGTGCATGCCGCCGACGGCCAGGAGAACGTCGACGCGCGCCGCTACGCGTTTCAGTTCGACCTGCGCGATGCGCCGCAGGCCGAACAGATCGCCGGCCTGCTCAACACTGCGCTGACCGGCGACACCCGGCGTGCCGGGCCGGTGCAGGCCGGCGACAACCTCACCCTGAGTTTCAGCGACGCGCAGATGCGCACGTTGATGCAGCAGACCCAGGCCATGGTGCGGGACAACCCGACCGCCGACCCGCGCTGGCGGTTGCTGGCCGAAGATGGCCACGGCCAGCCGCAGCAGGACGTGGACGCCTTCGCCACCACGCTGGCACGCCTGCAGGGCCAGTCTGCGTATGGCATGGCCGAGCGCCTGTTCCATCTTTCCAATGCCGCCGACGGCGACCCGCGCAAGGGCTTCGAGCCGATCGCTGCCAGCGTGGACAGCCCGCGCCTGCGCGGCCTGCCCGCACCCTCGCCGCTGCTGCCGCAGGATCCGCGGCACGCCGACAGCCCCGATCATGGGTTGATGCGACAAGGCCAGAGTGCGGTGGGTGCATTGGACCAGGGCATGGGCCGCCAGCCCGATGCGATGAGCGAGCGTCTGTACATGGGGTTGGTGGTGGCGGCACGCCGCGAAGGGCTGGAGCGCATCGACCAGGCGCTGCTGAGCGACAGCGGCCAGTACGCGTTCGCCGTGCAGGGCGAGCCGCACGCCGCAGACCGCAGGCTGGCGCGTGCCGAGACCAGCGAGGCGGTGGCCACGCCGGTGGGCGAGCATGTGCGCGCACTGCAGGACGTGGCGCCCGTGCGCGATGCGCAGGTGGAGCAGCAACAGGTGGAAGAACGAACCCAGTCGCAGACGCAGGCGCAGGGGATGTCGCGCTGATGACGTATCCGTGGGCCGCGCTGGCCCTGGCGCTCGCCAGCGCTGGCGCACCGGCTGCAGAACTGCTGCAGCCGGGTATCTACCGGCTTGACCCGGATGCCTGGCGGCAGGCCGCACCGGCAATCCCCGCGGCGGGTGAAGCGTTCGAGCAGCGCGTCGAGCATGCACTTCCCGCCGACGCGAAGGTGCGCGTTGCCTTCGTGTCGCGCGATCCGCAGCGGCAGCGGAACACGCTGGTGTTCGTCACCGACCCGGGCTATCGCTACGACATCAACAGCGAGAACAGGCTCTGCCCGGCATATGCATTCCCGGACTGGAACGACCGCTCCGACGCGCAGCCTTATTGCCGCACCAACATCAATGGCGATGGCAGCGAAGCGGCATTCGACTGGAGCGCCACGCAGTTCACCGTGCGCTGGAACGACCGCAAACGTGCAACCGGCACCGAGCGGATCCCGCCGCGGCGCAAACCCACCGCCGAGGAGGCCGGGGCCTGCGCGATCAGCGATGTCTGTGCGCCCGAGGCTTACGGCCGCAGCATCCGCCATTACGAGGTTACCCACCGTCGCGATGGCTTCGTGCTGCAGCAGGCGCGCGACTACACCGATGTGCTGTATCTGCCCATCGACGTGGTTGCACAGCGCGAACCGGTGCCGACCAGTGCGGGCGAGCCGCTGAAGGCCGGCAGTTACGTCGCGGTGGTGTCGCGCACGCCGGCATGGTTCCAGATCGAACGGATCGCATCGGACGGCAGCAGTGCGCCCGGCTGGATCGACCGCGATGCGTTGTCCCGGCCCGAATGGGTCGCGCAGACGGCCACCACGCCCGCGTTTCGTTTCCGCCTGGGTTTCGAGCGCAGCGAAGGCGATGACGAAGAACGGGTGCCGAGCGCCATCGAGGTGCTGGATGCCAGCACGGGGAAGCGCGTGCAGATCCTGCGGGATTTTGATGCCGATCCCATCAGTGGCGCCGGGGATGTGCTGCAAGTGGTGGATGCCAACTTCGACGGTTACCCGGACATCCTGGCGCCGGGCATGTCCGGCGGTGCCGGACCGAACAGCACCGACACTGTGTTCCTGTTCGACCCGGTATCGCGGACCTTTGTCCACGACGCCGCCCTGTCGGGCCTGCCGCAGCTGTCGATCAACGCGGCGCAGCGCACCGTGACATCTTCCGCGCGCAACGGCTGCTGCGCGCACGCCTCGGAAACCTACCGGTATCGTGACGGCAGCTTGGAGCTGTTCGAGAGCTGGGAAGAGGCGCCGTCCGCCGATGGGGAGTCGGTGGAAACCACGCGCGGCGTGCTTCGCAACGGCCGCATGAAGTACAGCACGGTGCGCCGCCCGGCCGAGCGCTGAGCCCGGCCCGGCGACGCACCGCCGCGATCACCAGTCGGTGGGCGCGTAGTCCTTCAGGAACTGGCCCCACACGTGCTCGCCGCTGTTGAAGCCGTGGATGATCGGGTCGACGATGCGGGCGGCACCATCGACGATGTCCAGCGGCGGGTGGAAGCGCTCCTGCTCCACCTTCTTGGCCGCCAGGTCGGCCGGATCCTCGTCGGTCACCCAGCCGGTATCGACGCTGTTCATGTGGATGCCGTCGTTCTGGTAATCGGCCGCCGAGGTGCGGGTCATCATGTTCAACGCGGCCTTGGCCATGTTGGTATGCGGATGCCGGGTGGTCTTGAAGTTGCGGTAGAACTGCCCCTCCATCGCCGACACGTTGACGATGTGCTTGTCGCGCTCGGGCGTGCGCAGCATCAGTGGCTTCAGCCGCGCATTGATGATGAACGGCGCAATGGCGTTGACCAGCTGCGTCTCCAGCAGTTCCACCGACGGCACTTCGTCCATCTGCATGCGCCACGAATTGCGGCCGCGCAGATCGATCTGCTGCAGGTCCTGATCGAGCCGGCCATCGGGGAACAGATGCTGCTGGGCGACCAGTTCATCATCCAGCAACGGCACCTGCGACAGCTCGGCCGCGCGGGTCAGGCCATTGGCGCCGTTGAAGCCCTGGTCCTGAACCACCGGCAGCGCCGTGGTCGAGGTGGCGCCCAGCAGTTCGGCGCTGCGCAGGCCTTCGTAATCGCCGATCAGACGGCGCAGCGTCTCGGGCACCTCATGCAGCGCGGCGGTCTCGCCGGCCATCATGTGCGCATAGAACTGCGGCGGGCGACGCACGGTCTGGCAGGCGTTGTTGATGATGAAATCCAGGCGCGTGCGGGTAGCCAGCAGTTCGCTGCAGAATGCTTCCACGCTGGGCGTGTGGCGCAGGTCCAGCCCGTACACCTGCAGGCGGTGGCCCCACTCGGCGAAGTCCGGTTCTTCGGCGTACCGCGCCGCCGAATCGCGCGGGAAGCGCGTGGTCACGATCAGTTCGGCACCCGCACGCAGCAGCTTCAGGCCGGCCTGGTAACCGATCTTGACGCGGCCACCGGTCAGCAGCGCCACGCGGCCGCGCAGGTCGGCGGTCTCGGTGCGCTTGACGAAGTTCAGCTCGGCGCAGGTCGGGCACATCTGGTCGTAGAAATGGTGCAGCTGGGTGAACTTATGCTTGCACACATAGCAGTGGCGCAGTTCGGGCGAATGCACCGGTTCGGGCGCCGCGGCGACGTTCTGGCCGTTGTGCGCATCGTGCAGGCCGGCCGCATGCGGCGGGAAATAGTTCGGCGTGCTGAACACCGGCTTGCGCCGCAGGGCGCGGATGCCGGTCTGGTCGAGCAGGGCCTCGGCCTTGCGCACCTTTTCCTGGTGGCGCTGCTTGGCCTGCTGCTTGAGCATCTGCCGGCGCGCCTTCGGCTCGGGGTGATAGACCTTGGCCACCACCTGGTGCAGGCGCGCACGATCGGCGTCGGGCAGGGTGTCGAGCACGCTGCGGTCGGCCTCGATCGCCTCCAGCAGGTCCAGCGCGGCGCGCAGGCGGTCGGTCAGGGGCAGATCGTCGTCGGCGAGGGGTGGGGCGATGGTGTTCAAGTCGGTTCCGGGGAAAGCGGCGGGGAGGCAGGGTGGGGAGCAGAGCGATGACCGGCTCGATGCTGGACCATGCTGTAGCGGGCCGGGGGACGCCCGGACGGCGGCTATTGTCCCTGATCCGGAGGGGTGGGCGCCAATCGGCCTGGAATGCCGAGCTTGTGGCGGGCCTTGGCAGCGTGTCGGGGCCCGATCCCGGCGTGACCGCTCTGGATCGGCCCCGTCGGGGCGGCCATCATCCAGGCGCAACAAGGCGTACAGGCCTCGCAACGGCGGGTCGTACGCCCGCGGCGCGGGCGGCATAAAAAGTGAACGCAAGGCCCGCACCCGCCGGGCCCCGCTCACCGGAGGTTCCCATGTCCATGAATGCCACGCAGGCCAGCGCCTTTGCCAAAGAGGCCCTCGCCCTCATTTCCAGCCAGTTCTACGCCGGGGACACGCCCTATGCCTGCGGCTTGCCGATGGTGCCGGTGGTCAAGACCGAGCCGGGCAGCGTGCCCAACGGCAATCTGACCCCTACCGATGACGAGGAGGGGCTGGGCATGGTCGTCAGCGAGGGTCTGCTCGCCATCGCCGACAACGTGGCGATCAAGTTCGCGCTCGCCCACGAGCTGGGCCACGGCATCAGTGAGCATGTCCTTTCCAAGGTGGGCCTGACCGGCGCGTCGGGTGAAGCGACCGAAGTAATCGCCGACCTCAATGCGGCCTACCTCCTCAACCAGCTCGGCATCGGTTGGGACACCGTGATCGCGTCGATCAGCGAGTGGCGCACGAGCCAGATCTTCGACACGCACAAGGAGGGCGACCACCCGCCTGGCGACCACCGCGTGAAGTACGTCAAGCAGCTTCGCGCATTGATCGTCAGGAAGGTGGCGTTCAACGACGCCGCCCGTCAGATATGCCAGGCCCTTCCGGATGCAGGAACCAGCCCCTGATCCGCCGTCGCGCAACCCTCCGAAGGAACGACCCTGGCGTTGCGGGGATGCTCAGGCATCCTTGCCATCGATGTCCGTCAAAGGCTGTGCTGCCTCCTGCGATGGCGGACGCGCCGGGGGCGCCCGAGGCCTCGATACGGACGCGCGCGTGATCAGCTGGTGCGCAAGCACGCGGTTGACCGTGCGGCGCGGCGTGGAAACGGAGTGCCGGATCTCACGCAACAGGATGTCGATGGCGGTGTCCGCCATCTCCGCCACCGGTTGGTGGATGGTGGTCAGTTCGGGCCAGACCATCGTCGATGCGGAGGTGTCGTCGAAACCCACCACCGACAGGTCGCCCGGCACCTCCAGGCCGCGACGATGCGCCACTGACACCACGGCCGCCGCCATGTCATCGTTGCTGGCGAAGATCGCGCTGGGCGGTTGGGGCAGGGTCAACAGCCCTTCGGCCGCCTCCAGTCCCGAGCGGTAGGTGAAGTACCCTGGCTGGACGAGTGCGTCGTCGTAGTGGATGCCGGCGTCGGCCAGCGCATCCCGGTAGCCCTGCCAGCGATGCGCACTGGCCGTCTGGTTCGGATCGCCCTTGATGTAGCCGATGCGGGTATGTCCGTGGGCGATGAGATGCGACACCATGTCGTGGCTCGCCTGGCGGTCATCGATGCGCACGCAGGAAATCCTGTCGCTGAAGTGGCTGGACGCGATGGACACCACGGCCACGCCGGCGCTGACGAATGCGTCGACGATGGCCGGCGATTCACACAACGGCGGCGGAAGAATCACACCCGCGACGCTGCCGGAGAGTCGCCTGGCCGCTTCGCGACGCGCCTTGCCACCGAGTTCGTCCCACGTGGCGATCACCAGCTGCGCCGCTGCACGGGTGGACCCGCGCAGTGCGCCCACCAGCAGTTCACGCAGGTAGCTGGAGCTTGGATTGGTGTAGATCAGCGCGATGCAGGTGTGTTGCGCCGCGGCCAGGGCGCTTGCGGCCAGGTTGGGGCGGTAGTCCAGTTCGCGCACGCTGTGCATGACGCGCTCGCGGTTGTCCTCGCGCACCCCGGCATGGCCATGGATGACGCGCGAAACGGTCATGGCAGAGACGCCTGCATGCGCCGCGACGTCACCCATAGTGATGGCGCTTGCCTTCCGGCGGACCACTTTTTGGCTGTGCTTCAAGAAATGGGCTCCTTTGCTGCGCTGCATGATGACAAGCGCAACCCTGGATGATTAGTCTGCGCCCGTGACGTGATGGTAGCGCTACCACTGTGCCAGGGTAAGGCCAGCGGGTACCCCCCCTTTACCACGCGGCTGTTCTGGCAAGCCTGAAAGCGAGTTTGAGTCGCAGTCTGCGCCTGGCGCGCTGCGATGTTCGGTGTGGAAGACGGGCATCGCCCGTACGTGCCCCCGGGAGGGGCGGTACATCCATTCGATCGTATGTCAGAGGGGAGAGTCATGAGCGCTTCTACGTTCCGTCGCACGCCAGACCGGAGGGCTCGTTCATGAGCCGCACGCTGGCGAAGTTCACCTCCAGGGCCATGTTTACGTTCGTAGGCGGCGTTCTGGTCATCAATCCTGCATTCGCACAGGACGCGCGGACGCCGGCACCCGTTGCCCAGCCACAGGCCCAGCCCAGCCCGACCCAGCTGGATGCCGTGCAGGTCACCGGAATCCGCAACAGCCTCAGCCAGGCGATGGACATCAAACGCGACTCGGCTGGCGTGGTGGATGCCATCAGTGCCGAGGACATCGGCAAGTTCCCCGACACCAACCTGGCCGAGTCCCTGCAGCGCATTACCGGCATCTCCATCGAACGCCGTGATGGCGAAGGCGCACAGGTCACGGCCCGAGGCTTTGGCCCCCAGTTCAACATGGTGACGCTCAATGGGCGGCAGATGCCGGGCGCCGATGCATTCGGTGCGTCAGGGCAGGTCGCCATCGGCGGTGTCGACGGCGGCACCCGCGCCTTCAACTTCGCTCAGCTGGCCGCTGAAGCCATCAATGGCATCGAGGTCTACAAGACCAGCCAGGCCAATGTGCCCAGCGGCGGAATCGGCGCCACCATCAACATCCTGACCGCGCGCCCGTTCGACCATGCCGGCACCGTCGCCAGTGCCGGTGCGAAGGTCGTCTCCGACCAGAGCCAGCCGTTCGACAACGACCTGACCCCGGAACTGTCCGGCATCTTCAGCTACAGCAACCCGGAGAAGACCTTCGGCGTCGGGGTGAGTGCGAGCTACCAGAAGCGCAAGGGTGGCTCGGTGCAGGCCACCAACAACTACTGGAACATCCAGCCGTGGACCGGCACGATGCCCGGCAACCCGGCCGTGGTCAACGCGCCGGCGGTGGGCGCGCTGTATGGCCGCCCGAACGACCTCCGCTATGCGTTCTCCGAGTTCGAGCGTGAGCGCATCAATGGCCAGGCGGTGCTGCAGTTCGCACCGACCGACGCGGTGACCCTGACCCTGGACTACACCTATTCGACGAACGAGATCACCGAGAATCGTGGCGAACAGGGCATGTGGCTGCAGAACAGCAACTACACCGATGTAACCTTCGACACCAGCGGTGCGGTTGCCACGCCGGTCTATATCCGGGAAATTGCGGGCACCAAGGATTTCGGGCTCGAACAGCAGCGCAGCATGCAGAAGTACAAGCTCGGGTCGCTCGGCTTCAATGCGCTGTGGAACGTCACCGACCGGTTCAAGCTGACCTTCGACGCGCACGATTCCAAGAACGAAAGCCGGCCGAACGATCCGCTCACCGGGGGCGGCTCCATCTTCAGTAGCATCGCCGGCACCAACAACTGCACCACCGGACCGCATTGCGGTGGCTCGTGGGTGCAGGAGATGAACTTCAACAACGGCCTGCCAGTGGGCACCCAGATCTGGTACCCGAGCACGGCCGATGCCATCGCCAAGACCAACGGCGTGGTCAACCCGGGCTTCGTGCCGGGCGAGATTGGTTCGCAGGTGCTGCGCATCAATTCGCAGACCCAGGTCAGCGAGATCAAGCAGGGGCGCGTCGACGGTGAGTGGAGCTTCGACAAGGGCCGCTTCCAGTTTGGCGTGGACTCGAGCAAGCAGACCACCCATCGCATCCAGGCAGCGGAGAACTACAGCACCCTGGGTGACTGGGGCGTGGCCAATGTTGACGGGGACGTGGCCAACGGCCTGATGGACCTGCTGCAGCCGGTCAACATCGTCGGGTTGTTCAACGACTTCAACGCCAACAGCTTCACCGCGTGGCGCGGCGATGCGGGCCGCATTGCGCAATGGGCGGCGGACAACTATGGCGCCAGTCTTGGCGTGAGCCCGCAGCGCGCCGCCGACAACCTGGTGGAGGAAAAGACCAAGTCCGCCTATTTCCAGGTCGAGCTGGACGGCGAGCTGGGTGGCCGGCGTACCAATACCCGTCTGGGCGTGCGCTATGAAACCACCGACGTGGTGTCGACGTCGGTCATCGCCATCCCGGAGGCCATCGAATGGCAGTCCAACAACGACTTCCGGGTGGTGTTGTCCGACGAACAACAGCCGTTCACCGAGAAGAACAGCTACAGCTACATCCTGCCCAACCTCGACTTCAGCATCGACCTCCTGGACAACCTGAAGGGGCGCGTCTCGTTCGGCAAGAGCATCGCGCGCGCGCCGATCGGCAACCTCTACGCAGGCCCGACCGCACAGCAACCGTTCGGCTCGGTGCTGATCGATCCTTCTTCGCGGGCCAGCGGCACGGCACAGAACCCGCAGCTGAAGCCGCTGGAATCGGACAATCTCGACCTGGCGCTGGAGTGGTACTTCGCTGACGCCAGCTATGTGTCGTTGACGTACTGGAACAAGTCCGTCAACAACTTCATAGGCAACACCATCGTGCAGGAGAATCTGTACGGGCTGAGGGATCCCACCTCCGGACCGGATGCGCAGGCTGCGTTGGCGTTCCTCAACAGCGGCGCCTGCATCACCCAGGTCGGTGCGGCCAATGCGGCCGCCTGCTCGGCCAACGACACGGCGCTGTTCACCGCGCTGGCGCTGCTGCGCAACAACCCGGCCGGACTGGGCGCCTACACCGGCACCGACGCGCAGGTCCTGGCGACCGAAGCGGCTTACGATCTGTATGGGCAGGCCGGCGACCCGCTGTACCAGTTCAACGTCAACCGTCCCATCAACCAGAACCAGGCCAAGCTGCACGGCTGGGAGCTCGGCGGGCAGTATTTCTTCGGTGATACCGGGTTTGGCGTCCTCGCCAATTACACCCTGGTGAAGGGCGATGTCGGCTACGACAACGGGGGCGACCCGGGCATCGACCAGTTCGCGCTGACCGGGCTCAGTGACACCGCAAACGCCGTGCTAATGTACGAAAAATACGGTTGGTCGGTGCGGCTTGCGTGGAACTGGCGCGACCAGTACCTGATCCTCGCCAACCAGGGTGCCAGCCGCAATCCGTACTACGTGGAACCGTACGAGCAGTGGGATCTCAGCGTGAACTACACCCTGGATGATCACTGGTCGTTCGGTCTGGAAGCGATCAACCTGACCGGTGAGGACGTCCGCTGGCGCTCGCGCACCTCGGAGATGATCGTCAAGCTGGCTGACCAGAGTCCGCGTTACATGCTCGGCGTTCGTTACAGGTTCTGACGTGTGGGGGTGCCGCTGCCCTGGCAGCGGCACCCGTTCAAGGGTCCTGATGGGGTTGGAAGAACACCATGCCGCGTTACGAAATGCTCAACAACATCGCCCACCGCGATCTGCGCGTGGCTACCGGCTTCGGGCCCGAGTTTGGCGACGCGGTCGGCATGGTGCCGGCGTACCCGAGCGAGTTCGCCGAACTGCAGCGCGAATATCCCATCTTCCTTCGCAAGGACACCGCCACCGGCGAGTGGCAGTCCGTGGTCCTGCTCGGGTTCGAGCAGCACGAGAATCTGTTCCTGCAGGACGGCCGCTGGAATGCCGCCTACCTGCCCGGGGCAGCGGCCAAGGGGCCGTTCCTCATCGGCTTCCAGGAAAGCCGGATCGACGGCGTACTCGGCCAGGAGGCGGTGATGCACGTCGACCTGGACCATCCGCGCGTAAAGGCGATGCAGGGTGAGCCGGTGTTCCTGCCGCAGGGCGGCAATACCCCCTATCTGGACCACATCGCGGGTGTGCTGCGTGGCATCCACGATGGCCATGCGTTTGGTGCAGCGATGTTTGCCAGGCTCGATGCGCACGAACTGATCCAACCGCTCACGCTCGACGTGCAGATCGAGCCGCAGCACCGGGTCAGCGTCAACGGCCTGCACGCGATTGACCGTGACCGGCTGGCCGGGCTGGACGGTGCCGCACTGGCCGAACTCAACCGCGCCGGCTATCTGGAAGGTGCGTACCTCATGCTGGCGTCGCTGCATAACATGCGACGCCTCATCGCCGAGAAGCAGCGGCGCCTGCGCATGCTCGACGCCGCCGCTGCGACGGTCAGGAACTGACCGGTGCTGGACGGCGTTGCCATGCGGACACTGGAAGGCCTTCAGCCCACGGCGCTGCCGCTGGAGGCGCTGGTGGCCGCCGGGGAGCCGGTGGTGCTGCGCGGCATCGCGCGCGACTGGGCGCTGGTACAGGCCGGGCTGCGTTCCACGCAGGACGCGCTGGGCTATCTGCGCCGTTTCGATGCGGGCGTGCCCGTCCCGTATTCCTTCGGCGGGCCCGAGATCGCAGGACGTCCATTCTACAACGAGGATTTCACCCGGTTGAACGTCGAGGTCCGGCGCGGCCTGCTGACCCAGGTGCTGGACGAGATCGCCGACACCTTCGAAGACCCGATGCCACCCACCTACTATGTCGCGTCGCTGCCGATCGAGCGGGCGCTGCCCGGGTTCGCACAGGCCAACGACGCCGGTCTGGCAGGGCAGGGCATCGAGGCCTCGGCGAGCATCTGGATCGGCAACCGCGTGACGGCCTCCTGCCATTTCGACACCCCGGAGAACCTGGCGTGCTGTGCCGTGGGCCGGCGCCGGTTCACCCTGTTTCCGCCGGAGCAGATCGACAATCTGTATCCGGGGCCGCTGGAGCCCACCCCGGGCGGGCAGGTGGTAAGCGTGGTGGATTTCGACCGCCCGGACTTCGCGCGCCATCCGCGGTTTCGTGACGCATTGGCAAGCGCGCAGACCGCGGTGCTGGAACCGGGGGATGCGATCTTCATTCCGAGCATGTGGTGGCACCACGTACGCAGCCTGGCGCCGTTCAATGTGCTGGTGAATTACTGGTGGCGCAGTTCGCCGGCCTTCCTTTGCTCACCGCTACCGGCACTCCATCATGCGATGTGGGCCGTGCGCGACCTGCCGGTACGCGAGAAGCAGGCCTGGGCGAGGATCTTCGAGTACTACGTATTCGGTCCGGGTGGGCGTGCGGCACAGCACCTGCCCGATGTCGCCCGCGGCGACCTGGCACCGTTCGACGAGACGCAGGCGCGCCGCATGCGCGCCCAGTTGCTGGCTCGACTCAACCGTTGATGGGAGCATCGCATTGAACGTGGCGAACACAACCGAAGGGCGTATCCGCAAGGTCGTCATCGCCGGTGGCGGCACGGCAGGCTGGCTGGCCGGCTGCGCGCTGGCACACCAGTTCCGCGACCAGCTCGAGATCACCCTGGTGGAGTCCGAGCAGATCGGTACGGTGGGTGTCGGCGAGTCGACCGTGCCGCCCATCCGCACATTCCATCGTTTTCTGCAGATCGACGAGCAGGAGTTCCTGCGCGCCGTTGCCGGCACGTTCAAACTCTCGATCTCGTTTGAGAACTGGCGTCGTCCCGGCGATCGTTTCATCCATCCGTTCGGCACGATCGGGCAGGGTACCTGGGCCACGCCGTTCCACCACTTCTGGCTGGACAGCCTGCGCCGCGGCATGCCCTCGGCGCTGGGCGACTTCTGCCTGGAAAGCGTCGCCTCGTACGGCGACCAGTTCTCGCTGGAGACCCAACCCCCGCTCAACTACGCCTACCACTTCGATGCCGGGCTGTATGCCAGGTTCCTGCGACGCAAGGCCGAGGGACACGGCCTGCGACGGCTGGAAGGCAAGATCCGCGAGGTTCGGCAACATGGCCATGACGGCTCCATCGCGTCGCTGGTGCTGGAAGACGGACAGGTCATCGAGGGCGACCTGTTCATCGACTGCACGGGATTCCGCGGGCTGCTGACCGAGCAGACCCTGCACACCGGCTATGAGGATTGGCACGAGTGGCTGCCCAGTGACCGCGCCGTCGCGGTGCAGACCGGCTCGGTCGCATCGCCCGTTCCCTATACACGTGCCATTGCGCACGAAGCCGGGTGGCGGTGGCATATCGCGCTCCAGCACCGGGTCGGTTGCGGGCTGGTGTTCTCCAGCCGCCACATGTCCGACGACGAGGCGCACGCCAAGCTGCTGCGCGATATCGACGGCCCGCCGCTGCGCGACCCCTGGCTGGTGCCGTTCCGCAGCGGACGGCGGCTGAAGGCGTGGAACAAGAACGTGGTGGCGCTCGGGCTCGCCAGTGGCTTCATCGAGCCACTGGAATCGACCAGCATCCACCTGACCATCAGTGCCGTGGTGCGGCTGATCCAGCTGTTCCCGTTCGACGGGATCAGTCCGGCGCTGATGGCGCTGTACAACGATGTCAGCCGCCAGGAAATGGAGCATGTGCGCGACTTCATCATCCTGCACTACCACGCCAACCAGCGCGACGAGCCGATGTGGAAGGCCTGCCGCGAGATGGCGCTGCCGGACTCGCTCGCGATCCGGCTGCAGGCCTGGCGCGAACGTGCGCATGCCTGGCAGGACCCCGGTGAGCTGTTCCGCGTGGACTCCTGGACCAGCGTGTTGATGGGGCAGGGAATAAAGCCGGGCCCTGCGCATCCGCTTGCACGTGCCATCGATGATGCGGATCTGCGCACGCTGTTGGCGCGGATCCGACAGCCGGTGCAGCGGGCGGCCGCGACGATGCCCTCGCAGGCCGCGTTCATCGAACGCTACTGCAAGGCTGCGCAGGACGTATGGCCACGGGCTTCAGCCCTGGCATGACAGAACAGCACGCTGTTGCCTGGAAATGGTAGCGCTACCTTCACGTAGGGACGGGGTGGAAGAAATGGATCTGGTTGCCGGAATCGATGCAGGTACGCAGAGTCTGAAGGTCGTGGTCTACGACCCTGCCGGGCGGCGCCTGGTTGCCAGCACCAGCGCGCCGCTGGATCTGGCATCCGCCGCCGATGGCAGCCGTGAGCAGCAGCCGGCGGAGTGGGTTGCGGCACTACACGCCTGCCTGCGTGCGATTGATCCCAAGGTTCGATCCCGTATCGCCGCGCTGGCGGTCTCGGGCCAACAGCACGGTTTCGTGCCGGTCGATGCCGCAGGGGAGGTGCAGGCGCCC
>NZ_DAMAGC010000058.1:11122-25220 GCF_031995405.1 Stenotrophomonas sp. | reverse complement strand
CCTTGGAGGCGAAATAAAGGAGGAGGGGTCGGCCGCAGGCCGACACCGGGGGACATTCGCCGGAAAGGGTAGGGGGTCCCGGCGCCCGACCCACCGACTGCCGCGTTTGCCTCTCGCAGATCACCAGCGCACGCCCATGACCTGTGGCCCCTTCCCGCGGCCCTTGCGGCTGCTACGCTTGGCGGGTTTTCCTCTACGGTGCCGCCCGCAATGCCCAGAACGCTGCCCTTGTCCCTGCTGCTGCTCGCCGCCCTCGGCGGCGCTGCCCATGCGGCGCCGACGCCGATCACCATCGAGCAGGCCATGGCCGACCCGGACTGGATCGGTCCGCCGGTCGAAAGCGCCTGGTGGTCCTGGAACAGCCAGCAGGTCGAGTACCAGCTCAAGCGCACCGGCAGCCCGGTCCGCGACACGTTCCGCCAGCCGGTCAACGGCGGCGTGGCCGCCCAGGTCGCCGATGACCAGCGCGGCACCCTCGACGTGGACAGCCCGGTGTACGACAGCGCGCGCCAGCGTGCGGTGTTCGTACGCAATGGCGATGTGTTTCTGCGCGACCTGCGCAGCGGCGCGCTCACCCAGCTGACCCGCAGCTCGGAGAAGTCCAGCGCGGTCAATTTCGCCCGCGACGGCGGCGTGATCTGGCGCACCGCGCAGAACTGGTTCCACTGGACCGCGGCCGGCGGCGTGCAGCAGGTGGCCAGCCTGAAGGCCGAGAAGAACCCCGATGACGCCCCCAAGGCCGACGTTCTGCGCGACCAGCAGCTGCGCACCCTGGCCACGCTGCGCAACGACCGCGCCCAGCGCGACGCGCTCAAGGCACAGGAAGCCAGCTGGCGCCGTGCCGATGGCACCCGCGCGCCGGGCCCGGTGTACCTGGGCGCCGACGTGGAAATCGTCGACAGCGTGCTGTCCCCCGATACCCGCAGCCTGATCGTGGTCACCAAGCCGAAGAGCTTCGATGAGGGCCGCGGCGGCAAGATGCCGAAGTACGTGACCGAATCCGGTTATGAGGAATTCGAAGACACCCGCACCCGCGTGGGCCGCAACGATCCCGAACCGCACGCGCTGTGGCTGGTCGATGCGATGACCGGCACGGTCAAGCCGCTGTCGCTGGACGGCCTGCCGGGTATCGGCAGCGATCCGCTGGCCGCGCTGCGCAAGGCCGCCGGCAAGGACGCGCTCAAGGGCAACCGTCCGGTCGAAGTGCTGGCCGGCCCGGGCACCCCCGGCATCCGCTGGAGCGCCGATGGCCAGCAGGCCGCGATCATGCTGCGCGCCAACGACAACAAGGACCGCTGGCTCACCAGCGTCAGCCCGGCCACTGCCAAGCTTGAGAACCGCCATCGCCTGACCGACGCGGCCTGGATCAACTGGAGCTTCAACGATTTCGGCTGGTCCAACGACAACCGCACGCTGTGGCTGCTGTCGGAGGAGTCGGGCTATTCGCACCTGTACACCCAGCAGGGGACGGCCAAGCCGCAGGCGCTGACCGCCGGCAAGTGGGAAACCTCGATGCCGGTGCCCAGCGCCGACGGCCGCGATTTCTACTTCCTGTGCAACCAGCAGAGCCCGGGCGACTACGAAGTGTGCGCGGTGGACAATGCCAGCAGGCAGGTGCGTGAACTGACCTCGCTCAACGGCGTGGAAGACTTCTCGCTGTCCCCGGATGGCCAGCAGCTGCTGGTGCGCTACTCCGGCGCCTACCTGCCGACCCAGCTGGCCGTGGTGCCCGCGGCCGGCGGCCAGGCCAAGGTGCTCACCGACACCCGCAGCGCCGCCTTCAAGGCCCGCGAGTGGATCCAGCCCAAGCTGGTGCAGGTGCCGTCCAAGCACGGCGCCGGCGTGGTCTGGGCCAAGTATTACGGCCCGGAAAACCCCGAACCGGGCAAGCAGTATCCGATCGCCATGTTCGTGCACGGCGCAGGCTACCTGCAGAACGTGCACCAGCAGTACCCGGCCTACTTCCGCGAGCAGATGTTCCACAACCTGCTCGTACAGAAGGGCTACATCGTGCTGGACATGGATTACCGCGGCAGCGCCGGCTACGGCCGCAACTGGCGCACGGCGATCTACCGCAACATGGGCCACCCGGAGCTGGAAGACTACAAGGACGGCCTGGACTGGCTGGTGGAGACCAAACAGGGTGCCCGTGACCACGCCGGCATCTACGGTGGCTCCTACGGCGGCTTCATGACCTTCATGGCGCTGTTCCGCTCGCCGGGCACGTTCAAGGCCGGTGCCGCGCTGCGCCCGGTGGTCGATTGGCACCAGTACAACCACGGCTACACCGCCAACATCCTCAACACCCCGGACATCGATCCGGAGGCCTACCGCATCTCCTCGCCGATCGAGTACGCCGAGGGCCTGCAGGACCACCTGCTGATCGCGCACGGGATGATGGATGACAACGTGTTCTTCCAGGATTCGGTCAACCTCACCCAGAAGCTGATCGAACTGCACAAGGACAACTGGTCCATCGCGCCCTACCCGCTGGAGCGCCACGGCTACGTGCGCCCGGACTCCTGGCTGGACCAGTACAAGCGCATCCTCAAGCTGTTCGAAGAAAACCTGAAGTAAGCCAGCGATGACGTCGGTTGCCACTGACGCACAGCACGCCGCGGCGACGATCGATATCGTCGCCGCGGTCGTTTTGGATGCCCGCGGTCGTGTGCTGGTCGTGCGCAAACAGGGCTCGGACACCTTCATCCAGCCCGGCGGCAAGCCCGAGCCCGGGGAAGCCCCGCTGGTGGCGCTGGCACGTGAGCTGCACGAGGAACTCGGGGTCATCCTGGAACCTGCCAGCGCGCATGCACTGGGCCGGTTCGAGGCCTGGGCGGTACACGAAGCCGGGCACCGCGTGCGTGCGCACGCGTTCCGGGTGACCGTCACCGGCACGCCCCGGCCGCAGGCGGAAATCGCCGAACTGGCCTGGGTCCCGCTGCAGCCGCCGCATGGGCGGCGCTTGGCAGCATTGAGTGCAGACCATATCCTGCCCGCGGCCGCGCTCGCGGTGGCGACGACCTGACGGTCGCCGCCGGCCTACCAGGACACCGGATGTCATCGATACCCCCGCAACTCCCGCACGCCAGGCCGCCGCTCGCGCCGGGCGCAGCACCCAGGTTCCTCGCGCCACTGGCCCAGTCGGTGCTGGTGGTGTGTGCCGCATCGGCGCTGTCCTGGCTGTTGCTGGTGCCCCTCGCCGCGTCGGCCTCCAGCGCCGAGTGGGTCCGCCAGATGGTGCAGGGCCATGACCTGTCCTGGCTGTCGCCCGCGCTGCACTGGCTGGGCGCACACGCCGTGGCGGTGAGCGTGGCCGGTCTGCTGACCTGCGTGGCCGGGATCGCCGCCTGCTGGGGCATGCTGCGCCGCCAGGGCTGGGCGCTGTGGCTGTTCATCGTGTTGCTGGTGGCCACCGCCGCGTCGAACTTCGCCGCTACCTGGGTAATCGACGATGCCGTCCGCCACCTGCTGGACTACCTGGCCCCCCACGCCGACGCCAGCGACATGCGCGAGCTGCGCCTGCAACGGCTGTTCTTCACCGGTACCGCGCTGGGCACCTCGCTCGCCTTTGCCGTGCTGCATGTGTGGCTGGTGGTGCGCCTGCTGCGCGCCGATGTGCTGGCGTACTTCCGTCGCTGATCCGCCCTCTTCCGCTCTGCCCCCAAGGATGATGTTGTGACCCTTGCTGTTTCCATGGCCCGCCGCGCCATCGCCGCACGTTGCCTGCTGTTGTCCGTCCTGATGCTGGTCGGCCTTCCCGCCGCCGCCGAGTCCATGCTGTGCGGCACGTTCAAGGCCGAAGACACCGGCACCACGCTGACCCTGCAGAGCCCGAACCAGGGGTTCCGGCAGAGCCCGGAACAGCCCCCCGAACCGTACCTGGTCAGCCGGCGCGGCAACGCATTGACATTGGCCGGCCTGGACAACGGCGGTGTCTGGTCGCTGACGGTGCAGGAGGCCGGTCGCCTTCTGGGCAATGACGTCAGTACCTACCGGCTGCAGCAGGCGGCCCGCTGCCAGCCCGCGGCCGTGTTCCCGCCCACCTCGTGCCGCGCGCAGATCGACACCTGTCTGCACGACCTCCCGCTGGCCAACAGCACCACGCTGCGCCAATGGTGCGAGGAAGGCGTGCCGGCAGCGTGCAAGGGCCTGCTCGCCAACTACCAGTCGCAGGCCAGTGATGCACGCGCGCCTGTCACCCCGGCCGACGAGGACCCCGAGCTGGCCGAACCGGCGGTGTGCAAACCGGACTCGGGCCGCTACGACCAGGCCGCCTGCCGGGAGGCCGCACGCGAGGTGATGGGCAAGGCGCTGGCCAAGGCCCTGCTCGGCGGACTGGCCGCGGGCGACCCGCCGCCACTGCCGGCCGCGCAGCTGGATGAGATCACCGCCCTGTGCAAGGCGCAGACCACCGGCACGTTTTGCGCCAAGGCGGCCGACGCGCTTTGGGCCGCCGGGCGGCTGCTGCCGGCCCGCGATGCCTTGCAGCGGGCCTGCACGCAGGGCCAGGACCCGCGCGCCTGCCAGCGGGCGGCGCCATTGGCCGGCTTGGACGCCAGGACGCTCGCCCCGGTAGCGGCCACGGCCCTGCCCTGCGGCAGCTACCTGGCCGACCAGGGCCTGATGGATCACCTGCCTTTCGGCGATGGCGGCATGATCGACAGCGGCTTCGGCGGCAAGCTGCGGGCCCGCCTGGTCGATGGCGACATCCGCGTGCGCCATGACCAGGGCGACGACTTCGTGTTCAAGACGCTCGCCAACGGCAACCTGATCGGCATGGACAGCTGGAACCGCTTTGGTTACTACCAGCGCGTCGGCGAGGCGCGGCAGTGCAGCGCACCGGTGGTGTATGTGGAAACCCCGCTGCCGCAGGATTGCCCGGGCATCGGCCGTCCCGGCGCTGCGCAGGCGTGCTGCGCGGCGGGGAAGCTGCAGGGCTGCAACGCCGCCGGCCACCAGCTGGCACTGTCCGGTCGCTGGGCGGAAGCCGCGCCGTTCTACCTGAAACTCTGCACAGCCGGCGTACGCGAAGGCTGCGAGAACCTGGCCAGCGTGTATGAGCACACCGGCGACGAACAGCTGCCCGCGCAGATCGACGCCCTCTGCGCAAAGGATGGCAAGGGCACGCATGTGGCCTGCGATGTGTACGCCACACGCAATTGGGCGTTGCTGCAGGCCAGCGCCGGACTGGAAGCGATCGCCGCGCGGATGGCCGCCGAGGCCGAGGCGGACGCCGACGACGACAGCCCACCCGCTGCGCCGGCCAAGGCCAAGGACCGCTCCACCAGCAACCACAAGGGCAGCCGCCGCTGAGTGCACGCAGGCCGCGCACCGGCCTGCGGTAAAGTACGCGCCATGAACGAATTCGAGCGCGTGCGCGCCTATCTGACCGACCTGCAGGACCGCATCTGTGCGGCGATCGAAGCCGCCGACGGCAGCGCCCGGTTCGCCGAAGACGTGTGGCAGCGCGCCGAAGGCGGTGGCGGTCGCACCCGCATCCTGCGCGAGGGCGCGGTGTTCGAGCAGGCCGGGATCGGCTTCTCCGACGTGGCCGGCACGCGCCTGCCGCCATCGGCGTCGGCCAACCGGCCGGAACTGGCGGGCGCGTCGTGGCGCGCGACCGGCGTGTCGCTGGTGTTCCATCCCGCCAACCCGTACCTGCCCACCACCCACGCCAACGTGCGCTATTTCCGCGCCGAACGCGACGGGGTGGAAGTGGCGTCATGGTTCGGCGGCGGTTTCGACCTGACCCCGTTCTACCCGTTCGATGAGGACGTGCAGCACTGGCATGGCGTGGCGCGCGATCTCTGCGCCCCGTTCGGGCCCGAACGCTACGCCGCGCACAAGCGCTGGTGCGATGAGTACTTCTTCCTGCGCCACCGCAATGAGACGCGTGGCGTGGGCGGGCTGTTCTTCGATGACCTGCATGGCGATTTCGAGCGCGATTTCGCCTACCTGCGCGCGGTCGGCGATGGCTTCCTGCAGGCCTACCTGCCGCTCGTGGACCGCCGCAAGCACATGCCGTATGGCGAGCGCGAGCGCGAGTTCCAGCTGTACCGCCGTGGCCGCTACGTCGAATTCAACCTGGTCTACGACCGCGGCACGCTGTTCGGCCTGCAGAGCGGCGGGCGCAGCGAAAGCATCCTGATGAGCCTGCCGCCGCGCGTGCGCTGGGAATATGGCTTCCAACCCGAAGCCGGCAGCGATGAAGCGCGCCTGGCCGATTACCTAGTGCCGCGCGACTGGGTGTGAGGTTGTTCCCGTTTACCGATGCACGTGCGGCGCAGCCTCGCGTGGCTTGTTCCCTGTTCAAGGATGATGCCGTGACCGCTGCCGCCTCCCCCCGCCACCCGCATGCCTGGCGTTGCGCCATGCTGGTGGTGCTCACTGCACTGGCCGTGCCCGCCACCGCCCAGTCGCTGCACTGCGGCACCTTCAAGGACGAGGACAGCGGCACCGTGCTGCGCGTGGTCAGCGCGGTGGACGCGGAGCGCCAACGGCCGGGCCAGGCGCCCGAGCCGTACCATCTGGTGTGGACCGACGATACGTTGACGGCGGTCAACCTTGCGCGCGAGGCGTCGTCGGTGCTGTCGATCAGCGCCGATGGCCGCTATCTCAACGATGACACCGACCATTACGCGCGCGACAGTGATGTCGCCTGCCAGGTGGCGCCGCCGTTCGCCGACGGCAGTTGCCGCCAGGATATCGCCGCCTGCATGCGCACGATGGTGTGGGCCGGTGCGGACAGCTGGCGGCGCTGGTGCGGCGAAGGCATCGAGGTGGCCTGCAACCGGCTGATCGAGGATTACCGCAGCGACGCACGCAACGACTGGGTGATCGCCAAGGTCATGGCCGACCCGACCGTGCCGGCCAGCGTGCCGTCGGTGTGCCAGGAAGACAGCCCTGCCTTCGACGCTGCGGAATGCCGCAGCGCCGACGACAAACAACGCATCGGCGATGTGGGCAAGGCGTTTTCGCTGGTGAAGGAGATGCCGGCGGCGCTGCCGCTGCCGGCTGAGCGGCTGGACGAACTGGCCACGCTATGCAGCCAGCACCCAACGGCCGGGTTCTGCACAGCGGTGTCTGCCGCACTGCGCGTCGCCGGGCAGCTGCCCGCGGCCCACCGGGCGCTGCAGCTGGCCTGCAACCCCGGCAACGGGCCGCAGGCCTGCGCACAGCTCGCCGACGAGGCGGCGGCGCAGCCCGCCGCGGCCTCGCCCACGCACGGGGCGCATTGATGCGCGAACCGCGGGTGGCGTTATTTCTTCGGCACGATGGTGATGTGGCCGTTGATTTCCAGTACGGCCAGCGCGACGTCGTCGATGGACAGGCAGCCCTGCTGGCGTAACGCCGCGTCGAGGTCGGCCGGGGTCACCAGCTCGCGCTTGAGCACCGAGTCGAGCACTTTGCCATCGCGTGCGATCAGCACGGGCTCGCCTTCGACAAGGGTTTCCACGCGTCGGCTGCGCGTGGTCAGCCAACCCACGCCGTAGTTGATCGAGATCAGCGTGGCGGCCAGCAGCAGGCCACCCCCCAGGGAGGTGTCTTCACCGAGCAGTGCGTTCTGCACCGCGTTGCCGAGCAGCACGATCAGCAGCACATCGAACGGGGTGATCTGGCCCAGCGCGCGCTTGCCCGACAACCGCACCATGCCCAGCACCACCACGTAGACCACGACCGCGCGCAGGATGAATTCCCACCACGGCATGGCCAATGCAAACAGATCGCTCATTGCGCTCTCCCAATCCAGGCCACAGCATGCGGGGTGCACGTGCTCGGCGGCAATACGGAGCGGGGCGTTGCTTCCGGGTGCTTTGATCTGGAGGTGTCTTCGTTGGGGTTTGCCGCGAGCGTGTGGGCCCCGTAACGACCGATGGGCCGCCGGGGACGATGTGCTTGCGGGCTGAACATGGGAGGCGGAGGCCGCCGCAGGCCAACGCCTGCGGCTGACGAGGGGGTCGTCGGCAAGGCCATGGCGGGCGAGCGCCTGTTGCACCGAGCGCGACGCCTGGAAAGTTCAGGTCGGGCTGCGTGTTTGCCCCTCGAAGGGAGAGGCCCAAATAAAAAGCCCCGCCGACCAGGGGGAGGTCAGCGGGGCCGGGGAACGGGCGCTTGGGGAGGAGCCCCCGTTCCGAGATCTGCTCCAGGGGATGGGAGAGATCCACAACAGGCGTTGCGCCTGTCGAGGTCTATAAAAGCACCTCGAACATTGATAGTTCGTGAAGGGGCCCAATTAATGAAAGGTGCGTAGGGGAAACATTCATCCGAGAGTCAGTTAATCGGCCAGCAATGAACCGATTCAGCTGTTTTCTCGTGATTTCCGTCTCAGTGCGCCTCATCCCAGTTATCACCGACACCCGCGTCCACCACCAGCGGCACCCGCAATTGGGCTGAAGACGACATCAAGTCGATCACCTGGGAACGCAAGGTTTCCAGAAAACCGCTTTCGCTTTCGAACACCAGTTCATCGTGCACCTGCATGATCATGCGTGCCTGGTCGCCCTGGCCCTGCAGCCAGTGGTCCACTTTCACCATTGCGCGCTTGATGATGTCCGCCGCCGTGCCCTGCATCGGGGCGTTGATCGCCGCCCGTTCAGCCCCGGCCCGCAGGCCCTGGTTGCGGGCGTGGATGTCGTTCAGGTACAGCCGGCGGCCCTCCAGCGTTTCCACGTAGCCCTGGTCGCGGGCCTGCTGGCGCATGCGCTCCATGAAGTCGCGCACGCCGGGATAACGGCTGAAGTACAGCGCCACGTAATCCTGGGCCTGGCCGCGGTCGATGCCCAGGTTGCGGGCCAGCCCGAACGCGCTCATGCCGTACATCAGGCCGAAGTTGATCGCCTTGGCGGCGCGGCGCTCGTTGGGAGTGACCTCGTCCAGTGACCGCCCGAAGACTTCGGCGGCGGTGGCGCGGTGCACGTCCACGCCCTGTTCGAAGGCGCGCACCAGGCCCGGATCCTCGGACAGGTGGGCCATGATCCGCAGCTCGATCTGCGAGTAATCGCAGGCCAGGATCTTGCGCCCCGGGGGGGCGACGAAGGCGCGGCGGATGCGGCGCCCGTCCTCGGTACGGATCGGGATGTTCTGCAGGTTCGGGTCGGAGGAGGACAGCCGGCCGGTGGCGGCGCCGGACTGGTGGTAGCTGGTGTGCACCCGGCCGGTGTCGGGATTGATCATCTCCGGCAGCTTGTCGGTATAGGTGCTGCGCAGCTTGGCCAGCCCGCGGTACTCCAGGATCACCCGCGGCAGCTCGTGCTGCTCGGCGATCGCCTCCAGCGCCTCTTCATTGGTGCTGGGCTGGCCCTTGGGGGTCTTCACCAGCGCCGGCAGCTTCAGTTCGTCGAACAGCACGGCCTGCAGCTGCTTGGGCGAATCCAGGTTGAAGGTGTGCCCGGCCAGCTCGGTGGCCTTCTGCTGGGCGGCCAGCATGCGCACGCCCAGGTCCTGGCTCTGCCGGCGCAGCTCGGCCATGTCGATGTGCACGCCGTTGGCCTCGATCCGGGCCAGCACCGGCACCAGCGGCATTTCGATGTCGCGGTAAACGCGGTCCAGCGACGGCGACTCCCGCAGTTGCGGCTGCAGCGCGCGGTGCAGGCGCAGGGTGATGTCGGCATCTTCGGCGGCGTAGCGGCCGGCCTCGTCCAGGCCCACCTGCGAGAACGGGATCTGCTTGGCGCCCTTGCCGGCCACGTCCTCGAACTTGATCGTGGTGTAGCCCAGGTAGCGCATCGCCAGCGAGTCCATGTCGTGGCGGGTGGCGGTGGAATTGAGCACGAAGCTCTCGAGCATGGTGTCGTCGTGGTAGCCCTGCAGGTTCACGCCGTGGCGGCGCAGCACGTGCAGGTCGTACTTGCCGTGCTGGCCCAGTTTTTTCCTGTCCGGGTTCTCCAGCACCGGGCGCAGCGCGGCCAGCACCTGCTCGATCGGCAACTGCGCCGGCGCACCGGGATAGTTGTGACCCACCGGGATATACGCGGCATGGCCCGGCTCGACCGCCAGGCTGATGCCGACCAGATTGGCGCGCATCGCATCGAGTGCGTCGGTTTCGGTATCGAAGGCGATCAGCTCGGCGGCCTCGATGCGCTGCACCCAGGCATCGAGCTGGGCGGTGGTGAGCACCGTTTCGTATTCACCCGGGGCCGACAGCGCCGGGTCGACCGGCGTCGTTGCTTCGGCCGGGGCGCTGCGGGCGTAACCGGCCGCGGTGCCACGCAGGCTCACCGTGGCGTCGCTGGCGGCCACCGCAGCCGCGGCGGGGCCACCCAGCTCCTTGAGCGCCTGGGTGAAGCCGTAGCGCAGGTACAGCTCGCCCAGCGTGGGCACGTCCGGATCGCGCAGGGCCAGCGTGCGCGGGCTCGCGTCCAGCGGCACATCGGTGCGGATGGTGACCAGCTCCCGGTTGAGCGGCAGGCGCTCCAGCGCGGCGCGCAGGTTCTCTCCGATCTTGCCCTTCATGCCCGGCGCGGCCGCCATGACCCCGTCCAGGTGCTGGTACTCGGCCAGCCACTTGGCGGCGGTCTTCGGGCCACATTTCTCCACGCCCGGCACGTTGTCCACGGCGTCGCCCATCAGCGCCAGCAGGTCCACGATCTGATCAGCGCGCACGCCGAACTTCTCCATCACCGCCGCATCCGAATCCATGCGGCTGCCGGTCATGGTGTTGACCAGTTCGATGCCTGGGCGTACCAGCTGCGCGAAATCCTTGTCGCCGGTGGAGATGGTGACGTGCAGGCCGTCCTGGTGGCCCTGCAGGGCCAGCGTGCCGATCACATCGTCGGCTTCCACGCCGGGGATGCGCAGGATGCTCAGACCAAGCGCTTCGACGATGCGGCACATCGGCTCGATCTGCGGGCGCAGCTCGTCGGGCATCGGCGGGCGGTTGGCCTTGTAGTCGGCGTACAGGTCGTCGCGGAAGGTCTTGCCGGGCGCATCGACCACGAACGCCACGTATTCCGGGCGCTCCTTCAGCGTGGCGCGCAGCATGTTGACCACGCCGAACAGCGCGCCGGTGGGTTCACCGTGTGCGTTGGTCAGCGGCGGAAGCGCGTGGAACGCGCGGTACAGGTAACTGGACCCGTCAATCAGGACTAATCGGCTCATGCGACGATTCTACCCGCCCCGTCGCAGCCGGTCCCTGCGCCGGCGTCACGACCCATGGGGCATAATCCAGGCCTCCCCGTTCAAGGATCCTCGGCCCATGAAGACTCTGATGCTGGCTGGCCTGCTGTTGCTGGCCGGGTGCGCCACCACCGGCGGCGCAGGCTCGCCCCCGGTCGATGTCAGCGGTGCCGATGTCTCCAGGCGCACCCTGGACAACGGTGACACCGTCGAGGAATACCGCGTTGGCGGCCAGTTGCGCATGGTCAAGGTGAGTCCGTCGCGTGGCGCGGCGTATTACATGTACGACCGCAACGGCGATGGCCGCATGGACAGCGACAAGGACGGCGTTTCCCCGGTGTACTGGAAGCTCTACAGCTGGTGATGGCCTACGCCTGGATGCGCCTGCGCCCGGTGCTGGTACACCGCTTGCAGGCGCCGAAGTCTCCCCTGCCGTTTCGTTTTACCGCATGAATACGCCCGAACGCCGCCAGTCGCCCGATCCGGTCCAGTTGCGCGCCGGACTCACCGCCGAGCAACGCCAGGCCGTGGAAACGCTCGAGCATTTCGGCTGGCAGCTGCGCTTCGTGCGCCGCCCGCTGTTCCGCGATCCGATCCCGGTGCTGTTCGACCGTGCGGGCGAGCGTTACGTGGTGCTTCAACCGGATGGCAGCCTGGATGAATCGCAGACGTTGAAGCTGCGCGATTGATCCAGACGCGCCGGCCACTGGCCGGCTCCTCGGGAAATCTGACTGCACGGGGAGCCGGCCAGCGGCCGGCACTACCCCGTCGGACCCTCAGCGGATCACCAGCACCGGCACGGTGCTGCGTGCGAGCACTTCGGCGGTCTGGCTGCCGAGCAGCACGCGGGTGACGCCACGGCGGCCATGCGAGGTCATCACGATCAGGTCGCTGCTGCGCTCGGTGGCGGTGTCGATGATGCCGTCGGCGGCATAGCGGTCCAGCACGTGCACGACGTTGGCGCGCAGGCCCTGTGCTTCGGCGGTGGCCTTGGCCGGGTCCAGCACCTTCTGCGCGGCCTCCTCGCGGTCGGCCTTGTACTCGGGGCTGTTCATGTACCCCACGCTCCACCCCATCGCGTCGTACATGCCCACTGCCCACGGCTCGGAAACGGTCACGATATCGACCTCGGCATTGAGGTCGCGGGCCAGTTCCAGGCCTTTGAGCAGCCCCTTTTCGGCCAGCTCCGAGCCGTCGGTGGCAATCAGGATTCGCTTGTACATGGCAGGGCTCCGTCCACGGTGGCAATGGGGTGGACACCATTGCACACCCGGTGTGGAGGCTGCGCCTTGAGCCAGATCAATCGCGCCGGGGCACGACCCGCGCCGGATTGCCGACGACGGTGGCACCGGCCGGCACGTCGCGGGTGACCACGCTGCCGGCACCGACCACCGCATCGTCGCCGATGCTTACCCCGGGCAACACGATCGCGCCACCGCCGATCCATACATTGCGGCCGATGCGCACCGGCCGTCCCGACTCCAGCCCGGCAGCCCGCGCCTGTGGATCGCGTGGGTGGTCGGCGGCATAGATCTGCACCGCCGGCCCGATCTGGGTGCCGGCGCCGATGCTGACCTCGGCCACGTCCAGGATCACGCAGTTGTAGTTGAGGAACACGCCCTCGCCCAGATGGATGTGGCTGCCGTAGTCGCAATGGAACGGCGGGCGGATCACCGCGCCCTCGCCCACCGCACCCAGCCGCTCCCGCAGCAGCGCGCGGCGCACCGCCGGCGATTCGGCCAAGGCGGCGTTGTAGCGCACCATCCAGTGCTTGGCAGCGGCCATCTCGGCCTGCAGCTCGGGGTCGCCTGGCCGGTAGGGTTGGCCGGACAGCATCTTTTCCTTTTCGCTCAGCGCCATGGTCGATCCCTGGGTGTGGCTGCTGATGATGCCGCGCCCGTCCCGTCGCCGGTAGCTGTCGGTGACCGGTCTGTCAGCGCAGGCTCACGCGCCGTCCAGGCAGGCGCGTGGCAACAATGGCCGCCAGCCCCACCACTGCCGCAGTGGTCCAGAACGGCCACGATGCCAGCAGCGCGCACAGGCCACTGGGGCGGGCTTCACAGCGCAGCCGCACCAGGTCCAGGCCGCCGCCACCCTGCAGGCAGGCGTAGGCATGCTCGAACAGGGCCAGCACCGGCGCCGCCCAGCCCGCCGACAGCGTCAGCGCGAACAGGACAGCCAGCAGGTACGGAATTCCCTTGTTCATTTGCGCGCTCCCAGCGGACAGCGCCAGACTCTGGGCGCGGTGCATGGGCGCCACAAGCGGCAGGCGACGAATCCGCTGAAATCCGGGATGAGTGCCGGACCCGGGCGGATGAGTTGCGGCGGATGACCACCGCACGGACCCGGCCTGCGCGCGCGCTACCGTCCGTCGGCGCGTGACTTCCGGCAGTCACGGCGCGCGGTGCGGCCCCGTAGGGTGGCCAGCACCGGTCGATCCGCACCGGTACTCGGGAGCGGCGCAATGGCAACGCAACAGCGCATCGGCCGCGTGGCCGGCGGGGTGTACCTGGTGGTGATCGCCACCGGCATCTTCAGCTTGGCCTACGTGCCTGCCCGTATCAGCGTCGGCGGCGATCCGATGGCGACGCTGGCCAATGTCACCGCACATGCGGGCTTGTTCCGCGCCGGCATCGCGGCCTTCGCGCTGGAACAGCTGGCCTTCCTGCTGCTGCCGTTGCTGCTGTATCGCCTGTTCGCCCTGCAGCATCGCCATGCCGCCACGCTGATGGTGGCGCTGGCCGTCACCGCCGTGCCGGTCGCGCTGGTCGCCCTCGCCCAGCGCGTGGACGCGGTCAACCTGCTGACCGATCCGGTACTGGCACGTGTGCTTCCACCGGCGCAGCTGCAGGCGCTGGCGCTGGGCGCGCTGAAGAGCTGGAGCAGCCACATCTTCCTGGCCAGCCTGTTCTGGGGCCTGTGGCTGCTGCCGTTCGGCTGGCTGGTGTGGCGCACGCGCGCCATCCCGCGCGTGCTCGGCGCG
>NZ_DAMAGC010000058.1:0-11022 GCF_031995405.1 Stenotrophomonas sp. | reverse complement strand
GCCGACCGCGCGCTCCCGCGCTGACCCCTTTCCTCGACGAGAACCACCATGACCCGCCCTGCCCTCCACGACGCACCCATCCCGGTACGCTTCAAACTGTCGGCGCTGTGGACCGCGCTGATGTTCTGCTACATCTACGGGGACTACTTCGGCCTGTACGTGCCCGGCAAGCTGCAGGGAATGATCAATGGCGAGGGCCCGGTCGGTCCGGTCAGCGAAGGCACCCTGGTCGGCACCGCGTTGATGCTGGCCATCCCCGCGCTGATGGTGCTGCTGTCGCTGGTGGCACCGGCGCGGCTGGCGCGCTGGCTGAACATCCTGCTCGGGCTGTGCTACACCGCGATCATGCTGCTCACCCTGCCCGGTGCCTGGTGGTTCTACATCACCCTGGGCGTGATCGAGATCGGGCTGTCGCTGGCTACCGTGGTGGTGGCCTGGCGCTGGCCGCGCGGCTGAAGGTGCGCGGCCTCAGCGGCTGACCGTCACCCGCCAGCCGCCGTCATGCGGCTGCCAGTCGAACTCGACCGGCAGGAACTTCTCGATCAGCCGTGCATTGCTGGCCAGGTGATCGCTGATCCTGCCGGTGGTTAAGCTGCCGCCGCCGGCCAGCGCCATCGGCAGCAGCAGCTGATCGGACAGATGCTCGCCGACGCAGCCGCTGCCCTGCAGGTAATGCTGCACCTGCCCGGCCAGCCGCGCACCGACCTGTTCGGCCGACACGCCGCGCTCGCCATGCCCGCTGAACACGTCGACATGCTCGGCGTGGCGCACATGCACCAGCGCCACGTTGCCCGGGCCCAGCGCCGGACGCACCGCGTGTACATGGCGCGGATGCGGGTCGACGCCCAGCTTCTGCGCCAATACCTGCAACTCGCGCAGGCCGATCGCGCTGGGCAGGCCGGACATCAGCACCTTGGCCTCGATCGACGCCAGCGCACCGCGGCTGTCGAAGCTGCAGTGCTGCAGCGTCGCGCACGGCGCAACGGCAACCTCCAGCACGCCGCCGCCGGCCGGATGGAAGCCGTGCTGCTGCAACTCCAGCGTGGCCTGCACGCCCATCTTCGCCAGCGCCGGCAGATAGGCATCGGCGATGAAGTCGGCACTGGGTGCGAGTGGGTTGTGGGTGCCGCCCTCCAGCCGCAGCCGCGATGGCGCAGCGGCCTGCCACAGCGCCGGCAGCACCGTCTGCAGTACCAGCGTGGCCGAACCGGCGCTGCCGGTGGCGAACTGGTAGTCGCCGGCCTGCACCGGACCAGGCTCGAAGCGCAGCGCGGTGGCCCCCAGCTGCGCACCGTGCGTGCAGGCGTTGCCCACCCTTGCGGCGGCGTTGACCGCAGTGAGGTGCTGGCGCATCAGCCCCGGACGACGGCGCTGCGCACGGATGTCGTGAATGCTGAAGCCGATGCCCGTGCACAGGCTCAAGGTCAGCGCCGAGCGCAGCAGCTGGCCGCCACCGAGGCTGCCGTCCAATTCGATCATGTCCATGTGTCTACTCCTCCAGCGCGCGGCGCAGTGTACGCCGCGCGCGCTGTTGCTAACCCTTGACGCACACCACCTGACGCAGCGTGTGCATGATCTCGACCAGGTCGCGCTGGGCCTCCATCACCGCCTCGATCGACTTGTAGGCGGCCGGCGACTCATCGACCACCTCGGCGTCCTTGCGGCATTCCACGTGCGCGGTGGCCTTGGCGTGGTCGTCGACACTGATCAGCTTGCGTGCCTGGGTGCGGCTCATGACGCGGCCGGCACCGTGGCTGCAGCTGTTGTAGCTGTCCTCGTTGCCCAGCCCGCGCACGATGAAACTCTTGGCGCCCATGCTGCCGGGAATGATGCCCAGCTCGCCCTTGCGTGCACTCACCGCGCCCTTGCGCGTCACCATCACATCCTTGCCGAAGTGGTGCTCGCGACTCACATAGTTGTGGTGGCAGTTGACGGCCTCGGCCTGCGCCTCGAACGGCTTGCTGATCACCGTACGCACCGCGGCCACGACATTGCGCATCATGATCTCGCGGTTCATCCGCGCGAAACGCTGCGCCCAGTCCACCGCGAACACGTAATCGCCATAGTGCACGCTGCCCTCGGGCAGGTACGCCAAGTCCTGGTCGGGCAGGTTGATCATCCAGCGGCGCATTTCCTGCTTGGCCAGTTCGATGAAGTAGGTGCCGATCGCATTGCCCACGCCACGCGAACCGGAGTGCAGCATGAACCACACGCGCTGCTCCTGGTCCAGGCAGATCTCGACGAAGTGGTTGCCGGTGCCCAGCGTGCCCAGGTGCTTGAGGTTGTTGGTGTTCTTCAGCTTGGGGTGGCGCTCGCAGATCAGTGCGAAGTCATCCATGAGCTGCGACCAACCCTCGATCGCCAGCTCCGGCGGCGTATCCCAGCTGCCCTTGTCGCGGCCACGGCCCATCGTGCGCCCGTGCGGTACGGCGCGTTCAATCGCGCTGCGCACCGCCGACAGGTTGTCGGGCAGGTCGCTGGCGGTGAGCGTGGTGCGGGTGGCGATCATGCCGCAGCCGATATCCACGCCGACCGCGGCGGGAATGATCGCGCCGATGGTCGGCACCACCGAGCCGATCGTTGCACCCTTGCCCAGGTGCACGTCGGGCATCACCGCGATCCCGCGATGGATGAAAGGCAGGCGCGCGATGTTCTGCAGCTGCTCGCGCGCGGCGTCTTCCAGCGGCACGCCACGGGTCCACAGCTTGATCGGGGCGGCGCCCTTCTCCTGGATTACGTCGTAGTTGTTGCTCATGTTCGTTTCCTTGTTCGAATGCCAGGGGATGCAGACGGTGCGTTTTCCGGGTCCGGCCCGGCTGGCCCCATTGCCAGCCGGGCACTGCCCTTGCCGCGTCCGTGCGGCGTGCCCCTCTGCGGCGATGGGGCCGGTGGCCGTCCCGCATCGCGTCCTGCCGGTGATAGAGCAATCGCCGTGCCAACTTTCCAAGGGTCGTCTTATCTCATTGTTTTAAAATGACATTCGGCAAGCAGAAGCCCTATGTGCATGCGCTCGATTTATGTTTTGTATATATTTCCCGCTCGCCTTTTATAGATATGGATATGACCAAGCGACAGGTAGTCTTCGGCATGCTCGGCATCCAGCTCGACGCTGGCACGGGCCCGGGCCGGTGGCAGAAGTGGCGTCCCAGCGTGGCGCTGGGCATGCACGAGGATTTTCTGTTCGACCGCATCGAACTGCTGGCCGACCAGCGCCGCTTCGGCGCGCTGGCCACGCTGGTGTGCGAGGACCTGGCACTGACCGCACCGGAAACCGTCGTACGCGTGCATGACACCTACATGGCCGATCCGTGGGAGTTCGAAGGGGTATATGCATGCCTGCATGACTTCCTTGCCGGCTATCCATTCCAGCCCGACGAGGAGGATTACTACCTGCACATCACCACTGGCACCCACGTCAGTCAGATCTGCTGGTTCCTGCTGACCGAGAGCCGACATTTCCCCGGGCGGCTGCTGCAGACCTCGCCGCCGCGCAAGCAGGCCGTGGGCGATCCGGGCACGTATGCCGTGATCGACCTCGACCTGTCGCGCTACGACCACATCGCCCAGCGCTTCGCCCAGCAGCAGTTGCAGGACCGCGACCTGCTCAAGGGCGGCATCGCCACCCGCAATGCAGCGTTCAACCGGATGATCGAACAGATCGAAACAGTCGCCACGCGCTCGCGCGCGCCGATGCTGCTGATGGGCCCTACCGGCGCCGGCAAGAGTCAGTTGGCCAAGCGTGTGTTCGAGCTGAAGAAGCTCAAGCACCAGCTGCCAGGCCGTTTCGTCGAGGTGAACTGCGCCACGCTGCGCGGCGATGGTGCGATGAGCACGCTGTTCGGGCACACCAAGGGCGCTTACACCGGCGCCTCCAGCGACCGTGCCGGGCTGCTGCGCTCGGCCGACAAAGGCCTGCTGTTCCTGGATGAAATCGGCGAACTGGGCCAGGACGAACAGGCGATGCTGCTGCGTGCACTGGAGGAGAAGCGCTTCCTGCCGGTTGGCAGCGACCGCGAAGTGGAGAGCGACTTCCAGCTGATCGCTGGCACCAACCGCGACCTGCACGAGGCGGTGCGCCAGGGTCGCTTCCGCGAGGACCTGCTGGCCCGGCTCAACCTGTGGACCTATCGGCTGCCCGGGTTGGCACAGCGCAGCGAGGACATCGAACCCAACCTGGAGTTCGAACTGGAGCGCTGGTCGCGCGAACAGCACGAACGGGTGCGCTTCAACGTGGAGGCACGCACGCGTTATCTGGCGTTCGCCACCAGTGCAGAAGCGGCATGGCGCGGCAACTTCCGCGATCTGGGCGCCTCGCTGATGCGGCTGGCCACGCTGGCCAAGGCCGGGCGCATCCAGGCTGATGGCGTGGAGGAAGAAATCGCCCGGCTGCGTGCGCAGTGGCACGGCGGCACGGAACCGTCATCGCTGGATGCGTTGCTGGGCGAGGCAGCCGCCGAACTGGACCGGTTCGACCGGGTGCAGCTTGAGGACGTGGTGCGCGTCTGCGTCCGTTCGGCATCGCTGTCGGCCGCGGGGCGCGAACTGTTCGCGGTCTCGCGTGCGCAGCGCGCCAGCACCAATGATGCCGACCGTCTGCGCAAGTACCTGGCGAAGTTCGGCCTGGACTGGGAGCAGGTGCGTGCGGCGGCGCGGTTCGTCGGTACGGCGTAAGCGTTGGGGCACTCGAACGGCAGCCGACCAACGGTCGGCTCTACGCGGATCCGGCACACCGTAGCGCCGACCGTTGGTCGGCTACCCGCAGACCCGGCATGGCTTCGTGGGGATCAGGCGATCTTCACCACGCGCGCGCCTTGGCACAGCGGATAGGTAGCGACCAGTTCGGCGATGCGCTCACGCAGCGTCTCGAACGACACCCCGTAGAGGTACAGCGCGGTTTCCGTCGGCCCCTGCCACCAGCTGCAGATCTCGCCCACGCCTTCGATACGCTCGACGATCTGCTCGAACACGTAATTCGAGTCGCACTGCTCATACACCTCGTCCGGCAGGTCGGTGCCGTTCAAGTACAGGGCCAGGCCCTCAGTGACACCGAACGGCTGGTCGGGCTCACCTGCGCGCTGGATCACCGAGCCCTTCGGCGCACCCAGCTGTTCCAGCAGTTCGATCACCGCCGGCAGCGAAGCCGGATCGTTCAGCGCGATCTCGATATCCCCGTACTCCACTTCACCGTCATCGGACAACGCGGTGCCGCCGCCGGTGAGCTGACCCAGGCCGGCATTTTCCAGCAGCGCGTCGAGCGGATCCTCGAACAGTTCGTGGCGGTGCTCCGGCTGGAGCTTCGCGTTCAACTTGACGGTAATGTGCAACGGAGAATCGGTCATGGGGCAGCCTGCGCCAACGGGATACCGACCATTGTAGAGCCGAGCCATGCTCGGCTGCTGTACGCGGTGCCATCAGGACGTCCGGCCTGCGCTGCCTGTTACGCAGCCGAGCATGGCTCGGCTCTACCGCCCGGCCGATGCGGTCTCGATGCCCGGCCAATCGGCGAACACCTGCTCGGCCGTCGGGCTGCGCAGGCGGTTCTGGCTGCAGATGAAGAGGACGTGGCGCGTCATCCGTGGCGCGCCACCCTCAAATCACGGTCAGGTTGGCGTACGCCATCACCAGCCACTTGCTGCCGGCGTCGGCGAACTCGACCTGCACGCGCGCGTGCTGCCCGTTGCCTTCGTAGTCGGTGACCATGCCTTCGCCGAACTTGGGATGGTTGACCATCGCACCCAGCTTGAGCGGCGGCGCTTCCAGCGCGGCGTGGCCCATCACCCGGTTGGCGCCGAGCGAGGCCGTGCGCGAGACCTGCACCTTGGGCCGCACTTCGTTGAGCAGCTCGCGCGGGATCTCGCGCAGGAAGCGCGAGGGCACGTTGTAGTTTTCCTGGCCGTGGATGCGCCGCGACTCGGCGTAGCTGAGCACCAGCTTCTGGCGCGCGCGGGTGATGCCCACGTAGGCCAGGCGACGCTCTTCTTCCAGACGGCCGCTCTCTTCCAGCGAGCGGGCGCTCGGGAACAGGCCGTCTTCCATGCCGGCCAGGAACACGATCGGGAACTCCAGGCCTTTGGCCGAATGCAGCGTCATCAACTGCACGCCTTCCTCGCCCGCCTGGGCCTGGCCTTCGCCGGCCTCCAGGGAGGCATAGGACAGGAACGCGACCAGCTCGCTCATGGTCTCGCCGGTCTCCTCGATGTCGTCTTCGCGGCGCACGAAGCGCGAGGCCACCGAGACCAGCTCGTCCAGGTTGTCCGCGCGCGATTCCGAATCCAGCGCGTTGCGGCTTTCCTTGGACCAATGTTCGCGCAGGCCCGAGCGCACCAGCACGTGGTCGATGCGTTCGGCCAGGGTCATCTCGCCGGCTTCGCCGTGCAGCTGGTTGACCAGGGTCAGGAACCCGGCCAGTGCATTGCGCGCACGCGCGGCCAGTTCGTTGCCCTGGGTGGTGAGCATGGTGGCCTCCCACAGCGAGATCGCGTGGGCGCGCGCCAACCGGCGCACTTCATCCAGGGTGCGGTCGCCGATGCCGCGCGTGGGCGTGTTGACCGCACGCTCGAAGGCGGCGTCATCGTTGCGGTTGGTCATCAGCCGCAGGTAGGCGAGCGCGTCCTTGATTTCGGCACGCTCGAAGAAGCGCATGCCGCCGTACACCCGGTACGGGACCTGTTCGGAGATCAGCGCTTCTTCGAAGGCGCGCGACTGCGCGTTGCTGCGGTAGAGCACCGCGGCATCGCCGTAGCTGCCGCCGTCGCGCACCCACTGGCGCGCGCGCTCGACTACGTAACGCGCTTCGTCCATTTCGTTGTAGGCCGCGTACAGGTCGATCGGATCGCCGTCGCCGCTGTCGGTCCACAGTTCCTTGCCGATGCGGTCCGGGTTGTGCGCGATCACCGCGTTGGCCGCGCCCAGGATGTTGGCGCTGGAGCGGTAGTTCTGCTCCAGCCGCACGGTCTGCGCGCCGGGGAAATCCTTCAGGAAGCGCTGCACGTTCTCGACCTTGGCGCCGCGCCAGCCGTAGATGGCCTGGTCATCGTCGCCGACCACGAACACGTGGCCGCTGTCGCCGGCCAGCACGCGCACGAAGGCGTACTGGATGGCGTTGGTGTCCTGGAACTCGTCCACCAGGATTTCGCGGAAACGCGAGCGGTAGTGCGCCAGCAGCGCCGGGTTGTCGCGCAGCAGTTCATGCGCGCGCAGCAGCAGCTCGGCGAAGTCGACCAGGCCGGCACGGTCGCAGCGCTCCTGGTAGGCGATGTAGGCCTGGCGCATGGTTTCCAGCCACGCGTCATGCGGCTCGGGCTGGATGTGCTGCGGGCGACGACCTTCGTCCTTCTGCTCGTTGATCCACCAGGCGATCTGCTTGGGTGGGTGCTTGCTGTCGTCGATCTCCAGCTGCTGCACCACGCGTTTGACCAGGCGCAGCTGGTCATCCGAGTCGAGCACCTGGAAGCTGTCGGGCAGCCTGGCATCCTGGTAATGCAGGCGCAGCAGGCGGTGGGCCAGCCCGTGGAAGGTGCCGATCCACGCGCCGCGGCTGCCTTGCGGCAACTGCAGGTCGATGCGGTGGCGCATCTCGCCGGCGGCCTTGTTGGTGAAGGTCACCGCAAAAATGCCATGGGTGGGCACGCCGCAGACTTCATTCAGCCAGGCGATGCGGTGGATAAGCACGCGGGTCTTGCCGGAACCGGCACCGGCAAGCACCAGATGGTGGCCGGGCGGGGCGGACACAGCTTCGCGCTGGGCGGGGTTGAGCCCGTCGAGCAAGTGGGAGACATCCATGGCGCATTTTACCCCGTGCGGGGCGATCCGGTCGGACTGGCGTCCAACCGATTCAGCGAGCCCTGTGCGAGGCGCCTGCCGGGCTCAGCCCAGCGCGGCGCGCGCGGCCAGCTGCGCCTGCCCGCGCAGCTCGGGGATGGCCAGGCTTTCCCACAGCGTGCCGATGCGCAGGCTGCCGACCACCTGCACCGCCGGATGCGGCTGGCCGTTGGCATCCAGCAACTGGCCGTGCTCGACCGAGGTATCCAGTCCCAGGCCGTGCGGCCCGGGGCGAGCGTGGCCATCGGCCAGCAGGTGCTGGACCAGGGGATTGCGCATCGCGGTGGCGCGGGTTTCCACGCCGGTGGCGTTGATCAAGGCACTCACCTGCAGGGGCGCCAGGCCGCCATCGGCGCCATGCGCGTGCACCTGCAGGGTGCCGTCCAGCACCAGTACCGTGTCCAGCCGCGCGCGATGCCGCTGCAGCTGCCCGGACTGTTCCAGCGCGTGCACCTGCGCCTCTACCTGCTCGGCGATGCGATGGCGGTGTACGTCCCAGTAGCGCACCACGTGGCGCAGGAAACGGCGCTGGTCGGCTGCCTCCAGGCTCAACCACAGGGCCTGCCCCAGCGGACGGATCCGGTCCATCACGCTCTGCCACGGCAGGCCCTGCGCGACCGCATCGCGTGCGTGGCCGCGCAGCACGCGCAGTTTCTGTCGCAATGGCATGGCCAGCAACGGCTGCGGGTCGAACGTGGCCGCGCCACCGTGCGCGTGCGCCAACGGCAGCAGCGCGTGACGCGACAGCACGTGGATGCGGCCGCGATGCCCGGCGTTGGCCAGTGCCACCACGCTGTCGGCCATGCTCAGGCCCGAGCCGATGATGGCCAGGTCGCCATCGCCGGCCAGCAGGCGCACACCGTCGTAATCCCAGGCGTCCGCGACCTTGCCCGGCGGCAAGGCTTCGGCGCCGGGCACCGGCAACGGGCGCATGCTGTTGCCGCAGGCCAGCACCACCTGGCGTGCCTGCCACTGCTCGCCATCGGCCAGAGAAAGTTGCTGTGGGATTGATTCCGGCTGCAGGCCAATCACCGCGTCATGCACCACGCTCAGGCGTGCTGGGCTGCTGGCCTGCGCCTGTTCCAGCCTCGCCCGCAGGTACTCGGCATAGAAGCGTCGCGGCACATACTCGGCCGCAAGGACCTCGCGCGGCAGTTCGGGAAACGCATCGACCTGCTGCAGGTAATCGAGGAAGTCCTCGGCCCGCTCGGGCAAGCCACTCATCTTGCCGACCGGCACATTGAGCAGATGCTCCGGCCAGGGCGTGGCGTAGGCGATGCCCTGGGCCAGCGTCGAGGCGGGTTCGAACAAGGCGATGTGCACCGCGCTGGTCGCGCTGCGCAGGGCATGCAGCGCGACCAGCACGCCGGCCGCACCGCCGCCGACGATGGCTAGGTCGCACTGGCGGTTGGAATCGGATGCGCTCATGCGGGCATTGTAGGCGATGCCTGCGCGCACGCTGGCGACGCGCTCACATCAACGCATCGGCCAGGCGCGCGATGCCTTCGCGACTGCGCCGCCACGCCGGGCGCTGGCGCCAGGTATCCAGCTCAAGCTGGCGCGACTGCAGCAGATAGTCGCTTTCGATCTGCAGCAGCTGGGCAACGATGCCGGTGTCGTAGCAGAGCATGCCGATCTCGGCATTGAGCGCGAAGGAACGGATGTCCAGGTTGATCGAGCCGACCAGCGCGATGTCCTCGTCCACGGTGAGGTGCTTGGCATGCAGGAAACAGGGCTCGTACAGCGCGATGCGCACGCCGCAGCGCAGCAGTTCGTCATAGTAGGCCTCCTGCGCCCACGCGGTGAGCCGCTGGTTGCTGCTGGCCGACAGGATCAGCTGCACCTGCACGCCGGACAGCGCGGCAATGCGCAGCGCGCTGAGCGTTGCCTCATCGGGCACGAAGTACGGGGTGACCAGCACGATCCGTCGTCGCGCCAGATGGATCAGCGCGTTGACCGCATCGCGCGCATTGCTGAAAGGATAGGCCGGGCCGCTGGGCAACAGCTGGGTAGCCACGTCGGCCGAGCACACCGGCACGGCGGTCATCACGTCCAGGCGCTGGCCGGTTTCCATGTACCAGTCGCTGGCGAACACCGCTTCCAGGTGGGCCACGCCGGGGCCGCGCACGCGCGCTACCAGTTCCTTGTTGGGAAACCCCGGCACGAACTCGGGCTGGGCCAGGTTCTGCGAGCCGATGTAGCCGACGCGGTTGTCGATCACCGCGATCTTGCGGTGGTTGCGCAGGTCCATGCGGCCGCTGCGGCGCCAGCGCAGGCCACCGGGCAGCATCGCGCGCACGTCCACGCCCAGTGCCTGCAGGCGGCGTCGATAATGGCGCAGGCCGCGTTTGGCACCCACCGCATCCAGCAGCAGGCGGCAGTGCACGCCGCGCGCGGCGGCGCGCTGCAATGCCTGCACGATCGCCTCGCCGACCGCATCGTCGAACATCAGGTAGTACAGCAGGTGCACGCGCTCGCGGGCCTGGTCGATATCCTCGATCAAGGCCTGCAGGGAGGCGTGGTAGTCGCTGTGCAGGTCCACGGCGTTGCCGTGGATGGGCATGAAGTCGCCCTGCCGCTCGATCAACGGCACGATCTCGGCGGTGGCGGTGTCGGGCACCGGGGTCCAGCGCAGCGGGGGCTGCAGGGCCTGCTCTTCGCGGATCACCTGGGAGGCTTCGGCCTGGCGCTGGACGCGCTGGCGTGACAGCCACGGATGGCCGAACAGCAGGTACAGCGGCAAGCCGAGCAGTGGTACGAAGCCGACCAGCAGCAACCAACTGCGCGCTGCGCCGGGCGTGGTGCGGGTGGGTATCCAGAACAGCGCGGCCAGCCGGATCACCCAATCCAGCATCAACAACCAGGAGCCCAGCATCCACTCGAACAGCATCGCGTCGCCCGTCGGGAGGTATGCAGGCATTCTGACATGGCCGATGTATGCACCCGGTAGTGCCGGCCGCTGGCCGGCTCCTGGTCAATTCGGCTGGCGCCCCATCCGGCTCCCATCAAAAAGAGCTTCTTCCAATGCAAGACAGCATCGGGTTTCGAGGCACGTAGCAGATGGCACGCGCGATATGCGCGCGGCCGGGAGTGGCGCCTGCGGATCGGCTGGTGTCTTCGTTCGGTTCTGTCGCGAGCGTGAGGGCCCCGCAGCAGCCGGTAGGCCCCTGGCGTAGTGTCCCCCGGCCGCAGGGCGGCCTC
>NZ_DAMAGC010000057.1:0-25287 GCF_031995405.1 Stenotrophomonas sp. | reverse complement strand
AAGCCAGCTTTCCCGCTTGTCTCCGCAAGCCGAGCCCCGTAGCAGCCGGTAGGCCCCTGGGCAAAATAAAGGAGGAGGCCGCCACGCGGCCGGGGGACATTTGCGCCAGGGGCCTACCGGCTGCTACGGGGCCCTAACGCTCGCGACAGACTGCATCTCCCCGCACCCTTGCGGATGCGGCTTGTGGTCTGTTATTTCGTGCGCGCCCCTGCGCGCGCACGGTCTTATCCGTACACCGCCACGCCTCAGGTCTCGCGCAACGCCGTGGTGATCGGCAGGCGCGCCGCACGCAGTGCCGGGAACAGGCCACCGACCAGACCGATGCCCAACGCCCACTTCAGCCCGGTCCACAGCAGCTCCGGCGATACCCGGAACTGGAACACCACCTGGCTGAAGTTGTTGCCCAGCGTGGACACCGTGTAGTTGTTGAATACCAACCATGCCAGCAAGCCCCCCAGGATGCCGCCCAGCAAGGCCAGCAGCATCGTCTCCAGCATCACCGCCGTGATCACCGGCAGCCCGCGGAACCCGATCGCCCGCATCGTGGCGATCTCGCGCGCACGCGTGGCCACCGCTGCATACATGGTGTTGAGCGCGCCAAACACTGCGCCGATCGCCATGATCCCGCCGATCACCGTGCCCAGCACATTGATCAGCGTGCTCAGGCCCCCGGACTGCTTGCTGTAGTAGTCGCGGGTCGTTTCCACGTCCAGTTTCAGCCGCGGATCGGCCTCCATCGCCGCCTTGAACTGCGTGAACCCGGCAACGCCCTCGGTACGCACGTTGACCGACTGGTAGGCGCTGCGGTTGTAGGTGGTAGACAGCGTCTGGGTGTCGGCCCAGAGCTCGGACTCGTGCACGTCGTTGGAGGCGAACACGCCCACCACCGTCCAGTCCTGCTTGCCCAGCTGCAGGGTCTTGCCCACCTCCAGGCCCTCGAACTGCGCCTTGGCTCCCTTGCCGACCACGATCTCGCGCAGGCCCGGCTTGAAGCGGCGGCCTTCGACGATGTGCACCTGCCGGCGCACTGCCCACGCCTGTTCGCCCACGCCGCGGAACTGCACGTTGGTATCGGAGTGGTCGCTGCGCGAAAGCAGGCTGATCACCTGCGACAGCTCGGCCGACACCAGCGGCTTGCCGTCCTCGCCGCGTGCCACCCCGGGCAGGCTCTGGATGAGGGGCAGCTGGTCGCGCATGATCACCGAGTTGGTTTCGGCCTGCGAGCCGCCGCGCAGCACGATGGCCACATCGTCGCTGCCGCTGCGGCTGAGCGTGGCCTTGAAGCCGTCGCCCATCGCCAGCATCGCCACCAGCACGCCGACCACACCGGCAATGCCCACCACGATCACCGACGAGGCCCCCCAGCGCTGCGGCAGGCTGGCGATGCCGATGCGCGCGGCCGCCAGCGACAGCCGGCCACTGCGGGTAAACAGCAGCCATGCCGCCAGCAGCACCGCGATGGCCAGCACCATCCACCACGGCAACACGATCCACACTCCCAGCGCGACCAGCAGCACCAGCACGGTCAGCGCGTTCCACAACCATTGCTTGTTCATGATGGGCTCCTCAACGTCCGGCCAATGCATCGACGATCTTCAACCGCTGCGCGCGCAATGCCGGCAGCAGCCCCACCACCACGCCGATCACCGCCATCAGCCCCAGCGCCATCGCCCAGGTCTGCGCGGGCACGCCCGGCAGGCTGATCATGCCCTGGCTGTTTGCGCTGATCACCGGCATCAGGATCGCGGCCAGGCCCATCCCGATCAGCCCACCGAGCACGATCAGCAGCACCGATTCGACCATCACCAGCACCAGCACGGTGCCGTCCTTGAAGCCCAGCGTCTTGAGGATCGCCAGCTCCGGGATGCGCTCGCGCACCGCCTGGGCCATGGTGTTGCCAGTCAGCAGCACCAGGGTGAAGAACACCGCGGCCATGATCCCGGTGACGATCAGGCCGATATCGGCGAACTGCTTGGCGAAGGCCTGCGAAAACGCTGCTTCGGTCTGCGACTTGGTCTCGCGGTCGGAGTTCAGTGACAGCGCATCGATCGCCTGCGCCACGCGCGAGGCGTGCGCCGGGTTGTCCAGCTGCACGGTGTAGAAGCTGACCTGGTTCTTGATGTAGTCGTTGGACTCATCGAAGTAGCTCCAGTGCAGCAGCAGCTGGTTCTCACCGGCGGCGCTCTTGCGGTCCTTGGCGCGGTAGATGCCCACCAGCTGCAGCGGCCAGTCATTGCTGCCCTTGCGCGGGAAGATGGTGGCCTGCATCGGGATCGTGTCGCCGATTTTCCAGCCGAAGCGCTTGGCCAGGGCCTCCCCGACCAGCGCACCGGTACGGGTGTTCTTGAATGCCTCGGCCTGCGCCGGTGGCAGTTCGAACTCCGGGTACAGGTCCATGTAGTTGTCCGACACCGAGAAACTCGGGAAGAAATTCTTCGGGTCCTGGTAGATGCCGCCGAACCACATCGCGTAGTTCACCTTGCGCACCCCGGGGGTGGCTTCGATGTCGCGCAGCAGGCGCAGCGGCAGGCTCTGGGTGATCGACAGCTTGGAGGACACCACCAGCCGCTTGGCGCCTTCGATGGTGTCGCCGCCGGAGTTGAACGCCACGCGCACCGAATCGAGCATGCCAAACAGCAGGAAGGCGGCCACCACCGAGAGCAGGGTCAGCAGCGTGCGTGTCTTGCTGCGGAACAACTGCGCCCAGATGAGCGAGAAATACTTCATCGCGGCATCCTCCGTCAGTGGGCCGCTGGCGCAGTGGCCAGTTCGCCCTTGTCCAGGTGCACGGTATGGGTGGCGTACTCGGCCGCCTTGGGATCATGGGTGACCATGATGATGGTCTTGCCGTGCTCGCGGTTGAGCTGCTGCAGCAGGCCCAGGATCTCCTCGGCGGACTGGCGGTCGAGGTCGCCGGTGGGTTCGTCGCAGATCAGGAAGGTCGGGTCGGAGACGATCGCCCGGGCAATCGCCACGCGCTGCTGCTGGCCGCCGGACAACTCGTTGGGACGGTGGCTGCGGCGGTCGGCCAGGCCGACCAGGGTCAGCGCGATCTCCGCGTTGCGCTTGCGCTGGGCCGCGCCCAGGTGGGTGAGCAGCAGCGGCAGTTCCACGTTCTTCTGCGCGGTGAGCATCGGCATCAGGTTGTAGAACTGGAACACGAAGCCGACATGGTGGCTGCGCCAGGTCGACAGCTGCCCGCCGGACATGCGGTCGATCCGCTCGCCCTCGATCTCGATCTCGCCACCGCTGGGCGTATCCAGCCCGCCGATCAGGTTGAGCAGGGTGGTCTTGCCCGAGCCGGACGGCCCCATCAGGGCGACGAAGTCGCCGCGCTGGATGTCCAGGTCGATGCCGTGCAGCACCTGCACCTTCTCGGGACCGCGCTGGTAGGTCTTGGTGATGTTGCGGAGCGAAACCAGGGTCGACATGGGTGGTTCTCCTTGGAACAAGGCGGATCGAGCGGACGGCATGCGGCGGCGTGCGCCTGCATGCGCGATCTTGGGGCCGTGGCCGGGTGGGGAACGCGCGGTGGCGGACAGCAGCCCACCTGCGCGCCGGCACGGCACGGGTAGCGCACACACGTTGCATCGCCGCGCCCGGCGGGGCGCGGCGGGTTACTGCTGCTGCTTTTCCACGACCTTGCTGCCGTCGCGCAGTTCCGCGGGCGGGTCCACCACCACCACCTCGCCGGCGCTCAACCCGCGGCTGATCTGGCGGTCGGTGTTGAGGGCGGTACCGGCGGTGACTTCACGCAGTTCAACGTGCTGGTCGTCCTTGACCACGAAGGCGACGGTCTTCCCCTCGCGCTCGATGATCGCCGCCGCCGGTACGCGCGCGCCCTTGGGCGCGGCGGCCGCGGCCGCTGGCGCCGCTTCCAGGAAACTCACCCGCACGCCCATTTCCGGCACGATGCGCGGGTCTTTCACCTTCAATGCCACGCGTACCTTGACCGTGGCCTTGCCACGGTCGGCGGTGGGCACGATGGCGATCACCTCGGCCGGGATCTTCCAGTCCGGGTAGGCATTGAGCGTGGCTTCCACCGGCATTTTCGGCTGCACGCGACCGATGAAGGACTCACCCACGTCCACCTCGATCTCCAGCGATTCCATGTCCACGATGGTGCCGATGCCGGTGCGGGTGAAGCCGCCACCGGCCGACAGCGGCGACACGATCTCGCCCGGCTGCGCGGCCTTGGCGGTGACCACGCCGGAGAACGGTGCCCGCACGGTGTTGTTGTCCACGCCCAGGTCGGCGATGGCCAACGCGTCGTTGGCGACCTTGATGTTGCGTTCGGCGGTGCGCAGCTGCGCCCGCAGGCTGTCACGCTGGGAGGTGGCCAGGTCGTACTGCGAGCGCGAGACCAGCTGCTGGCCCACCAGCGTCTGCAGGCGGCCGGCTTCGGCGTTGGCCTGCGCCACCTGCGCCTGCAGCCCGGACAGCTGGCTGCGCGCCGCCTCCAGCTGCGAGGCCGACAGGCTGCGCTGTGCGTTGGCGTCGATCGGGTCGAGCGTGGCCATCACCTGGCCTTCTTCCACGCGCATGCCTTCTTCGATCATCACCTCGCGCACCTTGCCGGTGATCTTGGCCGAGACCGTGGCCATGCGCCGGGCGACCACATAGCCGCTGGCATCGAGTACCGAACTGCTGGCGCTGCCCTGCTGGATCGCCACCACCGGCGCGGTGCTGACCTCGATCGCGCGTTGCCGGCCGAACACGAACCAGCCGATCCCGCCGAGCAGCAGCAATACGATGATCGCCAGCGCGATCCACAGCCCACGGCGGGGCGAGGACGGCGGCGGGGTGGTCGCCTTGCGGTCGATGCGGAGTTCCTTGAGCAGTTCAGCGGATGCGTTCATCGTGAGTCTGGACGGGGAATCGGGCCGAGTGTGACCGCAACGGCGGTCGCGGGGCAAACCGGCACCAGGCCGGGTGGTGCACAGCATGCGCGCCCGGCGGCGGCGTGGGCAGTGACAGCTGTCACCTGACTGCGCTGACGACGGCCACTGTGCGCGCTGCCGCCGCGGCGCGAGGCTATGCCCATCCCGCCCGCTCCGGAGTGCCCCGATGTCCATCGCCGTCGCTTTTCCGGCCAGGCTGCCTGACCTCCGGGTAGATTGCGGCGCGGTGGCGACGCGACAGCCGACGCCGGGCAATGCGTCGGTGGATATCGCGGCGGTGCTGGCGGTGACCGCCGATGCGCCGGGACTGGCACGCCGCCGTCTGCGCCAGGTGGGCTGAAGTGGCATGATCGCCCCTGTTCGCCCTGCGTTGGAATCGTCCGTGTCATCCAGTCGGCTCGCCTCCCTGTTGCGCCCCGCGCCGGATTCGGCCGTGGCCGAAAACCTGCGGCGTGGCAAATCGCCCTGGGTCGATGCCATCCACCTGCTGTGGACGCTGTGGGTGTTCCTCACCCCCTTGTTCGGCACGGGCTACACCTGGCGCTGGGCGGCGCTGACCCTGCTCACCTACCCGGTGTTCCTGGCCCTGTATGCCGGTGTGCTGCTGGCACCACGTTGCCATGCGCCGCGCTATGCACTGTCGATGGTGGCGCTGGGGCTGGTGCCGCTGGCGTGGTACCCCTCGGCGGTGAGCTACTTCATCTTCGGCTGTGTCACCTTGCGCGTCTCGCGCCGCAGCGGCTATGGGCGCTATCTGCTGCAGCTGCTGGCGTTGAATGCACTGTTCGTGGTGGTGGGTCTGTTCGCCCACTATCCGTGGCAGGCGTTGATCTGGATCCCGAGCATGGCGGTGATCATCAGCCTGGTGGTCAATTTCGAGACCGCCAGCCATGAAAAAGATGCGGCGCTGCAGCTGTCGCAGGACGAAGTGCGGCGGCTGGCGGCCACCGCCGAACGCGAGCGCATCGGCCGCGATCTGCACGACCTGCTGGGGCACACGTTGTCCCTGATCACCCTGAAGCTGGAGCTCTCGCGCAAGCTGGCCGACCGCGATCCGGCCGGCTCGCGTCGCGAAGTCGCCGAAGCCGAGACCATCGCGCGGCAGGCGCTGGCCGAAGTGCGCAGTGCGGTCACCGGCATCCGCGCCAGCGATCTGGCCGCCGAGCTGGCCTCGGCACGGCTGCTGCTGGAGTACCAGCACGTGCACCTGCACTACGCGCCGCCGCCGCCGATGCCGGTGGATATCGAACGGGCACTGTCCCTGGTGCTGCGCGAGGCCGTCACCAATGTTGCCCGCCACGCCCAGGCGCGGCAGGCGTGGATCACCTTCGAACAGGACGGACGCAACTTGTTGATGCAGATACGCGACGACGGGCGTGGCGGTGTCCACGTCGATGGCAACGGCCTGACCGGCATGCGCGAACGCGTTGCCGCGCTGCGTGGCACCCTGGCCATGCAGTCGGCCAAGGGCGAGGGCACCTGCGTGACGGTGCGGGTGACGCTGCCGGCGGCGACCACGCCGGTACTGGCCGCCGTCGCGCCCGCCGCGGTCCCGGGCGGGGCCACGCCATGATCCGCATCGTGTTGGCCGAAGACCAGGCGATGGTGCGCGGCGCGCTGTCGGCGCTGCTGGGGTTGGAGCCGGACATCGAGGTGCTGGGCAGCGCAGCCGACGGCGAAGCCGCGTGGCGCATGCTGCAACAGCTGCAGCCGGACATCCTGGTCACCGACATCGAAATGCCCGGGCTGTCCGGCCTGGAACTGGCCCAGCGCATCGCCCGCCAGCAGCTGCCGATCAAGGTGGTGATCGTCACCACCTTCGCGCGCTCGGGCTTCCTGCGCCGCGCACTGGATGCCGGGGTGTGCGGCTATCTGCTCAAGGACGCCCCCGCCGAACGCCTGGCCGATGCGCTGCGCCAGGTGCAGCACGGCGGCCGCGCGATCGATCCGCAGCTGGCGCTGGATGCCTGGTCGCAGGCCGACCCGCTCAACGACCGCGAACGCCAGGTACTGCGCCTGTCCGGCGACGGCCGCTCGGCCAGCGAGATCGCCACCCAGCTGGGGTTGTCGCACGGCACCGTGCGCAACTACCTGTCCGAATGCATCGGCAAGCTCGGCGTGGCCAACCGCATCGAAGCGTATCGGTTGGCCAGGCAGAAAGGCTGGCTGTAACGCCGGCCAACGGCCGGCACTACCGGGTGTGGTCGTCGCGGGCTGTCGCCGGCCCCTTCGCCATTGCCTGGAACACCCCATCGCGGCGTACCCACAGATGGAACAGCGCTGCCGACAGATGCGCCACCACCGTGGCGAACAGCGCATAGGCCAACAGGCTGTGCGCGTTGCGCAGCGCCGCGTACAACGCCGGGTCGTGCGGCACGATCGCCGGCAGGTTGAAGCCCGGCCACATCACGATCGGATAGCCGCCCGCGGAGAGCATCGACCAGCCGATCAGCGGCATCGCCAGCATCAGGCCGTACAGCACCCAGTGCGAGGCATGCGCGGCGAATGCCTGCCAGGCAGGCAGATCGGTCGGCAACGGCGGCGGCCGATGACGCAGTCGGTTGTACAGGCGCACGATCACCAGCAGCAGGATCGCGATGCCGAGCGGGCGGTGCAGGTCGATCAGCATCGGCCGCCAGTGCAGCGCGGCCACCATGCCCACGCCGACAAACAGCATGGTCAGGATCATCGCCGCCATCAGCCAGTGCAGCACGCGCGCGGTCAGGTTGAAATGGCCCGTATCACGGTTCATTGCGCGCCCTCCTTGCCAGTGGCCGCCGCACCCTTGCCGCTGGCGATTTCGCGCTCGCGGCGGTTGAACGACTGCGAGTACACCGCCGACCGCGCGGCCAGGATCGGATCGTCGGAACCGGCGATGCCGCTGGGCAGGATCAACGGATCGTAGTTGAGGTCGCGGCAGGCACCGGTGGCCTGCGGCTGCATCGACACCAGGCTGAGCGTGCCCACCTTCACCTGGCGGCGCTGCGCCGGCCACACCTGCGACGGATCGTCGATCGGGTCGCCCGCCTCGGCGATGCTCACCCACATGTCCCAGCGCACCGGGCCCTGCGCCAGGCGCTGGGCAAACTCGTCGGCCAGGTAGTCCAGGCCCGCTTTCGCGCGTTGCTCCGGCGTCATCTCCACGAACGGCGCCTGCGGCCGCATGCTCCAGCGCACGAAGCGGTGGCTGCCGTCGGCGGCGGTGAAGCGGAAGGCGTTGACCCCGTTGTAGGTGGTGTCGGCCCAGCTGCTGGACCACGGCGCGGTCTTGGCCCACTGCCCGAACGCACGCGCGGACGGGTACTTGGCCAGCACGGCCGCCATCCTGGCCGGGTCCGGCTTGCCGGTGGCCGGATCGGGGATGCCGGCGCGGGTCTGTTCGAGGAAGGCCTCGCTGGTGGGTACGGCGAAGAACGGGAAGCTGTTCATCGCCGTCCGCCATTCCTGGCCGTCATCGCTGACCAGCTGCAGCGCCATGCTGCGCACGCGCGCATTGGCGTCGGCACCGTGCGGGTCGCCGCCGCCGATGGAGAGCCGGCCCAGCACCGGCACCTGCGGCTGCCGGAATACCCGCGCCGAACTCAGCGCCGCCGCTTCCGGCGTGCCCTGGAAGGTACCGCTGACGCACACGCCCTTGGTATGCGCGCGGCGGAAGCCCGGCTGCGGCGGCCCGGTGGCTTCGATGCTGTCGGTGAAGGTCTGCGCGGTGATGCGGTCGCGGCCGATCCAGCCGGCCAGCCAGGCAAACGCCAGCACCAGCAGGCCGGCGATCAACGCGATCAGCGCGATCCACAGCAGCGGCGACGGTGGTCGCGGTGCGCCGGGCTCGCGGCCGGCACGGGGAGAGCCGAAGAGGGACATGTCTGGTTTCCTGCCTTCACAAAGCGTGTGGGTGGGCGACCGGGCCATGGTGTCAGAACGTGGGCGACACCGATATTCACATTTTCGACAACTCTTCCAAACGCAGATCCCCGCCGAAGCGGGGATCTGCGGGTGTCACTGCAGGGCCGGGCAGCGCTCGGCGCCGCTCAGGCGTAACGCGTCTTGAGCATGGTCCATGCCGAGCGCAACGCCAGCGCCTCGCCACCGGCCGGGCGGCCCGGACGCTCGCCATCGTTCCAGGCGTACACGTCCAGGTGCGCCCAGCGCTGGCCTTCGGCGATGAAACGCTCCAGGTACAGCGCTGCGGTGACCGAACCGGCCATGCGCGAGCCGGCGTTGGCCAGGTCGGCGATGTTGCTGTGCAGGTAGCGCAGGTACGGGCGCCACAGCGGCATGCGCCAGACCGGATCGCGCACCGCTTCACCGGCCTGCAGCCACTGCTGGGCCAGCGTGTCATCGTTGCTGAACAACGCCGGCAGGTCCGGGCCAAGCGCGATCCGCGCCGCACCGGTGAGGGTGGCGAAGTCGAGCACGATCTCCGGTTGCTGTTCGCTGGCGTAGGTCAGCGCATCGGCCAGGATCACCCGGCCTTCGGCGTCGGTGTTGTCGATCTCGATGCTCAGGCCCTTGCGGGTGGCAATCACTTCGCCGGGGCGGAACGCATCCGGGCCGATCGCGTTTTCCACCGCCGGGATCAGCAGCGTCAGCTGCACCGGCAGCTGCTGGGCCATGATCAGCCCGGCTAGGCCGAGGGCGTGCGCGGCACCGCCCATGTCCTTCTTCATGTTGCGCATGCCATCGCCCGGCTTGATGTCCAGGCCGCCGGTGTCGAAGCACACGCCCTTGCCGACCAGCGCCACGTGCGGCTGGCCTGCGTTGCCCCAGCGCAGCACGATCAGGCGCGGCGCGCGATGCGAGGCGCGGCCCACCGCGTGGATGGACGGGAAGTTCTGCTCCAGCAGCGCATCGCCGGTGATCACCTCGATCTGCGCGCCATGCGCGCTGGCCAGGTCACGCGCGGCGTCTTCCAGCTGCTGCGGGCCCATGTCTTCGGTGGGCGTGTTGACCCAGTCGCGCACGCGCAGGCTGGCGGTCACCACATCGCGCACTTCGGCCGACGGCGTGGCTGCCAGCTGGGCCGGCGCACGATTCGGCTTGCGGTAGCGTGCGAAGCGGTAGCTGCCCAGGCCCCAACCGATGTGCAGCAGGGTTTCGATTTCCGCCGGCAGTGCATCGGCCAGCGTCCAGATGCTGCCTTCCGGCAGCGCGAACGGCGCATGCGCGTAGCTGTAGGCATCGCCCGGGTCACCCACGCCGATGATCGCCCCGGCCAGGCCGTGCTCGCCCGGCAGCAGCACCACGCTGCCACCGCTGCCGTTGAAGCGCTGCGCATCCAGCCACGCGCCCAGCGCGTCGGACTGCTGTGCGCGCCAGCCGGCGTACTGCTCGCGGGTCATCACGTGCAGCGGCAGCGCGTTGCTCGTCTCGGAAGTGAAACCGTTGATCTCGGACATGGGACTCGAATGCTCCTTGGGCGGCGGCTTACGCGTGCTGGGCAGATGCGTTGGCATCCAGCCAGTCGGCCAGCCCGGTCAGGGTGTCGAACTGCAGATCGGGCTGCAGTGAAGGATGGTTCCAGCGGTGCTCTTCGCGGTTGATCCAGCAGCCGCGCAGGCCCGCCTGCATCGCACCGACCACGTCCATCTCGGCGTGGTCGCCCACGTGCAGTACATGGGCCGGGGCAACGCCGAGGCGCTCGCAGGCGGCGTGGAAGATGCTGGCGGCCGGCTTGGCCGCACCGTGCTCGCGCGAGCCGAGCTGGAAGGTGAAGTGGTGGGACACGCCGATCCGCTGCAGGTCGGCATTGCCGTTGCTGAGCGCGGCGACGGGCACCTTGGCGGCGATCCGCGCCAGCGCGTCGAGCGCGTCCGGGTAGAACTCCACCTGGTTGCGCGCGGCGTAGAACGCCTCGTACGCCGGTTCGAGCAGGGCCGGGTCGGCGCCGCTTTTCTCCAGCGCCTCGCTCAGCGTCAACCGGCGCAGTGCGCTGAGGTCGTAGTGCAGGTGCGGGTTGTCATGGAAGGAGCGCTCGCGCAGTTCGCGCATCGCCGCCACCGGGTACATCGCGGCGGTGGCGGGGCTGTGCTGGAGCATCCACTCGTACAACACCTGGTCGATGCGGGCGCCGATGGGGGCGAACGGCCACAGGGTGTCGTCGAGGTCGAGGGTGATGGCTTGGACAGGAAAATTCACCCGGCCATTCTACGCCTGCGCGCGCAGGCTTACATCGCGCGCAGGCAGCGCCGGCGAAGGTCCTTCAGCGCAGGTCGTAGGAACAACTGATGGATGCCCGCCCGTCCTGCTGCCGCACGTTCAGGTCATGTCGGCCGACTTCCAGGGTGTAGTCGCCGGCCACGTTGTCCCGGATCTTCGCCAGCGCGGCGACCTGCTCGACACTGGCCGTGCTGAAGTACGCGGTGTAGCTGTCAATGCCATCCTCGCCGCTGGCGCCGTCGTACAGGTGCAGGCGGTTCACCGGCTGGCCCAGCACCAGCAGCGGCGTGGTCAACGCATACTCGCCATCGGATAGTTCGCCGTACGCCTGCAGCTCGGTAGGCTTGAGCACCTTGGCCAGGGCGGCGAACTGCGCAGGCGTCAGGTGGCGCTTGCAAGTAACCGCCTCGACCAGCTGGCGGCTGGCCACTTCGGCGCTGGGCTGGGGGGCGGCCAAGGTGGGCGCGGCGAGGGTGACAAGGCCGGCAAGGGCCAGGCAACGGGCGACAAGGGAAGACATCAGGGCCGGGATCCATCCGAAAAAGAGGCCGGTATTCTGGCAGCTTCAGGGAGTACGCAGCCAGCCTTGTCCTCCGCTTGAACCGCTTATTCCAGCAGCTTGGCCCAGCCCTGGGTGCCGTCCAGCCGCGCCAGCACCAGCTTGATGCAGACCAGCAGCGGCACCGCCAGCAACAGCCCCACCATGCCCCACAGCCAGCCGAACACCATCAGCGCCAGGATCAGGATCAGCGGCGAGATCGCCATGCGCCGGCCCAGCACGATCGGCGTGACCACCTGCCCTTCCACTGTGTGCAGGGCCAGGTAGCAGGCCGCCGGCAGCAGCGCCTTGAGCGGATCGCTGAACTCCACAAAGCCCATCAGCAGCATCAACGCCACCCCGATCAACGGGCCCACGTACGGGGCGAAGTTGAGCAGGGCGGCCACCGTGCCCCACAACAGCGCTTCCTGCAGGCTGATGCCCAGCAGCAGCAACACCCCGGCAAACACCAGTCCCACCAGCGTGTTGATCACGGTGATGGTCAGCACGTAGCGCGATACCTCGCGCTCGATCGAACGCAGGATGTCGGTGGTGAAACGCTGTTGCTGGCGGCTGGGGAACAGCGCGATCGCATGCTTCTGCAGGCTCTGCCCGTAGATCATGAAGAACAGCGTCAGCAGCACCACCGCCAGCACCGAGGCGGCCAGCCGCGGTGCACGGGTGAGCACCTTGTAGGGGTCATCGAGCTGGGTGCGCACGATCTGCACGCGCCGGCTGCCTTCGCCGCCGGCCACCCGCGCGAAGTTTTCGGCCGCCTGGTTGGCCTGCTGCACCGGCTTGGTCAGGTCCTGTACCTGGCGCGCGACCTTGCGCAGCTGCTGCGGTGCTTCCTGCGCCCATTCCATTGCCGGGCCGACCAGCTGCACGCCCAGCGCCGCCGCGCCGCTCAGGCCCGCGCCGATCACCAGCACTGCCGCAAGGAAGCGGGGAATCCACAGCTTGCCGAGCAGGCGCAGGATCGGGTTGCCCACCAGCGCGAAGAACATCGCCAGCAGCACCGGCAGGATCACTTCCTGCGCCGCCCACAGGGTAAAGGCAACCGCCAGCGTGGCCAGCACCACCAGCGACATCGGCGCACGCGGGCGCGGCAGCGGAGGAGTGGCGGCGGTGTCGTCGGGGGTAACGGCAGGAACGCTCATGCGGGCGCCGGGCAGGAAAGGAGCGCCATTATTGGGCAAGCCGGGTGCGGGTGGCGTGTTGTGCCCGTGCAGAAAAAGCGAGGCCCCGCCGCAGTGCGGCAGGGCCCGGTTTCAGCGTTCGGAGATATCGGTGGCCGCTTCGGCCGGTTGCGGCTGTTGCGGAGAGGCCGGATCGACACGCGGCTGCGGCTGCGGGCTGACCCGCGGCGTGGGTGCCGCTGCCCGGGGCGCCGGGCGGGCCAGGTCATCGGTGGCATCGTCCACCTTGTCGGCCGCCTGCTCGGCGGTTTCGGCCGCTTCGCCGGCCTGCATCGAGGCGAACGCGGCCTGGGTACTGGCCACCAGATTGGAGACCGAGCCGATCATCTGCAGCCAACGTGCACCCTGCACCTTGGCGCCGAGCCCGGTGGGTTCCAGCTTTCCAGCCAGGAAGCCGCCGGCAAGACCGACGGTGATGATCCGCATGGGCGTCCACCCGGCACGCCAGACGGTGCTGAGGGAGAACCAGCTGCTACGGGTTTTTTCCACCCGCACCGCCACCACCAGCTCGGCACGCTGCACGCGCTGGCGCAAGGCTTCGAAGTTCATCGCTTCACCCCCGTCGTATCGACGTCGGCATCGGGATCTTCATCGCTGGGTTCGTCATACAGCCCCAGCCGCGACAACTGCCGGCGGGTGGCATGCATGCCGGTGTGACGGAAGAAGAACGATACCCGCCACATCGCGTAGCCGGTCACCAGCAGGCTGATGATCGAGGTGATCAGCAGCGAGTGGAACCAGGACAGGCCCCAGCGCTGCATCAGGGCGATCAGCGTGCCGGCCAGCAGCAACCAGGCCGACGCGCCGAACACGATCGCCACGCCAGCCCATGCCAGCGCACGGCCAAACGCACTGCGTGCCAGGGCGAAGTCGGCCGAGGCCAACCGTCGCAGCGAACGCAGGGTGTGCTTGGCCGACTCGACGGTCTCACGGCCGGCCTCACCGACCTGGCGGATGCTCTCGTCCAGGCGCGGTGCTTTTTCACCACTGCCCGGTGGCGGGGATTCCGCGCCACCGGTAGCGGTCGACTGGGCTTGATCGCTCACGCCGACTTACTTGTCGCCGCCGCTGCGGGCCAGCTTGGCGATGATCCAGCCGGCGGCGAAAGCCACGCCGAAGGAAGCCAGCGGACGCTCACGGATCAGCTCGGCGGCGCTGTCGACCAGGTCCTTGCCCTTGTCCATCAGTGCATCGACCTGTTCCTTGGCAGCGGCACCGCCGAACTCGGCAGCCGCCAGGCCCGACAGCGCGGTGTCGGACAGTTCGGCCTTGACGTTGGCCTTGCCGATGCGCAGTTCGTCGCCGGCAGCGCCGGTCGCGCCCTTGATCGCACCGCCAGCGGCGCTGGCCGCGGACTTCAGGTGCGAACCGGCTTCGCCCAGGTGTTCCTTCAGGTTTTCGGTATTGGTGGGGCTCATCGTGACTCTCCGTTATGTGCGATGGGGAAGGTGACCGGGGCGGGACCCCGATAACGAACGCAAGGTAATAGCATCGGCCGGGTGTAGGGCGTGTTACGCCCCGTGAGGTGCGCGCGAAGGCCGGCTGCGCCGTTCAGCGCATCACCAGCACGCCCGGCGTGTTGCCGCGCACGATGCGCAGCACCAGTTGTGGCGGGCGTTGCTGGAAGTTGGCGCGCCAGCTGGCAGGTCGGCAAATTCGCCCGCGCTGGTTTCGGTGATGACGTCGCCGGCAGCCAATCCCGACGTCGCTGCGCGGCTGCCGCGCTTGACCTCGCTCACCTGCACGCCGCTGATGCCGGCCTGGCGCAGGGATTCGGGCAGGTCGACAAAGGTGGCCCCGGCCAGGCGTGGATCCAGGCTGTCGCCGCTGACCGCTCGCGCCTGTTCCTTCAACGTGGCCTTGAGCTGCAGCGGCTTGCCGTCGCGGCGGATGTCCAGGTTGAGCGCGCTGCCGACCGGGGTCAGCCCTTCCACGTTGTGCAGGGCCTGCGCGCTGTCCACGCGCTGGCCATTGGCGCTCACCACCACATCGCCCGGTCGCAGCCCGGCCGCGGCGGCGCCAGAGCCGGCCAGCACGCGCGTCACCAGCGCGCCACGCGCTTCGGTCAGGCCCAGCCCCTGGGCGATCTGCTGGGTGAGGTTCTGCGCCTCCACGCCGAGCGTGCCGCGCACCACCACGCCATGCTTGACCAGCTGGTCGACCACGTCGCGGGCAAGGTTGGACGGAATGGCCAGGCCCAGGCCGATGTTGCCGGCCATGCTGCCCTGCGGATTGAAGCTGGCGGTGTTGATGCCCACCAGCTGGCCCTGCAGGTTGACCAGCGCGCCGCCCGAGTTGCCCGGGTTGATCGATGCATCGGTCTGGATGAAGTTCTGGTAGCCCAGCCCGCGGATGCCGCTGCGGCCCACCGCCGAGACGATGCCCGAGGTCACCGTCTGGCTGAAGCCGAACGGGTTGCCGATGGCCACCACGAAGTCGCCCACGCGCAGCTGTTCGCTGTTGCCCAGCGGCAGCGCGGTGAGCTTGTCGGCGGGGATGCGGATCAGCGCGATGTCGGTATCGCGGTCCGAACCGAGGAACTCGGCCTTCACCGTCCGCCCGTCGGCCAGCGTTACCTGCACGTCGTCGGCGTTGTCGATGACGTGGTGGTTGGTCAGCACCAGGCCGGCGCTGGCGTCGATGATCACCCCCGAGCCCAGCGATTCGTTGATGCGTTCCTGCGGCACTTCGGGGAACAGCCGGCGCAGGATCGGATCGTTGAAGAACGGGTTGCGCACGCGCACCACCTGCTTGGTGTTGACGCTCACCACCGCCGGCATCACCCGCTCCAGCATCGGTGCCAGCGACGGCACCGTCTGCCCGGCGACCGCCGCCGGCAGCGCGGCCGTGGCGGGAATGGCCAGCGACACCGGCGCTGCTTCGGCACGGTTGTCCAGGTGCGCGTTGATGGCCGTGGCGGTGAAGCCACCGAAGGCGGCGGCAAAGGCCAGCGTGAGCAGAGTCGGGAGCGGTCGCATGGTCCGGCGGTTCCGTATCGAAAGAGGTAGAGACATGCATACGGTAAAGCAAGCTGAATGAGTGTGTCCGCCTGCGCCTAAACCGGGAATGAAATCGGCGTCCGTTCCGGCTGCCAGCCCCCTGCGGCGAGGTCGTGGGCGGCCGTTGACAGCGCCTTCGGCAGGGGTAAGCTGGTAGGCATCGGCCACAAGATGTTGCGTTGCCGATCAGGATTGCCCCAAGAGGTTGGGTTTGCTTTCCGGGGCAACGACACGCCGTCAACGATCAGGCCGTGGCCCGCGCCTGATGGAGCCTGCCCTGCGATGAGCACGCTGCCCCTGGATGAGATCCGCGACGTCGGTGCCGATGCCGACGGCGTACCGCTGCAGTCGGCCTCGCTGGATATCTGGGACCGCAAGTACCGCCTCAAGACGCGGCAGGGCGAAGCGCTGGATGCGGACATCGACGCCACCTACCTGCGCGTGGCCCGCGCGCTGGCCGATGCGGAGACCACCGCCGAACTGCGCCAGCACTGGTACGCGCGTTTCACTTGGGCGCTGCGCCGTGGCGCGATCCCGGCCGGACGGATCATTTCCAACGCCGGCGCGCAGGCGCACAAGCCGGCCACCAGCACGATCAACTGCACCGTCTCGGGCACCATCGAAGACTCGATGGACGGCATCCTGCAGAAGGTCCACGAAGCCGGGCTCACCCTCAAGGCCGGCTGCGGCATCGGCTATGAGTTCAGCACGCTGCGACCGCGCGGGGCGTTCGTCGCCGGGGCCGGTGCACACACTTCCGGGCCGATGTCCTTCATGGATATCTTCGACAAGATGTGTTTCACCGTGTCCTCGGCCGGTGGTCGGCGCGGTGCGCAGATGGGCACCTTCGATGTGTCGCATCCGGACGTGCGCGAGTTCATCCGCGCCAAGCGCGAGGACGGCCGGCTGCGCCAGTTCAACCTGTCGCTGCTGATCACCGACGGCTTCATGCAGGCCATCGAGGACGATGCCGACTGGCCGCTGCTGTTCCCGCTGACCCGTGCCGAAGCGGCCGGGCAGGATCTGGGCGACGAAGCACAGGTGCAGTGGCGCCAGTGGCCGACCCACCACGGGTACGTGGTCCGCGAGGATGGCCTGGTCGCCTGCCGCGTTTACGGCCAGCTGCGTGCGCGGCACCTGTGGGACATGATCATGGTGTCCACCTACGACTATGCCGAACCCGGTTTCATCCTCATCGACCGGGTCAACGAGATGAACAACGCCTGGTGGTGCGAAGACATCCGCGCGACCAACCCGTGCGGCGAGCAGCCGCTGCCGCCCTACGGCGCCTGCCTGCTCGGCTCGGTCAACCTGACCCGCTTCGTCCGCGACCCGTTCACCGCGCAGGCCCGCTTCGACTGGGACCAATACAAGGAGGTGGTGCGGGTGTTCACCCGCATGCTCGACAACGTGGTCGAGGTCAACGGCCTGCCGCTGGAACAGCAGCGCCAGGAGATCCTGCGCAAGCGCCGGCACGGGATGGGCTTCCTCGGCCTCGGCTCGACCCTGGTGATGCTGCAGATGACCTACGGCGACCCGGCCTCGTGCGCCTTTACCGAATCTGTCGCCCGCGAGATGGCCATCGCCGGCTGGGAGACGGGCCTGGCGCTGGCCCGCGAGAAAGGGCCGGCGCCGATCATGCAGGAGACCTTCGAGGTGACCGCGGCGATGTTGCGCCAGCGCCCGGAGATGGCCGACGACGGCTGGCGCATCGGCCAGCAGGTGGAGGGCAGGGTGCTGCACGCGCGCTACAGCCGTTACATGCAGCGCATTGCCGAGGTCGCCCCGGCGCTGGTGGCGGAACTTGCCGAGGTCGGCGCGCGCTTTACCCATCACAGCTCGATCGCCCCCACCGGCACCATCAGCCTGTCGCTGGCCAACAACGCCTCCAACGGCATCGAGCCGTCCTTCGCCCACCACTACAGCCGCAACGTGATCGTCGAGGGCCGCAACAGCAAAGAGAAGGTGGACGTGTTCTCCTACGAACTGCTGGCCTACCGCCACCGGGTCAACCCGCACGCGATGCCGTTCGCGGACGCGCCGGACGCCCGGCTGCCGGCCTGCTTCATCGCGGCCGACGACATCTCGCCCAAGGCCCACGTCGACGTCCAGGCCGCCGCGCAGAAGTGGGTGGACAGCTCGATCTCCAAGACCGCCAACGTCCCCACCGACTATCCCTACGAGCAGTTCAAGGACATCTACCGCTACGCCCACGCGCAGGGATTGAAGGGCTGCACCACCTTCCGTTTCAACCCGGCCGCGTTCCAGGGCGTGCTGGTCAAGGAGGCCGACCTGGCGAACACCACCTACCGTTTCGAGCTCGAAGACGGCGCAGTTGTGGAGGTAAAGGGCAACGAACAGATCGAGTACGACGGTCAATTGCACACCGCCGCCAATCTGTTCGACGCGCTCAAGGAAGGCTACTACGGCAAGTTCTGATCCATGTACGGAAGCTGTTTTAAAGGGGTTTGCTGCAGATGCCCGGTGGCCCGGGCGCACGCATCGCCGGCCCGCCAAGCACAGATGCGGCTCATGGCGTGCGACAAGACCGTTCCACGATGGACCGCGCCGGTATAGCATCGCCAGCGATTTGACTAACCAGCCCCTATAGGAGGCAATCATGAGCAACGGCAATGGTGTGACCGCGACCCTGACCCAGGGCGTCGACGAAGTGAAGGAAGTGGCTGGCAAAGTGGGCGAGACCATCGCCACCACCGCCGAAGATGCGGTTGCCTCGGTGAAGAAGACCGTCAAGCGCGCACGCAAGGCTGCCACCACCCAGGTTGCCAAGGTCAAGAAGGCCGTGCAGAAGGCCGAGAAGACCGTCGCCAAGAAGGCTGACAAGGCCGCCAAGTCGGTCGGCAAGACCCTGGCCAGCGCCAAGAAGAAGCTGGAAGCGGCCAAGAGCAATGCCAAGGCTGAAGCTGCCTCGCTGACCAAGCAGGTCGCCAAGAAGAAGGCCGCCGCCGAGAAGGCCGTGACCAAGACCACCAAGGCCGCCAAGAAGGTTGCCGGCAAGAAGGTCGCCACCGCCAAGAAGGCCGTGACCAAGAAGACCGCCGCCGCCAAGAAGGTTGTCGGCAAGAAGGTTGCCGTGGCCAAGAAGGCAGTGGCCAAGAAGACCGCGACCGCCAAGAAGGTGGCTGGTAAGAAGACCGCCGTCGCCAAGAAGGCCGTCGGCAAGAAGGTCGCCGTGGCCAAGAAGGCGGTGGCCAGGAAGTCGGCCGTGGCCAAGAAGGCCGTCGGCAAGAAGACCGCCGTCGCCAAGAAGGCCGTCGGCAAGAAAGTCGCCACTGCCAAGAAGGCGGTGACCAGGAAGACCGCAGCGGCCAAGAAGGTCGTCGGCAAGAAGACCACCGCGGCCAAGAAGGTTGCCGGCAAGAAGACCGCCGTCGCCCGCAAGACCGTCGGCAAGAAGGTCGCCGTAGCCAAGAAGGCCGTGGCCAAGAAGACCGCGACCGCCAAGAAGGCCGTGGCCAAGAAGACCGTAGCCCGCAAGGCTGCACCGGCCAAGCGCGCCAGCGCTGCCAAGACCGTGGCCCGCAAGGCCCCGGCCAAGCGCGCCCGCAAGTAAGTCGGTAAGCACGGCGCCTGCCTTCGGGCAGGTGCCGTGACGCGGTCGCAGACGGGTATTCCCTGCAGGCGCACGAGGAACCGCACCATGGCTGTCAGGATCGACCAGAAGATCAAGGGCTACGCCGTCGTCACCCCCGAGGAGAAGATGCGCCCGTCCGCTGCCAGTGCAGCGCCCGCCCTGGCCACCGCGCCGGCCCTGGCGCCCACCGACAACATCGTGCAGATGCACGAGCGCATCGAGCGCCCCGACGTGTTGATCGGCAACACCTACAAGATCAAATCCCCGCTGGTGGAACACGCCTTCTACGTGACCATCAACGACATCGTGCTCAACCCCGGCACCGAGCATGAGCTGCGGCGCCCGTTCGAAGTCTTCATCAACTCCAAGTCGATGGAGCATTTCCAGTGGATCGTCGCGCTGACCCGGATCATGTCCGCAGTGTTCCGCAAGGGCGGCGACGTGACCTTCCTGGTCGAAGAGATGAAGGCCGTATTCGACCCGCGCGGCGGCTATTACAAGGCCGGCGGCGTCTACATGCCCTCGCTGGTGGCCGAGCTGGGCAGCATCATCGAAGAGCACCTCAAGTCGATCGGCCTGCTGCACGACCCCGAGCTGAGCGCGGCGCAACGCGCGCTGATCGCAGAAAAACGCCGCCAGTACGAGCAACACGGCCCGGACAGTACCGCCGACCACGAGGAAGACCTGGCCGTCACCGGCGATGGCACCCGCTTCCCGCCGAGCGCCAGCATGTGCCACAAGTGCAACACCCAGGCGCTGGTGCTCCTGGATGGGTGTGAGACGTGTTTGAACTGCGGGTATTCCAAGTGCGGGTGAGGGCGCCGGCGCCTGGTCAGGACAAGGTGACAATTGCCTCAGATCCGACCGATGCCTCCAGCCGTCCGAGATAATACGAGAACGCAACTGGATCGATCGCCAACCGTACGTCTCCAGGATTCAAGCTGCATGTGAGGAGGCGGCGGAGATCTGGTCCTTCGCTGAAACGATGGAATGTGAGCCCATTCTCCATTGAATCCCAGTAGAGCGTCAGGCGGAAGTAATTGCAGGCATTAACCTCCGCAAGCAATTCAACGGCGTCCATCGCAGGCTCGCGCGCGGCGTCGAGTATTGGTGGGATCTTGAAGATAGTGAAATCTTCCAGCGCTGCGATCAATGGTGTATCCAGGTCCAGTCTGGCGGGGAGATCGAAAAGTGAAGCAACGACCAGCCAGTCATCAACATAACGATGGAAGAACAAGCGGCGCAGCTCCAATGCAGGCCCGCCTGCACCCTCGACTACTGCGGCGAATACGGTCAACACCGAATCGAGTGGCTCCAGAAGTAGCGTCTCGCCATCAATGTAATACGACTCGTAGTAGCCGCCCACCCCGCGCTTGAGGGTGTGGAAGGTGGTGCGCGTATCTTCCTCAAGCAGCATTGAAGGAATCAGATGCAATGAGCGCTCCATCTTGGTGGCCACGCAGTCTTGCGCCAAGTCAAGCGAATCGTACTGTTGCCCGCGGCTGTTGAGCCATGCATGAAGATCGATGGCGCCGGATCCGGCGGTCCTCAGCGTTCCAAAGTACGGCGAACGGTCCAGTCGAAGACTGGCTTGGTGCATTCGGGTAATCATCTGCCCGTCCAGGACACCGATCAACTCGAAGTCTGCATATCCCTCTTCCTCTGTTAGCACGCAGCCTGTGTGGAAGATGCTGATAGGCTCCTCCGGCGCCAGGATTCGCTGGTATCGTTCGTCAAGCGATGCAGGGTCCGACTCAACCCGTTGCAGATTCATGGCGAGCTGTCGGATGTGGCTGACAGTTCCGGCCACCAGAAAGGTGCCCGCAGCGTGCGCGAGGCTGAGCCGCAGAAACTTTCTGACCAGTCGCGTGGGCGAGGCGTCAAGCTCGACCGGTAGGATCCTGGTATCTCCAGTCGAAGGCATCACGATATGCTCGCCTTGCGTCTCAACGGACAGCATTACGTCGGCGAATGCAGTGCCAAGGTCTTCAAGTAGGGCTATCACCGTCATTCGGTCACCTCGTTCATCCATGATTGGCAGTTGGTGAGCAACTGCCCCGAAGGAATATCCGTCCATTGACCAGATCGGCGGGAACGGGACGAACTTTAGCCAATTGCGGAACCTGCCCGTATGCTCTCCTCGTGCCGTCGTAGACGACGGCACGGCAGCCCTTGTTTCGTTTATTGACCTGGTGGGAGACATCATGCGCGGTCTAGACTTCAGCTCCTGGCAAGCCATGCTCTCCACCCTGGTCGGGTTGGCGGTGATCACCCTGATCGGCGTCGGCATCCGGCTGCTGGTGATGCAGACCCTGCAGCAGCGGCGCGAGCGCGAGAACCGGCAGATCAACGAGCGCCTGCGCACGCTGATCGCCGCCTACAAGGTGCTGGGCGGATCGTTCACCGGTGCGCTGCACGTCGACCCACGGCATCTGCGCGACCTGCCTCGTGCCGCGCCGGACGATGCGCTGTCATTGCCGGACGGCATCGACGCCGGTAGCGATCGCGCGCGGCGCATCCGTGATGCGGTTGAAGCCGCACTGTCGGACATCATCCTGCTCGGCACCGATGACCAGGTACGGCTGGCCGCGCGCGCGGCCACCGAGCTGGCACAGGGGCGCCCGGTGCAGACCGCTGAACTGGTGGTATCGCTGCGCGACTTCATCCGCGCCGCGCTCGACCTGGCGCCGATCCCGGCCAGCGTAGCCATCCCGCAGCAGGGGCCGGCCCGTCCCAGCGCCGGTGCGAAGGGCAAGGCGGACGGCGACAAGGCCGGCGGCAAAGCGGGCGTCGGCGGCGGTGGCGGCATGGGCGGCATGGGCGGTGGCGGAGTGGGCATGGGCCACGGCGCCGAAGACGACAACAGCCACGCACGCTGAGCGCATCCGGCCAGCCCGGCGGCCGTTACGGCTGTACCGCAACGCAGCCGTCGTCAACGCGGCAGGCTGATCGACCAGGCGACAAACGCTACCCAGACCGGCGCCACGCACACCGCCCACGTGCGCCATCGGCGCATCGGCGTACCACGTGCCAGGGCAACCAACGCGGTGAACACGGGCAGCAACACCCCCAGCTCGATCAGCAGGTTGCGCCACAAGTAGACGTTGCCAGGCTTCAGCGCACCGGCACTGGGCAGCACGCCCGGCAGGGACGCCCCGGCCTGCAGCGGCCAGAACAGCGGTACCGGATGCGCGCCGACCAGCAGATCCAGCAGCGGGTGCGACCCGCTGGCCGCCAGCAGCCATGGCACCGCCAGCGGGACACCGCCGGCCTTCGCCACCCGGTTCACGGCCACCGCCATGATCAACGCGAACAGCAGGCTGTGGGTGACGCGCGGGCTCGCGCCATAGCCCAGCAGCCACACTGCCAGGTAGTCCAGGTCCGGACAGACCGCGACGAACACGAAGGGCGCCATCGCCCATCGCGATGGCGCCCGCGCGCGCGCGTTCCAGCACAGGTAGGCGGTGAGGCCGGCGCAGGCATGGCCGACAAGCGATGACATGGCGGCAGGACCGATGACCGTGGAGCGGTCAGGATCCTGCCTGCGCATGGGCGCACGATGGGGCCAGTGTGTGGCCCGCATGAAGTCCTTACTTCCCGCCCAGTTCCACCACCGGCACGAAGCCGCCGTAGATCATCCGCTTGCCATCGAACGGCATCGGGTTGTTCTCCGGATCCATGCGCGGGTCGTCCATCATCTTCTGCATGCCGGCATCGCGGGTGGCCTTGTCCGGCCATTCGATCCAGGAAAACAGCACGGTCTCTTCGGCCTTGGCTTCTACCGCGCGGTAGAAGTCGGTCTGCTTGCCGTGCGGCACATCATCGCCCCAGCACTCCACCACGCGTGTGGCGCCGTGCTCGATGCAGATCGCATCCCCCATCCGTGCGTGCTTGAGGAATGCATCCTTGTTTGCGGTCGGGACGGCGATTACGAATCCATCGATATAAGCCATGCCAAGCTCCGGATGGCGCACCGGAATGGGCGCCTTCATTGCATACGACGAATCGGGGGGAGAAGGATCGACATTGCGCCGCAGCGCACCCTGCGGATGTGACGAAACTCGCCTTCACATTTAAAAGGTCATTGAATTCAATGACTTGTTCAGTACGGAGGCCCTCGGGTGCGTATGGGGTCAGAAAAATCCTAACGCCGGCGAGGAACATCCTGATATCAGCGCTGTCGCATTCCACCGAAGATGGGGAGCCGGAAAGGAAGCTCACACGAGCGACCTGTTCTGTAACGCCTCAGCTGCGTTGCCGGTGTATCACGGAGGATGGACGCGTTAGCCGACTACTCCCCAAGAGCGGCTTCCCCAACGCGTGACGCCCCGAAAGGGCATCGTCGTGACCGGATTCCTTTGTTGCGCTTTGCCGATGCTGGCGTATTGCCGCATCGCCGCCTGTTTTCTCCGGATGTTCAGCAATTCCCCGGGCCCATCTCACGTCGCATGCACGCTTCAGCGCTGTTTTGCCGCTGAAATCGCGGCGCGCGCGTATATGCCAGAGCGCAACTGAACCCCCGCCAAAAATTCATGCATCTGAAAGGCACCGCTTTCAGGGGGGGTTGTGGCGAATAACGGAGAATTTACATTCCCGATGCAGAGCGGCGTCCGCGCTGGCTGCAAGCAGTTCACGACAAAAAGGTGTACCCCCATGAAGACTTCGTTGATTGCCCTGGCCCTCGCCGCCGCCCTGCCGTTCGCCGCTTCGGCTGCTGAAGGCCTGTCCTACAACTACGCCGAAGGTGACTACGTCAAGACCGACGCAGACGGCGGCAAGGCTGATGGTTGGGGCGTGAAGGGTTCCTACGCGTTCCTGCCGAACTTCCACGCTTTCGGTGAGTACAACCAGCAGAAGACCGACATCGGCAACTTCAAGGTTGACCAGTGGCGCGTCGGCGTTGGCTACAACCAGGAAATCGGCAACAGCACCGACTTCGTGGGCCGCGTTGCCTACAACAAGTTCGACCCGAAGGAAGGCCTGGACTTCAACGGCTACAGCGCTGAAGCCGGTATCCGTACCGCGTTCGGCCAGCACGCCGAAGTCTATGCGATGGCCGGCTACGAGGATTACAGCAAGAAGCACGGCGTCAATCCGGATGGCCAGTTCTACGGCCGCCTGGGTGGCCAGGTGAAGTTGAACCAGAACTGGGGCATCAACGGCGACATCAAGATGGATCGCCATGGTGACAAGGAATGGTCGGTCGGCCCGCGCTTCAGCTGGTAATTCCAGCGTGACCGCATCGCCACGTGCCTGAACGGCGTGGCAGGAAAGGCCCGGCATTGCCGGGCCTTTCTCGTTCTTCGCGCGGCACCGTCGATAATGGGGTTTTGCAGACCCAGGGCTTCCGCATGACCGCAGATACCGATCCGCACCATCCCCGGCTTGGCTGTGGTGCCGTCGTGCAGCGTGCCGACGGCGCGCTCCTGCTGGTGCAGCGCGGGCGCGAGCCGGAGAAAGGGCACTGGGGCCTGCCCGGTGGAAAGGTGGACTGGATGGAGACCGTCGAACACGCGGTGATCCGCGAGGTCGCGGAAGAAACCGGCCTATGCGTGGCGGTGGAGCGGCTGCTGTGCGTGGTGGACCACTTCGAACCGGCGCTGGGGCAGCACTGGGTGGCGCCGGTCTATCTGGTACGTGCGCAGGACAAGACGCAGGTAGCGGCGGTGAAGGAACCCGAAGCGCTGCTCGGCCTGGGCTGGTTCACCCCCGACGCACTGCCCACGCCGCTGACCGTGTCCACGTTGCGCGCGCTGGCACATCTTTCGATGGCGCACTGACCCGAGGCCCGCACGCAGGCCCGGCAATGCCGGGCCTTTTCATTGCCGCAGTTACGGCGTTACATCGCCTCGGCCAGCAGCGCAGCACTGCGATCGAGCAGCACGCGTGCGGCCGGCGC
>NZ_DAMAGC010000056.1:0-25359 GCF_031995405.1 Stenotrophomonas sp. | reverse complement strand
GGTGCTGCTGTTGGCGCCCTTCTTGCCGGTGCCGATGTTGTCCAGGAAGCCGGGCGCATCGCGGTACTGCGCTACTGCGCGCACGGCGAGCAGGTCCTCCTTGATCGGCAGGTTCACCATCGCCTTGGCCGAATAGCCCAGGTCCGCATTTCTGGTCTGGCTCACCGTCGCTTCGGCGGCGGCATCGAAGCCGCTGCTGTCGGCCACGTTGGCGACATAGTTGATCGCACCGCCCATCGAGGCCGAACCGAACAAGGTGCCCTGCGGGCCGCGCAGCACCTCCACGCGATTGAGGTCGAACGCATCGATATCGGGGATGGCGATCGTCCAGCCCGGCTCGGTCAGCGGCACTTCGTTGAGGAAGTAACCGGTGGTCGGCTGGCCCTGCACGTTGCCCGAACTGGTGGCGATGCCACGCATCACCACATGCGACACGCCCGGCTGGTAGTTGTTGAACACCACGCCCGGGGTGCGCTGGATGTAATCGGCCAGCGACTGCGCGCCGATGTCCTGCAGTTGCTGGTCGGTGACCGCCGAGACGGAGCCGGCGATCTCGCGCACCGACTCCTTCAACTTGCCGGCGGTAACCACGATGGTGTCCAGGGTCCTGGCCGGGTCCCCGGAGGCAGGGGCGGCGTCCTGCGCCCAGACGGGTGCGCTGGCGATCAGGCCCAGGCAACAGGAAACGCGGATGGCGCGGGTCAGCTTGCGTACGTGGAGATGCGACGACATTGGCACGGTCCCCCGAGTGGCGATGGATGACGCTACCGGCGGATGTCTGCGCGGCGGCGATCACGGCTGAGGTCGAGTGAAAGTGAAAAGGGCTACCGCTGTCCAGCAGAAACGGCGGGGCCTTCACTGGCGTCAAATCATTGATTGCCTTATGGTTATCTGGCGCAAAACCGAAGATCCGGCCGATATCGCAGGTGAATTACGCAGAATCTGCGGCACTGGCCCTCAAATTGCGAACAACCTGCGGTGCATGCCGCTACCCGGAGTTCCATGACTGCCAAGGCCCTCGATCGCACCGACCTGAAGATCCTCGACGTGCTGCAGCAGGACGCGCGCATCACCAACCAGGCGCTGGCCGAGCGCGTCGCGCTCTCGCCAAGCGCCTGCCTGGCCCGCGTGCGCACGCTGGAAACCAAGGGACTGATCCGCGGGTATCGCGCGCACGTGGCGGTGGACCGCATCCGCTCGGTCACCGTGGTGCTCGCCCTGGTCACCTTCAAGCAGCACGTGCTGGAAGAATTCACCGCCTTCGACCGGCGCATCCTGGCCATGCCCGAGGTGGTCGAGGCCTGCCGCATCTCCGGCGCGTCGGACTACCTGCTGCGGGTGATCGTCAACGATGTGCACCACTGGAAGGACATCGCCCGGCTGCTGCTCGGCGGCGACTACGGCGTGGAGAAAATCGTCTCGCAGTTCCTGATGGACGAAGTAAAACCCTTCAGCGGCTACCCGTTGGTGGATGCATCGTCGAGCAAACGCAGCGGCTGAACCTTGCGCCGTGCACTGGACCTGCACGTGCGACCGCTGCACCATTGGCTGCATGCGTATCGACCATCTGACCCTGCCGGTTTCCGATCTTGCCGCCGTGGCGGCGTACTTCCGCGATGTGCTGCAGTTGCCGGTGGACGGTGACCGCGTGCCGTTGGGCTGGAGCACATTGCAGCTGGTTCCCGCAGGCGAAGTGCCGGTCGGCGGCGTGCACCTTGCCTTCAACGTGCCGCACAACCGGTTCGCCGCAGCCACCGCGTGGCTGGACGCACGCGCCACGCGCCAGCGCAATGCCGAAGGCCAGGAGCACTTCACCTTCGAAGGCCGCTGGGATTCGGAGTCGATCTATTTCACCGGCCCCGACGGCCTGATCCTGGAACTGATCGCACGCAGGCGCCTGCCTGCATCGGCGCTTCAAGGCGACTTCCATGGCAGCGAGATGACCTGCATCAGCGAGGTCGGCTTGCCCGCGGCGTCCGTCGCTGCCATGCAGGCGCGGATCGAAGCCGCCTTCAGCCTGGAGCCGTTGTCGCCGCCGACGCCCTACTTCGCGCCGATGGGCGATGACGAAGGGCTGCTGATCGTGGCTGACGTCACCCGCCGCTGGTTTCCCGAGCAGCGCGCGCTGCCCAATGCGCAGGGCGTGCAGGTGCAGTTGAGCGGTGTGACGGCTGGCGCGGAGCTCATCGACGCCGCGCTCGGCTGGCGCGTGCATTCGGCCTGATCCATGCGATATCTGCCGCCCTGCCAAGGCTGCAGGATTCCTTCGCGCACGCCCTAGGCCGTCGGTTGTCCGCGCTCGGCCATCGCATTGAGCCAGGCGTGCTTGAGGAAGTCGCGCACCGCCTGGAATCGCGGCGTGTCGTACAGCGAACGGTGCGTCCACAGCCACACGTCCTGGCTCAACGCCGGCGCATCGCGCACGCGCACCAGCCCGCCCACGTGCTGTGCCACCGTGCACTCGATGACACCCAGGCCCCCACCGGCGGTCACGCCGTCCAGCACGCCCACCGAATAATTGCAGCGCAGCCAGGGGCGGTTGGCGCCAGGCAGCGTGCGCAGCCAGCGCTCCACCTCGAACTCCACGCGCGGCTCGTCCAGCCCCACGAACTCCAGTTCATGCCACGCCTGGTTGGCGATGGCCGCCTGCCGCCGTGCGGCGTAGGCCTGGTTGGCATATAGCGCGTATTCCACCCGCCCCACACGGTCGCCGCGCAGGTCGGTGGTGTCCGGCGGGCCGTAGCGCAGCAGGGCGTCGGCCTCGCGGCGGGCCAGGTTGTAGGGTTCGCGCGAGGTGAGCACCTCCACGCCCAAGCCGGGGTGCAGGCGGTTCAGCCCGGGCAGCAGGGTGATCAGCAGGAAGCTGGCCCATTCGTCGGCATTGATGCGCACCGTGCCCACCAGCTCCTTGGGCGTATCGGCCTCGCGGGCGATCTCGTCGGCGGCTTCTTCCATCTGCTCGGCCAGCGCGAACACCCGCTGCCCCAGCTCGGTGGGAATGCAGCCGGTGGACGTGCGCTCCACCACCTTGCCGCCCAGGCGCTCTTCCAGCGCATACAGCCGGCGCGACAGCGTGGCCGTGCTCATCCGCGCAGCCTTGGCGGCTTCGCGCAGGGTGCCGCCGCGGATCACCGCCAGCAGCACCATCAGGTTGTCCCAAGGAAAGTGTTTCATATATGCAACGGCCGCCTGCAATATTGGGGGTTTTGCACCATTTTTGAAACTTATACCATGGCCCCCGGGCGCGCTACGAGCGTTGATCGCCGCCCCTCCCCCTCCTTTGATCCGCTCTCCTCTCCGCACGGCCTGCCGGCGGCGAACATCAGGTGCTGCACCATGAAAGCTGAAAAGACCCTCTGGGACCGCGTTGTCCACGCCGTGCTGTTTGAAGGCATTGCCCTGTGCCTGTGCGCGCCGGTCATGTCTTACGTGCTGGGCAAGTCGCTGTTCGACACCGGCGTGCTCACCATCGCCCTGGCCACGTGCGCAATGCTGTGGAACATGCTCTACAACGCGATGTTCGAGCGGGTGGAGAAGAAGTTCGGGTTCAAGCGAACCGTGCCGGTGCGCATCGGGCATGCGGTGGGCTTTGAAGGCGGGCTGGTGCTGGTGGTGGTGCTGCTGGCCGCGTGGTGGCTGTCCATTTCCTACTGGGATGCGTTCCTGTTGGAGATGGGGCTGATCGCGTTCTTCCTGCCTTATACCTATGTATACAACCTGGTGTACGACAAGGTGCGGGAGCGGTTGGTGCGGCGGGGGGATGCTGCGCGGGTTAGCGAGGCCTGATCGGACCCTTGTCGTGGGCACTAGTGGCACACAACAAGGATGACGAGCTCCTGACCAGTACGTTTCGTCTGGATGGAAACAGCTCGCCAATCGTGTCGCCGTGATGTTGCTGGATGAAAATCTCTGCCGAGCGAAGTGCGTCGTTCGGCCCAACGCAATAGACGGCGAGGCCAGAGTGATGTGGCGACGGCGTTTAGCGTTCCTGATGAAATCAGAGCATTTGGGCTCATCCGGGGTCGCGTCCATGGCTGGATCACGGCAACGCAACCGACAGCTTCGTCGGCACCTGTAGCCGAGTGCCCAACGGCTGTGATATGAGTTCCACACCACATCGAGTGGGTGCTTTCAGGGATTTGAAAGATGACGTGGTTACGTAGAACTACGCGGCGCGTGCCCGCCTGTGATGGAGCGCTCAGGAGCAAGATTCTCTGGCCGAGTTCCTTGCCTGCCTGGCTCTGTTGCGTCGCGCTGATCGGAATTTTGGTCTCGTCTGCAAGCGCCCAGACCGTCACCTACATCCATACCGATGCATTGGGTTCGGTGGTGGCAGAGTCCGACGCCAATGGCAATGTGATCAAACGATATGACTACGAGCCCTATGGGGAAGTCGTGGCAGCAGAAATCACCGATGGACCAGGCTATAGCGGACATGTGAGCGACGCAGCCACCGGGCTGAGCTACATGCAGCAGCGCTACATGGATCCGCAGTTGGGCGTGTTTCTGAGCGTTGATCCTGTAACAGCCTACGAGCAGCCGATTAATCAGTTCAGTCGGTATCGGTATGCGAATAGCAACCCTTACCGATTTACTGATACTGACGGTCGTCAGGCAGCAGAACGTTTCGTAGAGCAGCATCGCAATGACATGCAGGCTGGCAACGGAGCAGTCTACGAGCCGCTCCAACCATACGCTGTGGCCGCTACAGGGGTAATGCTTGCTCCTGTAGCGGTGGAAATTGGTCTAGCCGCAATGGCTAACCCTGGTGCAATGGCCGCGGCCACAACATCGCCGCGGAGATGGCTGGGGTCACCGGAACCGTTGGTGCCGCTGGCCTTGCCGCCAAGGAGGTAGGGCCACTGTTGCAAGCTGCTGGTAAGCCGTTCAACGCAAGCGGCCTTTCCGTGGCTGCGCGAAAACTCGAACAGCACGCCACTCGTCCAGGCGGAACCTTCGCAGCTCCGACAGGAAGCGTGGCACAGAAGAATGAAACCGCCAGCCGCGTTGTAGAAGGGCTCCTGAAGAGTCCAGATACCGTCAAAACCTCTCTGAGTGGCGGTGGGGTCGAGTACAGAGGCGCGAGTGGTCAAGGAGTGCGGTTCGAAGCGGATGGAGCATTTAACACATTTTTGGATCCCAAGAAAAAATAGGTGGAACATGACACGGTTTTCAATTGATTACGTGAGTCCGATGGACTTTGAATCGCTCGCCGCTGAAGTATCATTTGACTCACAGCTTTTGTGTCGCATTGATCAGGAACGAGGTGATGGAGTACTTGAGATCGAGTTCTTTCATCTGACTAGAGCTATTGAGTCCGACGTAAAGATGAAGTTCTCTCTGCCAGAGTTCCTCAAAGTCATCGAGGAAACTTGCTCGGACCTGAGTGCGACTCCTCCCTAGATTTACTCTTCATCGCGGTGGGGTGGGAAGGCATCGTAGTCCTTCAACTGGCCGCATGGTGGCTGTCCATTTCCTACTGGGATGCGTTCCTGTTGGAGATGGGGCTGATCGCGTTCTTCCTGCCTTACACGTATGTGTACAACCTCGTGTATGACAGGTTAAGGGAGCGGTTGGTGCGGCGTACGCAGGCTCGGCGGGTGAGTGAGGCGCGGTGAGGCTGGGGCAACGTCACCCAAGCTTGAGTAGCGAAGCGCTTTGGCGTCTCATCCTCAAAGACAAGGAGGTTGGACGTGAAGAACCGCTCTACCAAGAAAACACCATCTGCTACGAGCGCTTCACGATGTCCCTAAGCGCTCTCTTCGGCCCGACTGCCATGCCCGCGTGCTTCAAGCCAATGGTTGCCGTTTCCACGGAACGCTCATGATTCCCTGCGTGTTCGTGCAGTCGGGCAAGGAGAAGACATGCTCTTACCTTGGTCAGGGAGCTGAGAAGACCAGGTTCTCCACTCTCAATGTCTTCTCCATCCATCGCAGCGATCGACCCATCTAGTCGATACGCATGAAACACCTGCATGCCGCGCCCCATCACCATGCCAGCGACCGCATCGATGCTTGAGGTAGACATCGGCCACCATTGATCACTGGTGCCGGCCTCATCCGTCAGACGCAATTTCAGTTCACAGTCGTGCATGTCGATCTGATCGCCATCCAGCGGCGCTTCTGCCCCGGCTTTCGGCAAGAACGTGTAGTGAATTCCAAGATTCACACAGAAGCTCTGCTCTACGCTGTGTGGCTGCAACTGGATAACGTTCAGCGCATCCCCAACTCGGCGGTTCCAAGTACCCGCCGCGATTCGCTGGAAGCTTGATGCCTTCAGCGACGCGCCTAATGCGTCATCCGCGGCCTTCTTTAGCGCTGCGAAATTCATCATTGGCAAAAGTCCACGATGGCGTCCCCAGGAGCAGGTGTTGATGCTGCGTCGCGTACTGGCCGCTTGCGGCGGAGCCGCTCGCCTGCTTCGGCCGACTTTCAGAGTATAGAACGCAGCCACACCGCGGCGGCTTCAATGGCGTCCCGATCACCGGGCACAAGAATCTCCGGCGTTATGCCCCGGGGATACGCCTCACCATCACGGTCAAGCATTGCCCCGGTCGTCAGCCGCAGGACGCCGCCATCAGGAAGTGGGAAGGCATGATTGGACGTCGCACGCCCCGCAGTGGTCTGCCCAAAGAAGCGGGTCGCGGGGCGGCCCCTGAAGGCCACGGCCACTCGGCTGACCAGCTTACCTCGTCCGCGTTCAGAGCATTGGCGCGAATGAGGGCAAGCGCATGGGCCACCATGTCATGGGCGGAAACGTCGGTCGACTCCCCCGGCTGCGCCGTCAACATGAGATGCTCGACAGCCACATCCCCCGCACTAGCCAGTGTCACCCCGAACTTGAGGCTGGTGGTGGCGAAGGGAATGTAAAGCACGATCGCGCGCGAGGGAACCGTCACCGGCGCGCACCGGCTCACGATCCGAGCTGGCGAAGGCCAACCTTCCTTTGGCGCCGTCCGCACGAATCCAGAGCGCAGCAGTACCGGCACCATCATTGACCCGCAGACTGCCGGTCAGGCGCACCTCCTTTCCTTGAAAAGGGTCGGCTTTCAATGACGTAATCGCACCGATGAAGGCGCTCTCGCCCATCGACTCGGCGGACAAGGTGACGGCTGCGCCGTTCGTGCCAAGGACATCACCAGAGCCACCGGTCACCGAGTGGGTGCTGGTACCTTCCCATGATGTTGCTGCTTGCGCGCCAGCGCTGAAGAGCGCCAACAGGACGAAAGCCGCTGTGCGCTGCATGGTCAACATCCATGTTCACTATGAAACACGATCCTAGTGCAACGGCAGTGCACTCACAATGTGATTCAACGCGCTACATTGCTAGCGCTGAGAAATATCGGATTTTTGCATATCGAAAATTGCGCCGTACGGTCTCCCCGCAAAGGAGAACCCTCATGTCCATCAAAAGCGTCGGTTCCGCTGCCTCATCAGCCGCCCGATCGGTAGATATCTGCACGCGCGACAACGCCGCGATTTCTGCGGCCATCGCGAGCATAGCATTTGTACATTGGCGGGATCGCATCAGGGCACTGTCAGTGGGAAGGACAGCGCAACGGCCTTCAACCACCACCGACCCGCGCAACCACCACCAAACCATTACCCCAACCTCTCCAAACCCCCAACTCCAGTTGACGCCATCGTTCGCACCAGCTGCGACCCCCTGCGAGTTTCATCCCACTTCCGCACATCCACCGCACTCCAATTCGCATCATCGCGATTGCTGCCGACCTGCTCGGTTGACCCTCCTCCCCCCCGAAAGCATGGTGCACGCATGAACATACTCACGCGCATCGCCTTGCTTGGCGACGTGGCCAGCATCCGCCAGGGCCACCCCTTTCGCGGTGCCATCGGCGCCATACCAGGGGGACCTGTGCAGGTCATCCAACTGAAAAATCTGTGCGCCGATGGCCTGCAGGATCGCGAGCACCTGCTGCGCACCGTGCTGCGTGCACGCAAGCCGCCGGAATGGGTGCAGGATCAGGATGTCCTGATCGCTGCACGCGGCAATCACCCCATGGCCATGCTGTTGCGCGCACCGCCAGAATCCACCGTATGCAGTCCACACATGTACATGGTGAGGGTGAACACGGCCGACCTGTTGCCTGCGTTTCTGGCCTGGCAGTTGAACCAGCGCGCGGCCCAGGCCTACCTGCACCAGCAGGCGGCGGGGTCTCGCCAGCAGAGCCTGCGCAAGGCGGTGGTGGCACAGTTGCCGTTGCGCATTCCGTCGCTGCCGCAACAACAGCGCATCGTGGCTATCGCCCAGGCGGTACGGGCCGAGCAACGCTGCCTGGAGGCGCTGATCCACAACCGCCAGCAGGAGATCGCGGCGGTGGCCGAGCAGGTTCTGCAGGGAGGCGGCGCATGACGCTGATGGGTGAACTTCCCGGCGCGCACGCCACCCTCGCCGCGCTGACCAGCGCCCGTGAAGTGCTGGTGGACGCCGCCGACACGGAAGCAGCCACGCACCTGCTGCTGGCCCTGCTGCTGCTGAAGATCGCCAGCGACACCGAGGCGGCAGCGCAGGATCCCGATGGCACCTATGGCTCGCCGCTGACCTGGGGACCCACCGCCCCGGGCGCGCAGATGCTGGCAGTGCCTGCCGATGCCCGCTTCGAACATCTCTTCCAGCAGCGTTTCGCCGACGGCAACGATCAGCGCATCCTCACCTCGCTGCAGCGCCTGACCCAGTCCAATCCGGCCACGCTGGGCGAAGTGTTCGACGTACTGCGCCTGCACGATGGCTGGCCGCGCGATCCGGACCGCCGGGACCTTGCGCTGTCGCGACTGCTGGGACGGCTGTCGGTGCCCGCGCTGGATTTCCGCAGCCTGCGCGGCATGTACCGTGCCGACATCGGCGATGCGGTCGACCGCTTGCTGGAACGTGCCCAGCCGCGCCGCAGCAAGCTGCCGCTGGCCCACGTGCCCGAGGCGGTGTGCTGGCTGATGGCCGCGCTGATGGACCCGGTCGAGGACGACAGCATCTGCGACCCCTCCTGCCACGGCGGCAGCCTCCTGCTGGCCGCCAGCCGCTGGGCACGCAGCCGGCACGGTGCACGTCGCCACCGGTTGCTGGGCCAGGAGGAGCGCGATGAGGGTTGGGCACGTACCCGGCTGCGCCTGCTGCTGCACGGCGAAGACAACCACGCCATTCACGCCGGCACGCCGCTGCTGCACGACATGCTGGTGCAGCCCGACGGCACGCTGCAGCGCTTCCACGTACAACTGTCGCGCCCGCCCTTTGCCTTGGCCTGGATACCCGAGCGGGGACGGCGCGATCCCCATCACCGCTTCGTCCACGGCATGCCGCCACGCCAGTGGGGCCATCTTGCGCTGCTCCAGCACATGCTCAAGGCGATGGACCCGCAACATGGGCGGATCGCGATGGTCGTTCCGCACGGCGTGCTGTTCCGACGCGGCGAAGAGGCGCTGATCCGCCGACGGCTGCTGGATGCCAACCTGATCGAATGCGTGATCGGCCTGCCCGACCGACTGTTCGCTGGCACGCCAGTGGCCACGGCATTGCTGGTGCTGCGTAGCGTGCGGAACGATGATGCGGTGCTGTTCATCGATGCCCGCCAGCTGCAGCCCAAGGGCAAGCGCACGGTCAAGCTGGACCGCGCTGCCGCCGAACGGTTGCTGACGCTTTGCCAGCAGCGCCAGTCCGTGCCCGGGCTGGCCTGCCGCGCCGAGCCGGCATTGTTGGCGCACCACGAGGGCAACCTGAGCGTGGCCCGCTATGTGCATCCCGATGCGCCGAGTTGCTCGCCCTCGTTGGAGACCGTGCGCGGGGAGCGTGCCCAGTTGCGTTCGCAGCTGGATGGACTGGAGCGGGTGTTGGAGGCGAATCTGCTCACACTAGCCTCGCCGCGCGCCCGCACGGGCTGAGCACCGTGCATCGGTGCGCTGATGCCAACGCTCGCGACAGCGGGACAGGCGTTGGCAGGGGCTGCCGAAGGCGCGAGCACACGGCTCGATCGACACTCGCTATCCCGATGTCTCAATGCATCGGAACTATCCACCGATCCCATACTGCGCAGTGCATGAACCGGAATGATGCACACGGCGGGCAGCAGGACGGTTCGGCCATGCTGGGGGCATGCCGATTCCGATCCCCTTGCGCTGTTCATCAGCCTGCGTCACGACGCCTTTGCGCAGCCGCCTGGCATGTCCGCATCCGCGTGCATTCTGCGTGGGTGCGCGAACATGACACGCGACACGGTCAAGCATTCGGCGCTGGGCTGGCTGCGTCGGTTGGGCTGGCACTACCTGACCCGGCCACATCCGGGATCGCAACCGGACGCCGATGCCGATGCCGATGCCGGCGATATCCTTCCCACGCAACTGCGCGAGCGCCTGCAGGCGGTGCGGTTCCGTGCGCAGGGGCAGCTCTGGCCGCTGGATGAAAGCGGTGTCGCACAGGTTCTTGCCGCGTTGGCCCGGGTGTCGCTGCGACGTGGCGTGCAGGAGGGCAACAACGCACTACTTAGTCTTTTGCTGGACGGCATCGATATCGAGCAGCACTTGCCCGATGGGCAGAGGGTGCAGGCCTGCGTGCAGGTCATCGACTGGAACCACGCAGAGCGCAATTGCTGGCATGTGGTCGATGCGCACGGCATGGGACAGGTGGCACGGGAGGCAACGCCCCGGGTGGCAACGCTGCTGGGCTACGTCAACGGACTGCCGCTGGTGCGCGTGCTGTGCGTAGAGCGCGATGCACAAGGCCGCTGGGGATGTGAAACGGCCGCGATCGCCTTGCACCTGCAGCAGCGCCCCGGGCCGGCCGGTGCCTACGCGCAGCTGCTGCTTGCCCTGGACCGCCGCGGCGGGCGTTACGCAACGCAGGGCGCGCCGGCCGAACACTGGACACGTTGGCGTGAGCGGGGCTGGGGGCCATCGCACCTGAAACGCCTGCGCCAGGAGCCGACCATGGAGTCCGAGCGAGAGACCCCCGCTGCCGACCTGCGCGGCGTCCATGCGTCGCTGTTGGCAGGAACGATGGCCCCGGCACGAGTGCTGGCGCTGCTGCACGGGTTCATCGACGTGGCTGCCGACGGTCGTCGCCAGATCGGCCGCTCGGCGCAGTTCTTTGCGGTCCAGGCCGCGCTGCACCAGCTGCATCGCCTCGATGCACGGCGCCAGCGTTGCGACGGTGAACTGCGGCTCGCAGCCGGCAGCGGCATGCGACGGGTAAGGCAGTGGTTGCTGCAGCGGCTGCGGCGCGATCCCGTGTTGCGTCAGTGCCGGGTGCTGGTGGTGCAGTCGCCCCGTGCCCTGCCGGACCGGGTAGGCGGCCCGGGCGCGCACGTGCGTTCGGCAAGGCGAGCGCCGCATGCAGGGCTCTCGCCGACGCAGCGTCTGGCCATGTTCATGGCGGACGGGCGCGGCACGACCCTGCACACCTCGGCCGCTACGGTGCAGGCATGGCTGCGTCGGCGCGACACGCACTCTGCCGATGACGACCTGATCGTGCTGCTGGACGCGAACCTGCGCGAAGGCGACTGCCGCTGGCTGCAACGCGCGCGCGAACGCATGCCGCGCGCGGGATGGCTGTGGCTGGCGTCCACGCCGTCTCCCGGCATTACGGAGGGCGTAAATGCCGCTGCGATCCTGTATGACTACCCGGCCACACACGCTGTGGCAGACGGCGTCTTGGCCCCCGTGCATCACCAGGCGCTGCGCGCTTCGCCCGCCGAAAGCAGCGAGGTTGTCGAACAAGGGACAACGTCGAGCCTGCGGAGGGATGCCACGGTGGCGATGATCGGCCAGCATTTCTTCGACACCGTCCAGAGCACCGAACGCGGCCTGCGGGCGCTGCTGCTGGTGGCCAGCGACGAAGACGCGCGGCGCTATCAACGCGCGTTTGCACACGAAGGCAGGTTGCACAGCCGGGTCGTGCCTGCGTCCGCCGCGCGGGCCGTCGATGCCCTCCCTGGCAACGACGCACAGCCGCAGCTGCTGATCGCCGTCGATGGTGTTGGCCTGCCTTCCTTCGATGCCCGCATGGCGGTGCTGTACCTGGACTGCGCGTTACCCACCGGTGCATGGGCCGCCGCGCTGGCGCTGGTCAACCGTCCGCACCCGGACAAACGCTGCGCCTGGCTGGTCGACCTGCGTGATCCTCCCTGCCCCGTGCCCAATCCGGACGACTGGGGGCTTGGCCGGATACAGGCCATTGAAGCCGGGCTGCCCCGGCAGCATCGACGCCTGCATGCCCTGCTGCCTGCCGCACGCAGCAGCGACTTCCATGCCTGCCGCGCCCACCTGGCGCCGCGCTGGGTGCTGGACGCACGCGGCGAGGCGCGCGACCTGCACCGCCGACGTCGGCGCTGCCTGCATGGTCGGGTGACCGCCTTCGGTCAACAGTTGCAGATCGCGATGCTGGCGCCCGCCGATGGTGGAGAAGAACCGCCCAAGGGCAGCCCGCGATGGGGCTACCAGTACGACCTGCATTTCTGCTCGATGTTGCGCGATGCGGTCAACGAGGACGCCCACGAAACCCATCTTTATGCCAGCGAGGACGTGCGTATCCGCCACTGGGCGCGTGAGCGCGCACCGCAGGTGGAGGAACCGGCATGGGATTTTGCCGCCCTGCGCGCGGTGGACGCCATCGACGCGCACCAGGAGGCAGACGCGCTGCACAGCCAGCTGCGCTTCCAGCTGGACACCGATGCAGTCGATCCGGAAGCGCGACGCCGCACACAGCACCAGCTGGGCGCGCTGCTGTTCCGTTCGACCACGCCAGCCAGGCGCTTGAAGCGCCTGCGCGCGTTGCAGGCCATGCTCGAAACCGGCTCCAGCGGCAGCCTGCGGGAAGCAGCGCCGCTGCTTCGGGCCTGCCACGCCCTGCTCGCCCGCCACTGGGGCGCTACCGGCGGGCGGGGGCAGCAGCACTTGCGGCAGACGCTGGCCGGGCAGCTTGTCACTGCGGTGATCGACGTCCGCGCGGCCCACGGCCACGCACCACACCTGGTTGCGATGGCGCTGCGCCGACGATTGGCGCACGCCTGGCCGGCGCAGTTCACACCGCACCAGCGCGACGCGGTGCTGGCCGACCTGCCCGCGCTGCTCAGCCGGGCGGACCTGTTCGAGACGGCGTCTCTGGATTGAGGCCCAGGCCGTTGCTCAGGGCATCACCGGTGGCACGTAGGTGAGGGTCATGCCCAGCAGCCACAGCAGGCCCAGCACCAGCGGGATGTGCACCAGCAGCTGGATGAAGGTGAAGCCGACGATGTCGCGCGCCTTCAGGCCCAGCACGCCCAGCAGTGGCAGCATCCAGAACGGGTTGATCAGGTTGGGCAGGGCTTCGGCCGCGTTGTAGACCTGCACCGCCCAGCCCAGGTGCGCCTTGAGCTCGTTGGCCGCCTGCATCACATACGGCGCCTCGATGATCCATTTGCCGCCACCGGAGGGCACGAAGAAGCCGAGCACCGCCGAGTAGACGCCCATCACCAGGGCAAAGGTATCGGTGGTGGCGATGTGCACGAACAGACTGGACAACCGATGCGCCAGCGTTTCATCGCCGCTGCCCACCGCGTGGGTGAGGATCATGGCGATGCCGCCGTACAGCGGGAACTGGATGAGCACGCCGGTGGTGCTGGGCACGGCCTTGGCCACCGCGTTGAGGAAGCTGCGCGGCCGCCAGTGCAGCAGCAGGCCGAGCGAAATGAACAGGAAGTTGTAGGTGTTGAGGTTGGCAATCGCGCTCACCAGCGGCTTGCTGGCGAACTCGCCGAAGAGCCAGCCGAAGGCCAGCAGCGAGAGCAGCACGGTCAACAGCGGGCTGTATTCCAGCCATTCGCCCGGTCGGGTACGGGGCTGCAGCGGCTGCGGCTCGGCCTGGGCGGCGCCGTCGAACGCGCGGGCGGTACGGGCGGTGGCCGGGCCCGGCGCGGTGAGCCAGGCGATGAGCAGCGAGACCAGGATCAACGCGGTGGTCAGCGCGATCGACTGCCACAGGAAGATGGTTTCGGTGAACGGCAACACGCCGGTGATCTCCACCAGCCCTGGCGGCATGCTGGCCGGGTTGGCCTGCAGCTGCGCGGCCGAAGAACTCAAGCCCATCGCCCAGACTGCGCCCAGGCCGAGGTAGGCCGATGCGCCGGCGGCGCGGTAATCCATCTGCAGATCTTCGCGGCGGGCCAGCGCGCGCACCAACAGCCCACCGAAGACCAGCGAGAAGCCCCAGCTGAGCAGCGAGGCCAGCATGCTGATCAGGCCGACGTACACCACCGCGCCGCGGCCGGTGCGCGGCACGCGCGCCAGCTGGTCGATGAAGCGCGCCACGATCGGGGCGGTGGCCAGCGCGTAACCGCCGATGACGACGAAGGCCATCTGCATGGTGAACGGGATCAGGCTCCAGAAGCCCTCGCCGAACGCACTGGCGGTGGCCTGTGGGGTCGCGCCGAAGCCCATCGCGGCACCGGCCACGATGATGACGCCAAGGACGGCGAACACGTAGGCGTCGGGAAACCATTTTTCGGCCCATGCGGCCGAGCGCAGGGCTGCGCGTGCCATGAAGCCGTCCCGAATCGTTGTCGACGTGGCCATTGGCCTCTCCCAGGTCATTCAATGGGGGGATTCTGTGGGTTGGCGGGCGTGCTGTCAGTCGCCTATTGGTCTTAGGGCGCGGTGGGTGTTGGGTGCGAGGGTGCCGGTGGTGCGTGGGCGGCTCCTGGCAGGGTCGGCAGCCGGTGAGAGGTCGGCATTGCCGGGTTATGGCGCTGTTGGGCTACGGGTTGCCGAGCGTGGCTCGGCACTACCGGGGCTTGGCGCTGTTGGGCTACGGGCTGCCGAGCGTGGCTCGGCACTACCGGGCTTGGCCTGTCTTCAGTGGAACGCCAGGGCGGCGGCGATGCCGGCGAACAGGGTGGCGCCTACCCAGTTGTTGTGCAGGAAGGCCTTGAAGCAGCGGTCGCGTTCGCGCTTCTGGCACAGCATGAATTCGTAGACGATCAGCAGGGCGGCCACGCCGAGCGACAGCCAATAGGCGGCGCCCAGCCCGGCGCGGGTGCCGACCAGGGCCATCGTGCCCAGGAACAGCGCGTAGAGGATGCCCTGGATGACCAGGTCCAGGTCGCCGAACAGGATCGCGGTGGAGTGCGAGCCCATCTTCAGGTCGTCGTCGCGGTCGACCATGGCATACCAGGTGTCATACGCGGTGGACCACAGGATGTTGGCGCCATACAGCAGCCAGCCGATCACCGGTACCTCGCCCTGCACGGCGGCGAAGGCCATCGGGATGCCCCAGCCGAAAGCCATGCCCAGGTAGACCTGCGGCAGGTGGGTGTAGCGCTTGAGGTAGGGGTAGCTGGCGGCCAGGAAGATGCCGATGAAGCTCAGCCCGATGGTCAGCGCGTTCAGGGTGAGCACGAGGGCGAAGGCGACCAGCATCAGTACCGCGAACAGCACCAGCGCCTCGCGCCCGGACACCCGGCCACTGGCCAACGGACGGTCCTTGGTGCGCTTGACGTGCGGGTCCAGCCAGCGGTCGGCGTAATCGTTGATGACACAGCCGGCCGAACGCGTCAGCCACACCCCGGCACTGAACACGAACAGGGTCCACAACGACGGCAGCCCGCCGGCAGCCAGCCACAACGCCCACCAGGTGGGCCACAGCAGCAGCAGGGTGCCGATCGGACGATCGGCGCGCATCAGTTTCCAGTACTGGCCCCAGCGCGACGGCGTGCCGTCGGCGGGGACTTCAAAACGTTCGTAAGCCATGCGCAAAGGATACCGCCAAGCCCCGCCGCGAGCGTTGCCGTGCAGGGCAATTGAACGGGGGGCAGACCTGCGCCGCGTTTACCGCTAGAATGCTCGTCCCGCGCCACCACGGCGTTCGGCGGCCAGCACCGGCGCCCGGGATTGCAGGACACAACGCGCTCGTAGCTCAGCCGGATAGAGTAGTGGCTTCCGAAGCCATTGGTCGGGGGTTCGAATCCCTCCGGGCGCACCATCTCCTTGATTTTTTTGGCGACCCGTACCTTCGGTGCGGCGCTTGACTGTGTCCGGGTGCGGGGTTGGCCGGTTGCTCTGCGAGTCCTGGGAAGCACTTTCCGGCGGGCTGCGGTCCAACCGGGACGAGTCGCGTTGGTGTGCCCGCCCGAAATGCCGGTCCTTACGCCAGAAGCCCCAGTGCGGGATGCTGGCCAGACTCCCCTGCCCTGGGCCGCCGACAACCGGCGTGCCCTCCTCCACCTTCAAGGAATGACGACGATGCGCAATGCGACCAGGATGCTGTGTGCCCTGATGCTGGCGGCGGCTCCGGTGGCGCCGATGCATGCGGGCACCAGTGCGACCAATGAAGACGCGGCGGTGCTGATGCGCTACGTATTGAAGCTGTTCAACGCGTCAGCAACGATAACTGCCCAGCTGCGAACCATGGGTCTGCCCGGCGAGCAGGATCAGATCGCCGACGCGGCCCGTGATCGCTTCGATGTGGATACGTTGGGCACCCTGTTGGGGCCGGTGCTGGCCGCGCAGGTGCCTGCCCCACAGATCCACGAGTGCGCCGCCGCTGTTCGGCTGCCCGAGAGTGCCGCGCTGCTTGCGGCGGTGCCGGTCAGTGAAGACGCGGCGGCGGCGTTGCAGGCGTTGCCGCCAGCGCAGCAGCAGACGCTGCTGTCGCTGATCAGTCGGCCCTGCATGGCCGTAGTGGTGAAGGTGATCAGCTCGCCCGACGCCCATGCGGTCGCAGGGCAATACGGCAGATCGCTGGTCTGCGATGCAGTGCGCGACGATGAGACGGCGTTGCAGATCTTGCGCGATGCGGGACATTGCGCACCCTGAGACACACCCCTTCGCGACAGCAGCAAAGCGGATCTGCGGTCACGACCCACGGCCGTGACCGGCGCGTGCACCGGCCGTCGGCCGGCGCACGGTTGCCTCAATACGTCCCGTCGAACGCAAAGATCGGCTTGCGCTGCTTCCACAGCCCGGCGGTGAAGTCCGGGAATTCCAGGGTCTGGAAGCCGTTGGCGATGGATTGCTCCGACAGCGGCGTGATCGCGCTCCAGGTGATGGCGTCGTAGATGTCGATCGGCATGGGCGCGCGGGCCTTCAGTGCTTCCACGAACGCATGGATCACGAACCAGTCCATGCCGCCGTGGCCGGCGCTGGCGGCGGTATCGGCGTGCTGCTTCCACAGGGGATGCTCGTACTGGTCCTGGTAGGTCTTGAAGTCTTCCCACTTGTGCGGCGGGCTGCGGCCTTCGATGTGGATGGACTGGTTGACGTCCATCCACAGGCCCTTGGTGCCCTGCACGCGGAAGCCCATCGAATACGGGCGCGGCAGCGAGGTGTCGTGCTGCAGGAGGATGGTCTCGCCGTTCTCGCAGGCCAGCGTGGTGGTCACCACGTCGCCCAGCTTGAAGGTCACCTTGGTGCTGGGGTGGGTGGTGCCGCCGCTCTTGGCCACGGTGTAGTCGTGCAGGCCGCGCGCCTTGCTGGCGAAGGCGTTGATATGGGTGAAGCGGTTGCCGCGGTTGATGCCGGTGTACATGGCGCAGGGGCCGATGCCGTGGCTGGGGTACAGCTCGCCGTTGCGCTTGACCGAGTGCTCGGTGCGCCAGCGCGCTTCGGACCAGCCCTTGGCGCCGAACTCCACGCCGCTGTCGTAGGGCTGGTTGGGATCGCCGGAGTTGAACTTCACCCCGCGCAAGTCGTGCTGGTAGCCGGCCTGCAGGTGCACCAGTTCGCCGAACAGGCCCTTGCGTACCATCTGCAGCGCGGCCATGACATCGCGGCGGTAGCAGACGTTCTCCAGCAGCATGTACGGGGTGCCGGTGCTCAGCTGGGTCTTGAGCACGTCCCAGTGGTCCTGCAGGGTGATGCCGGCGACCACTTCGCAGCCGACCGCGACCTTGGCCTGCATCGCGGCGATCGCCATCGGCGCGTGGTATTCCCACGGCGTGGCGATGATCACGGCATCGAGGCCGCGCTGTTCGAGCAGGCGCTTCCAGGCGTTGACGTCGCGGTCCTGGCCGTAGGTTGTCGGGGTCGGCTTGCCGGCCTTGGCCACCTTCTCCAGGGCGCGGCCCAGCATGATCGGTTCGATGTCGCACAGCGCCACCACCTCCACGTCGTCGCGGCGTACCAGTTCGGTCAGCAGCACCTGGCCACGCATGCCGGTGCCGATCAGGCCCAGGCGCACCTTGCGCCCGCGGGCCCAGGCCGGCGTCTGCGGCAGCAGGCTGGTGGCGGCGACGGCCGCGCTGGCGGCGATGAATTCCCTACGTTTCATGGACAGTACCTCGTTTGAAGATCGCGCCGGCCGGGACCGGCGCGGGGTGTGCATCAGAACTTGTAGCCGACGGTCAGGCTGTAACCACGGCCGTAGATGGTCGCGTAGTCGCTGGAATCGCCCAGGAAGCTGTTCGGATCGTAGAACGGCAGGCGGTCGAACAGGTTCTTGATGGTGAAACCGACGTTCCAGTGGTCATCCGGGCGCCAGCCCACGCTGAGATTGGCCGTCCACCACGACGGGGCGCCATCGCACTTGCTCTGCTCCAGCGGCAGGTAGCCGGCGGTGCAGGTCTGCGGGTTGTTGTCTTCCTCGTCGATCTGCTGCAGCGCCCACTTGGTGCCGCCCACGTAGTTGATGAACATGCTGGTGGTGAACTGCTTGTAGGTCCAGTCGGCGTTGAGCGTGGCACGCAGGCGCGGGTTGTTGTAGTAGCCCACCAGGTCGCCGTAGTACCAGCCGCTTTCCGCATCGGTGTAGGAGCGGTTGCGGTTGGCGATGGTGGCGGCCAGGCCGATGTTGAGGTTGCCCCAGTCGCCCAGGGTGAAGCGGCTGCGCGCGTCGATATCGAAACCGTCGATCAGGGTCTTGCCGCGGTTCTTGTACTGGCCGACCACGCTGGCCACGTTGCCCACGCTGTAGCCGGGCAGCGTGCCCGGGCAGCTGACGCCGCTTGCCGGGTCTGCGCACATCGCCGCCAGCGCGGCGAGGTTGGCGCGGTCGCTGTCGGTGATCGGCGAGCGGGTGGAGGCGATGATGTCTTCATCGCGGGTGAAGTCCGGGGCGACGATCTCGTTGCTGCGGTAGATGAACCAGTAGTCGGCCGACACCGACAGCCACTGGGTGGGCTCGTAGACGAAACCGAGCGTGGTGATCTTGGCCTTCTCCGGCTTCAGGTCCGGGTTGGGCTGGGTCATGCGCGCCACGGTGCGGCTGCAGTCGCTGTTGAGCAGGGTCTTGCCCAGGTCCACATCACCGCCGCGGCCGGATTTCAGCAGCAGGTTGGCGATGGCGTTGGTCTCGTTGCAGCGTACTTCGTCGCGGTAGCCGCCGAGCTGGGCGAACACGCCGCCGTTGCCGGACTCGGCCAGGCTGGGCGCGCGGAAGCCGGTGGAATACGTGCCGCGCAGCATCAACTGGTCGAACATCTGGTACTTCAGGCCGATCTTCGGTGCCAGGTTGGCGCTGAAGTCGGGGTACTTGTCCACGCGCAGCGCGGCGTCCAGTTCCAGCTTCTCGGTCAGCGGGGCCACGGTTTCGGCGAACAGCGCATAGGTGTTGCGCTTGCCGTCGAACCACGAGCCGCCCTGCTGGGTGATCAGGCCGTTGGCCGCGTCCGGGTTGCCGGGGGTGTAGAAGGTTTCGCGGCTGGCGTTGAAGCCGAACGCCGCGCGCACTTCACCGGCGGGCAGGTTGAACAGCGGCCCTTCGATCTTGCCGTCCAGGGTGTGCAGGCGCGTCCACGACTGGATGTCGAAGGTGGGGAATGCCTCGCGGATCAATGCGGCGTTGGCTTCGCTCAGTTCACCGAACGTGTACGCCGGATGGTCGGAGATGATCACCCGCCCGGTGCCCGGGTCGATGGTGTACGGGCCGAAGGCCTTCTCGAAACCGGCCAGGTTGACGTTGGTGGTCTGGTAGGTGACCGAGTGGCTGCCGGCGGTGGCGAAGGCGGTTTCCCAGTTCCAGTCGCCCACGTCTCCGCGCAGGCCGGCCACCACGCGGTAGCTCTGGTCGGTGTTGCGCTGGCCGAAGTGGTTGGCGCCCACGTCCTGCAGCAGGTACTGCAGGCCGACCACGCCGCCCATCAGCGCGCGCAGTTCCGGCGAGGCGTGGTTGTACTCGTTGTTCGGGCCCAGGTACGGGTACAGGAACTGGTTGACGGTGGTGCCGGTGTTGCGCGAGAACCAGCTGGTCGGGTTGCCGGTGGTGGTGCCGTAGGCGCGCGGGGTGCCGCCGTTGGCGGTCAGGTCGATGTCGGTATAGGTCGCCTCGGCGAAGGCTTCGGTACTGTCGCCAATGAGGAAATGAGCGTTGACGTAGGCGGTGTTGCGCTCGGATTTGGCGCCGGCATCGATCTCGTTGTTCATCCACGTCTCCCAGATACAGCGCGGGCCGGCCGCTTCGGTGGTGAGCACGTTGTTGCAGCCCGGTGCGGCTTCCTGCACGCGGCGACCGGTGACCGGGTCGAAGGCGAAGTAGCTGCCGGGGTTGAACTCGCCGGGCTTGCTGCCGGTGCCCAGGCGCAGGTTGGGCAGGTAGTTGGGGTTGTTGACGTAATACTGGCTGGGGCGCTTGTCGTAGAAATCGCTCAGCGGAATCGCGGCGCGGCGGTACAGGTTGACCGAGGCGTAGACGTTGTAGCGGTCGGCATCGAGGTCGCCGAAGCCGGCGGTGATGCTGCCCTGGTGTTCGCCGTAGGAGCTGATCCGCGAGGATTTATCGGTGGTGAGGTTGATCTCCGCGCCCTGGTAGGAACGCTTGGTGATCACGTTGATCACGCCTGCTACCGCATCAGTGCCGTACACCGCCGAGGCGCCGTCGGTCAGTACCTCCATGCGTTCGATCGCCGCCGCCGGGATCGCGTCGATGTTGACGAACTGGGTCTGGAAGCCGGCGGGCGCACCGTAGTAGGACAGGCGGCGGCCATTGAGCAGCACCAGCGTGCCCTGCGCGCCGAGACCACGCAGGTTGGCCTGCGATGCACCGTCGGAACCGGTGAACAGCGAGCGCGAATCCTGCTGGCCCGGGCGGGCCGCGGGCAGGTTGTCGAGCACCTGCAGCAGCGTGCGCGCGCCCATGTTCTCGATGTCCTGCTTGCTGATCACCTGCACCGGCGAGGCGGTTTCCACGTCGGTGCGGCGGATGTTGGAGCCGGTCACTTCGATGCGCGACAGCTCGGTGGCCTTGGGATCGGGCGTGGCGTCCTGGGCGCTGGCACTGCCGACCACGGCAACGGCCAGGCCGAGTGCGATGGACAAGGGGGTAGCGGTGATGCGGCGATGGCGATGGCGTTCGGTCAACATCTTTGTCTCCTTGTTCGATCCGCAGCGTGGGGCTGGCGGTGGATGGGTGTTTTCGGGCAAACGTCCCCCGTTCCGCGGTCGGCAGGCCGCAGTCGGGGAAACGGAGAGAGCTGTTTTGAAGCGGGCGGTTGAGCGCTTACGGCGACACGATGCTGGCGGTATCGCCCTCCTGTCCGATCAGGGCGGCGTTGGCCCAGTTGCCACAGACCTGCGCAGGCGTCTGGCCCTGCGCGCCCAGCGTGCGCAGGCTCAGGCGTTGCAGGCCGCGCACGTCCAGTTCCGGTTTGACCACGCCCGGCGCCTTGACCAGGCCGCTGTCGTACAACAGCCGGCCATCGCCCCAGACCTGGAACTGCATGCCACCGGCGGCGCGGCATTGGTCATCGATGCCAAGGTCGGCGCGCAGCAGGCGCCAGCTGCCGCCCAGCTGCAGGTCGATGCGGCTGCTGGCATTCACGCCCAGGCCGCGGCGGAAGTGCAGACCGTTCATGCGCATGTCCGCCGTGCCGCCGAAGGCATGGTCGGTGGCGACGCTGGCCTGCAACACGGCCGGCAGCGGCAGTGCCGACAGGTACAGCTGCTGCGCCGGTTTTTCAGGTTGCTGGTGTTCGAGCACATGGAAGCTGGACAGCACGATCGGGCCGACATCGCGCGGCTGCAGTGCATCCACCGCGCGGGCCACGCTGCCCTGCGCGGCGGTCACCATCGGATCGGACGCGCTGGCGCCGTCACCTTCCGGGTTCTGCGTGCTCAACACGCGGAAGCGCAACAGGCGGCCGGCATGGGCGGGGAAGTCGATCTGCTGCTTGCCCTGCTGCAGGGTCAGGCGGCCGCGCTTGACCGGCTCGCCCCACTCGCCATTGCTGTCGGCCAGGTAGATCTCGTAGTCGCGGATCTGGCCGTTCTTCCAGTGCTGGTCATTGCGCGGGGCCAGTTCGATGCCATCGATCAGCTTGCGCTCGCCGAAGCCGACCACCCACTCGTGCGCGCCGGTCTTGACCGCCTGGTTGCGCACCGTGCGGAACCACGTGGCCGGATCGTCGTCGAAGGCCTTTTCCAGTTCGTAGCCCTGTTCTTCGGCCGGGCGGTTGACCACCAGCAGGCTGTCCGACGGCAGCGCGCGGCCCAGTTCGGGCGCAGCCGGGTAGGCGTCATCGGCTACGGCGGCGGCAACCGGCAGCGCCAGTTGCAGGCGCAGGGGCTGGCGGATATCACTCGGGGCAGTGCGCACGTGCACGGTGCCGCGACGCTCGCCGGCATCGAAGTACCAGCCTTCGCTGGCCGCCTGCCATGCTGCCTTGTCGGCCAGCATCGGCAGCGTGCGCTCGCCCAGCGTGACCGCGCTCGGGCGCTGGCGGCTCAGTACCCGCAGGCCATAGCGGCGCTGCGCCAGCTGGCCGGCGTACTGGCCCTGCACTGCATCGATGCGCACCTGCACCGGGCCACTGCCCTGCGCCGGTGCCTGTACGTGGATCTGCTGGGTACTGGATTCGCCCGTTTCGTAGCGGCGGGTAGCACCGTCGTCTTCGTACAGGGTGTAGCTGGCCTCGCCCTGCGGATACAGGTCGAAGGTCACTTCATCGAGCGGCTTTTCGCCGTCGTAGAGCATGTCCGGGTACATCGGGATGATCGCCCCGGCGCGTACGAACACCGGGATCGTGGCCAGGTCGACCGGGCGGTCCAGCGAGCGCCCGTCGGCGCCGGCCTGCAGCTGGCGGCCGTCCCAGTAGTCGATCCAGCGGCCCGGCGGCAGGTGGATGTCGCGACGCCAGCCACGGCTGGCAGCCTGGCTGCGGTACACCGGCGCGATCAGCAGTTCGCGGCCGAGCAGGAACTGGTACTTGTGCGCTTCGGTATACGCCTGCGGGTCCTGCGGGTAGTCCCACATCAGCGCGCGCAGCAGCGGTGCGCCGCTGGTGGCGGCGTCGTGCGCCAGCCCGTACATGTACGGGGTCATGCGCATCTTCCATTTGAGGTAGTCGCGGTTGACGCTGCGGTAGGGTTCGTCGAACCACCATGGGTGCTTGCGCGCATTGGCCGACCAGCCGGACATGCCCATCAGCACCGGGGTGAAGCTCTTCCACTGCAGGTCGCGGGTGAAGGTTTCGGCGCTGCCGCCGAAGATCGCATCCACATCGCCACTGGCATAGGCCATGCCGGACAGGCCCGAGCCGATCAGGGTCGGGATATGCCAGCGGATGTAGTCCCAGCTGCTGCTCTGGTCGCCGGTCCAGGCCACCGCGTAGCGCTGGATGCCGCCCCAGCCCATCACCGTCCACAGGAACGGACGCGAGTCGGAGTTGTTGAGGATGCCGTTGAACGCGGACTGGTTGGCGTCCATCGCGAACTGGTAGCCCTTGCCGGTCCAGGCCACGTCCAGCTTCTGCACGCGGCTGCCGGCGGTGCCTACTTCCCAGGCGATCTTGTCGACGCCGTTCTCGGTCCACAGGCCGGTCTTGAAGCCGTATTTCGCCAGGCCCTGCACGGTCTCGGGCAGCTTTTTGTAACCGCAGCCGTAGCCGTCGTTGGGCAGGATCCAGCCGCCGGGCATGTCGTGCGCGCGGTACTGTCTGGCCACGCTGTCGACCACGTCCGGGGTGGTGCCGGTGGGGCCGTCGCTCCAGCCGTCGGGCACGCTGCCGGGCTTCTTGATGTTGTCGGCGTCGTTGTAGCAGTCGGCGTCGCCGTAGGAGAACGCCCAACGCGGCAGCAGTCCGGCGCGGCCGGTCAGCGTGGTGTAGCGATCCAGCAGCGTGTGCAGGCTGGGCCCGACGAAGTAGTACGCATCGAAGCGGTCTTCGCGATGCAGCAGCGTGGCCTGGTCGGCCTGGCGCAGGTCGTAGCTGCCATCGCTCCAGGTGTTGCGCAGCATGCCCCAGCCGCGCGAGCTGAGCAGCATCGGCGCCGGGTTGGGGCGGTCACCCTCTTCCCAGCCACCGGAGTAGGACACCTCCAGCTCGCGGCCCTTGAACTCGAAGCGGCCGTTCTGCTGGCCACCGCCGTAGAAATGTTCACCGGCCTCGCTGGACAGCACCTGCACGCTCTGGTCCTTGTCCAGGTCCAGCGGCTGCAGTTCGCGCCACAGCGCGATGTCACCACCGTGCTCGCGGCGGTCCAGCGCCAGCCGCAGCGGCCTGCGCTGGATGTGCAGCACCAGCGCATCGGTGCGGATGCGCACTTCGTTGCCGTCTTCTTCCAGCTGGAAGGCGACCTTCGCAGCCGGCTGCGGCAGCACGATCGGGGCAGCCTTGTCGCCGGCCGGCCGCAGTGTGCCGTTGCGCCCGGCCTGGATGCGCAGCATGTCCGCGCCGAGCAGGTCCACGCGCAGCGCCACGCCGTTGTCGGTGCTGAGCGTCCAGCCGGGGCTGCCGTCCTTGCCGGGGGCGGCAGTGATGCCGCGCAGGTTGCCCAGCGGTTCGGCCATCGCCGGTGCGGCGACCGCCAACGCGGCCAGCAGTGCGATCGTCAAACCCGTGCGTCGTACCCGGAATTCCACCTTGCCCCCAAGCCCGCGATCAGCGGGTATCTGCAACCAGTGCGGCCGACTCTAGGGCAGGGTCTCGAAAGATGTCAATAAATTGCAAAGAAAATAGAAGGATATTTTAGTGTAAACGAAAGTTGTTGCGCGGCAGCACTTTCTATATGGCAGCTGAATGCGGGCTTCGTGTCGCGTGTAACCATGTCGCAGCGCGGCATCTTTACTCTTGCCGTCCTGCCGACGACGCGAAAGTGTGATCAATCCAGCTTTTCTTTATCTTTCGATATTTGACATTTCGAAAGAAAACACAGAAGGTGCGGTCGCCCAACAGGAATTGCGAATGGACGCTTCTCTGCTCACTGATTTGCCCGCGTGGCAGCGCCTTGGCGGCGCCTATACCGCCGAAGAAATCGCCCAGCAGCCGCAGATGTGGACGGCGCTGGCCGAGATCCTGGACAGCGCGCAGGCGCGTATCGACGCCTTCCTCGGCCAGGCCCTGCGCCAGCCGGACCAGCTGGTCATCTTCACCGGCGCCGGCAGCTCGGGCTTCATCGCCGAGATGGTGGCCGACCAGATCAATGCACAGTGGCCGGCCGAAGTACGCGCCCT